>JANOIR010000325.1:0-16643 GCA_031407765.1 Vicinamibacteraceae bacterium
CGAGCGACATCCATATCGAGACGCAGGACGATGCCGTCGTCGTGAAGTACCGGGTCGATGGCGTGCTCCAGCCCGCGATGCGGCCGATCGACAAGCGGTTCGCCGGGCCGATCATCTCGCGCATCAAGGTGATGGCCGAGCTGGACATCGCGGAGAAGCGGGTGCCCCAGGATGGGCGCTTCAAGCTGCGCATGCGCGGCAAGACCATCGACTTCCGCGTCTCGATCATGCCGTCGGCGCACGGCGAGGACGCCGTCATCCGCATCCTCGACAAGGAGTCGATCAGCGAGCAGTTCCGCGAGCTGCGCCTCGACATCCTCGGCTTCCCGGAGCAGGAGCTGCGGCGGTTCCGCAAGTACATCGCCGAGCCCTACGGCATGGTGCTCGTGACCGGCCCGACCGGCTCCGGCAAGACGACCACGCTCTACGCCGCGCTCTCCGAGATCAAGTCGATCGAGGACAAGATCGTCACCATCGAGGATCCGGTCGAGTATCAGCTGCGTGGCATCACGCAGATCCCGATCAACGAAAAGAAGGGGTTGACGTTCGCCCGCGGCCTGCGCTCGATCCTGCGCCACGACCCCGACAAGATCATGGTCGGCGAGATCCGCGACCCCGAAACGGCGCAGATCGCCATCCAGTCGGCGCTGACCGGCCACCTCGTGTTCACGACGGTCCACGCCAACAACGAGATCGACGTGCTGGGCCGGTTCCTCAACATGGGTGTCGAGCCGTACCAGTTCGTTTCGGCGCTGAACTGCGTGCTGGCGCAACGCCTCGTGCGCCTCATCTGCAAGGACTGCAAACGCCCGGTGAAGATGGAGGAGGCGGTCCTCCTCGAGTCGGGCATGGATCCGTCCCTGGCCCGGACGCACACGTTCTACGAGGGCAGCGGCTGCATCGAGTGCGGCGGCACCGGCTTCAAGGGCCGCATGGCGATCTGCGAGCTCCTCGACCTGACCGATCGCATCCGCGACATGATTCTCGCGCGCGCCCCCAACACCGAGATCAAGAAGGCGGCCCGTGATGAGGGCATGCGCTTCCTGCGCGAGTCGGCGGTCGAGCGGGCGATGCTCGGCCTCACCACGCTCCGGGAGATCAACAAGGTGACGTTCGTCGAATGACCGCCCACACTCTTTCCGGTCAGACCGACATCGCCGGCCGCAGGCCGGCCGCCCGCCGAATCGGGTCCTGGTTCGCCTCGCCGCCGCCGTCGGCGGCGATCGAGATCGGGGCCGGACGCGTGACCGCCGTGGTTCTCGGCACCGTCGACGGCGAGCCCGCCGTGACCGCGCAGGCCACCGAGCGACTGCCCGACGGCCTTGTCGCGCCGTCGCCGACGACGCCCAACCTGACCGACAAGGCCGCGGTCGCCGCCGCGGTGCAGCGCGTCCTGCGCGCCGTCGGGATCAGCCGCGGCCGGGTGGCCCTGGTGATGCCGGACGGCACAGCCAAGGTCTCGGTGGTCCGTTTCGAAAAGGTGCCGGCCAAGGCCGACGACCTCGCGCAGCTGGTACGCTGGCAGGTGCGCAAGGCGGTGCCGTTCCCGCTCGAGCTGGCGCAGGTCTCGTGGACGCCGGGTGTGACCGATGCCGCCGGCATCGATTACGTCGTCACCGTGGCGCGGCAGGACATCGTCGAGGACTACGAACAGGCGGTGGCCGCCGCCGGCGTGCAGGTCGGCCTGGTCGACGTGGCCACGTTCAACCTGGTGAATCTGTTGCTCGCCGGCGACGCGAGTGCCGGCCGGGGCGACTGGCTGCTGGTGCACGTCACGCCGGACGCCAGCACGATGGCCATCGTCCGCGACGGCGCGCTGCTCCTGTTCCGCCACCGGCCGGTCGAAGGCGAGGGCACGCTCGCCGACCTCGGCCACCAGACCGCGATGTACTACGAGGATCGCCTGAGCGGCCAGGGCCTGACGCGGGCCATCGTCGCCGCCCGCGACGTCGGCGCTGGCGTCCTCGGCGACCTCCAGGCCCTCGGACGCGCCCTCGAGCAGCGAATCGGCCAGCCGGTCGTGGAGATCGATCCGCGCGCGCTGGTGCGGATCGCGGCCGAGAGTGCGTCCGGCGGCGGCGAGCGCGCGGCGATCGCGGCGTCCGTCGGCGTGCTGCTGCGCGAGCGGGTGGGATGACGATGCTGCGCACCAACCTCGCCACCCGGCCGTTCTACAACGAGCGCCTCGTCCACTGGCTGCTGGCGGGCGCGGCGCTGCTGGTCATCGCGTTCACCGCCTTCAACGTCAGCGAATACCTGCGCCTCTCGGGGCGCCAGGGCGGCCTGGAGGCCGACGCCGTCCGCGACGAGACGCAGGCGCGGGCGCTCATCGCCCGCGCCGCGGAGGCGCGAACGCGCATCGACGCCAAGGGCCTCGCGCGCCTCGGCGCCCAGGCCGCCGAAGCCAACGCCATCATCGCCGCGCGCACCTTCTCGTGGACGGCGCTGTTCGACGACGTCGAGGCGACGCTGCCACCGACGGTGATGCTGACGGGGATCACGCCGAACATCGACCCCGACGGCGCCTCGGTCCGCTTCACCGTGCTCGGCCGCACCGTCGAGGCGATCGACACCTTCATCGAGCGGCTCGAAGCCACCAAGCGCTTCGACGGCGTCCAGGTCGCGTCGGAGATGGTGACCGAGGAGGGCCTGTTCCAGACGCAAGTCAGCGGGCGCTACCTCGGCTCCGACGCGTCCGTCACGCCGCCCCCGGCGCCGCCGCCAGCCGGCCCCTCGGCGCCGTCCGCACCCGGCCGGCAGGGGGCGCGATGATGGACACCGCGCGCATCTTCGCCGAGAAGCGATCGCTGATCCTGCCGATCGCAGTCGCCGCCGTGCTCAACGTCGTGATCTACGCGGTCGTGATCTACCCGCGGACGTCGTCCGCCGGCGCCCTCGAGCAGCGGGCGCAGTACGCGGCCATGGCTCGCGCCCGCGCCACCGCCGATCTCGCCGACGTCGACGCCATGCGCACCGGGCAGGAGCGCGCCACCCAGCAGCTGGCGCGCTTCTACGACAGCGTGCTGCCCAAGGGGCAGGAAGGCGCGCGCCGGATCACCTACCGCCGCTTGGCGACGCTGGCCGACGAATCGAATCTCGACTACGACAGTCGCACCATCTCGATCAAGGTGGATCGCGAATCGGCGCTCGAGCGGATGAACGTGACGATGGTGCTCGAAGGCGAGTACCGCGACGTCCGCCGCTTCATCCACACGCTCGAGATCGCGACCGAGTTCGTGGTCATCGAGCGCATCGGGCTGATCCAAGGCGAGGCCAATGCGCCACTGACCTTGACTGTCCTGCTCGCCACCTATTACAAGGCGGGATCGTGATGGATCCGGCGCAGCGCCGGCGCTGGATCCAGCTCGGCATCGTCGGCGTCGTGCTCATCGCGGTCGTGCAGTTCGTGCTCGTGCCCGCGCTCTCGACTCCGGTGATCCCGGCCGGCCCGATGCCGGCGGCGGGGGAACGCGTGACGGGCAAGGCCGCGGCACGCCCGATGGACGTGCGTCTCGACGCGCTCGCGCGCGCCGCCGCCGTCGAGGATCCGCAGACGCCTCGCCGCAATCCGTTCCGGATGGGCGCCGCCCAGGCGCCGGTGCCTGAGGGCGGGGTCGCCGCCGTCCGGACTCCGCCGAAGCCGATGGTTCCGGTAGGGCCGGTCGGCCCGCCACCGCCGCCACCGCTGCCGCCGATCCCGTATCGGTTCATCGGCGTGCTCGCCGGCGTGCCGGGCCAGGGCCGCATCGCGGTGCTGACCGACGGCAAGACGGTGGTGCACGGCCAGGTCAACACGACAATCGAGGGCCGGTATCGCATCGTTCAGATCGGCGAGGAATCGCTGCAGATCGAATATCAGGACGGCCGAGGGCGACAGACCATTCGTTTGTTGGGCCAATAGCGGAGTCTGCTGGGACAATAGGCGACGGGCGCGCCGTCCGCCGGGCGCGCGCCGACGTCGAAACGTAAGGGCTCGGACGAGAAACGAATGCCGATGAGTCGAGGACGCACACACGTCGCCGGGGCGCTTGCCGCGGTGCTGCTCGCCGTGGCCGTGTCGGGGTGCGCCTCGAGCGGCAGCTTCCGGCGCGGCCAGGAGTTCGCGCGCGCCGGCGACTGGGACTCTGCGGTCGCCTACTACACGCGCGCCGTCCAGGCCGATCCGGATCGGCCCGACTACAAGATTGCCCTCGAGCGCGCGATGCAGACGGCGTCGAACGTGCACCTGGACAAGGCGCGCGAGCTCGATCGCAAGGGCGAGCTCGAGAATGCGCTCGTCGAGTACCGCAAGGTGCTCGAGTACGCGCCGGGCAACTCGCACGCGGTCGTGCGCCGCGGCGAGATCGAGCGGCAGCAGCGCGAGAAGGCGGACGCGTCGCGGACGCCGGCCAAGATCGAGGCCATGCGCGAACGGGCCAGGCGCCAGTCCGAAGGGCCGATCCTGAACCCGACGTCGAAGGCACCGCTCACCCTGAACTTCGCCACCAACACCGCGATCCAGGACATCCTCAAGTTCATCGGCGACATCACGGGCATCAACGTCGTGATCGAGCAGGGAGCGCAGTCGGTGGTGATCAAGCCGACGACGTTGAACGTCACCGGCGTCACGGTGGAGCAGGCGCTGAGCCTGGTGATGACCGCCAACCAGCTCTGGTACAAGGTCATCAACGAGCGCACGATCCTGGTCATCCAGGACAACGCCCAGCAGCGCACGAAGTACGAGGACCAGATCATCCGGACCTTCTACGTGTCGCACGCCGATCCGCAGGAGATCTACAACCTCGTCAACCAGATCGTGCGCATCCAGGGCCTGGCCATCCAGCCGGCGGTGACGGTCAACAAGACCGCCAACACCCTCACCGTGCGCGGCACCCCCAACATCGTCAACATCCTCGAGAAGGTGATCCAGGCCAACGACCGGCCGCGGGCCGAGATCATCATCGACGTCGAGCTGCTCGAGGTGAACCGCACGCGAGTCAAGGAACTGGGGCTGAACCTGTCGCAGTATCAGATCGGCGCCATCTTCTCGCCGGAGGGCGCCCCGGGCGGATCGACGACGCCCACCGATGGCGAGGATGGCGGGACGACGACGGGTGGCTCTACCTTCAACCTGAACACGATCTCGCAGGGCATCAGCACCGCGGACTTCTACTTGACGGTGCCGCAAGCCATCGTGAAGTTCCTGGCCAGCGACAATCGCACGCGCGTGCTGGCCAAGCCGCAGCTGCGCGGCGCCGAGGGCGCCGATCTCGAGCTCAATCTCGGCGACGAGATCCCGGTGCCGTCGACCGTGTTCGGCGGGCTCGGTGCTGGCGGCGTCAACACGATTCCGATCTCGTCGTTCACCTACAAGAACGTCGGCGTCAACGTGAAGATGAAGCCGCGGGTGACGTTCGAGAACGAGATCATTCTCGAGATCGAAATCGAGAACAGCACGCTCGGCAATTCGATCGACGTCGCCGGGCAGAGTCTGCCGACGTTCGGGTCGCGGAAGGTGAAGACGCGCATGCGTCTGCGCGAGGGCGAGTCGAACCTGATCGCCGGGCTCGTGCGCGAGGAGGACCGGAAGACGCTGCGCGGCGTGCCCGGCCTGATGAAAATTCCCATCCTGAAGGACATCCTCGGCGGCACCGAGGAGACGATCCTCTCGACCGACATCGTGATCCTGCTGACGCCGCGCATCGTCCGGACGCACGAGCTGACGCAGGAGCACCTCAATCCGATCTACATCGGCTCGCAGATGAACCTCGGGTTGTCTGGGCCGGCGCCGGTGATTGGCGCCGACCCGCTCCCGGCAGTGCCGGCCGACGTCCCGGCCGCCGCCACGCCGGGCACGCCCCCCGGAGTGCTGCCGCCCAACGCGACACCGACGTCGGGCGGCGGCGTGACGTCGACGCCGGGCGTGTCGCCGGCCGCTCAGCCGCCGGGCACTCCGCCGCCGCCTGGTGCGACGGCCACGCCGCCGCCGAACCCGCCGGCCTTCAGCTCCCCGTCGCCGGCGTTCACCTCGTCGGTGCCAGGGTCGGCGCCGAATCCGGTGCCGCCGAACAGCGGCGCCGGCACGCCGCCGTCGACGCCACCCCCGGCGCCCGCAGAGCCCGCGCCGGCGGTACCCGAGCCACCGGCGCCCGCAACGCCGCCCGCGGCGACGCCCCAGGTCAGCATCACGACGCCGGGGCCGGAATTCACCGTCGGCGGCGGACCGTACACGGTGCCGCTCGCCATCACCAACGCGTCGCGGCTGTCGCTGATGAGCCTCACCTTGACCTACAACCCGGCGCTGGTTCGCGTGCGCTCGGTGCAGGAAGGCCCGTTCTTCAAACAGGGTGGCGCCACCCAGGCCTTCAACCAGCAGACCGACGCCAACGCCGGCCGCGTCGACATCTCGGTGACACGGACCGGGGATCAGACCGGCGCCTCGGGCGCAGGCCTGCTGGCCGCGTTGGTCTTCGACGCGGTGGCACCGGGGACCGCCACGTTCACGCTGACCGGCGTGACCGCGCAGCCCGATGGCCGTACGGTGCCGGTGACGTTCATCCCGGCAACGGTGAGGGTGCGGTAGAAGCTGATGCTGGGGCGACGCACGCGGAGGCATCGGGCAGGAGACGCCGGCTACAGCCTCATCGAGCTGCTCGCCGTGACGGTGGTCCTGCTCGTGCTGGCGTCGGCGGTGATGCCGCTCGCCAAGGTCACCGTGCAGCGGACGCGCGAAGTCGAGCTCCGTCGCGCCTTGCGGGAGATTCGCACGGCCGTCGACCGCTACAAGGACGCCGCCGATCTGCAGCAGATCGCCGCGACCGACTTGAAGACCGGTGCGGAAGGCTACCCGCCGACGCTCGAGGTGCTGGTCGAGGGCGTCCGCGCCAACGGCGACGCCAGCGGCCGGAAACTGAAGTTCCTGCGCCGGATCCCCATGGATCCGATGACCCGCTCGCAGGAGTGGGGTATGCGCTCGTACCAGGACGATTCGGATTCGACGAGCTGGGGCGGTCAGAGCGTCTACGATGTGTACACGAAGAGCGGGGGCCTCGCCCTCGACGGCACGAAGTATGTCGACTGGTAGCCGAGTGCGGCAACGCCGCGGCGAGCGGGGATGGACGCTGATCGAGCTGGTCATCGTGATGGCGATCATCACGGTGCTGGCCTCGCTTGCCACCGTCGGCGCGCGCAACGCGGTCTACCTGGCGCGCGAAGCGACGCTGAAGGAAGACCTCTTCCGCATGCGCGACGCCATCGACCAGTACTACGCCGACAAGGGCAAGTACCCGGCCGATCTGCAGGCGCTCGTCACCGACCAGTACATGCGCGAGGTGCCGGTCGATCCGATCAGCCGATCGCGCGACAGTTGGCAGACGATCCCGGCCGAGCCCGACCCGACGAACCCGACCGCGGAGCCCGGGATCTTCAACGTCAAGAGCGGGGCGGAGGGCGCCTCGCTCCAGGGGCCGCTCTACTCCGAGTTCTAGGAAGCGGGCGGTCCGTGGTCTGCGCGTCGGTTGGCTTCGTTGACCGACGACGCGCGATCTACTGGATTCCGCCAGGCGTGGACGCCCTGAGCGGTGCGGGTGTTCCTTCGGCGCTCGCACATCTGTCGCGAGCGCCCGCCGCTGCTTCGCGCTCGCCTGACATGCGTTCCGCAGGCCGGCAAGCCGTGCTCCGGCCGCAGTCAGCGCGACAAGCAGGCGCGCGCAGCATCGCGCGCGCCCACGTCTGACCGCCTCCACACGGCTTGCGAGACGCCGCTTCGCGGCGCTTCGACGGCCTGCTCCATACGAGCGCCGAAGGAACACCCGCACCGCGTCCGCCGCGGCGTCCGCGACCGCGGGGCCATCGGCCGCGGGGCCGCGCCTGGCCAGGTCGACGCACACGCGCTGGCGCGTCCATCGGGCTGCCGCGTTCCTGGACCTCGGCGGGCATCCGCTCTCGTTCGTCGATCAGAAGCCGTGGACGCCCTGAGCGGTGCGAGTGCGGGTGACGTGGCACAGCATCTGTGCCACGTCCTCTTGCCCTACTGCGCCTGCGCCGACGGCGTCAGGCGATCGAGCCGCGCCAAGATCCCGCCTGGCGACTCGGCGTCGAGCAGCGTCTTCAATTGACCCGCACGCCCGTCGATCCTGTCGCCGTGCGCCCGTTGGTGAAGCGGACCGTGGCCCTTGCCGTGAAGATGCCTGAGGTCCCGTAGATGTGAACCGTCGTCAGGCTCTGCTCGTCTCGGACGTTCCCGTCGCCGAACTCGAAGCGCACCGACTGCACCGTGACGTTGCCGGGGTTCTGGGTGAGCGTGACGGTAAAGGTCGCATTGGCCCCGACGTTGACCGGCGAGGTTGCCGACAGGGTTATGAGCGGTGCCGACGACTGCACGACGACTACCGTCGATCCGGTGCTGCGCCCGCCGTTGGTGTCCTCGACCGTCGCGGTCACCGTGAAGGTGTTGCTGCTGCGGTAGGTGTGCGCCACCGACGTCACGTTGCCGAACGTCTGGATCGTGCCGTCGCCGAAGTCGACCGTGACCGAGCGTACGGTTGCGGGCGCCGTCGCGGCAGCGGTGACGGTGAACGACGTCGGGCTGTCGGCGACTGGCGTTCCGGTGGCCGAGATGGTCACCGTCGGCAGCGCCGATGCGGTGATCTTCACGGTCGCGGTGACGGGCGCAGTGGCACCCGTGCCGCCGGCGCCGCCGGTGGAGGCGGTGACATCCGCGTCGCGGTTGGTGGTGATCGTCGTCGTCGCCTCGCCCTGGCTGTTGGTGACGACCACCGACGAGGACAACGAGCCCGCGGTCGACGTGAACGACACCGCGACGCCTGGCAAGCGGTTGCCGTCGACGTCGAAGACGACGGCGAACACGGTGCTCGTGCCGCCCGACGCCGGCACATTCGACGGATTGGCGCTGAGGTTGATCGAGCCTGCGGCCGCGCCGCCGATGTCGACCGACAGATCGCCCGAGGTGACGCCTCCCGAAAACGCGCGCACGATGGCGCGTCCGGAGCGCGTCCCGGCGACGAGCCGCACGGTGACCTTGCCGTCGCGCGTCCGCGCTTCGGCGGGATCGAGCTGACCGATGGTGGTGGAGAAGGTCACCAGGGTGCCGTTCTGCACCTGCGTGCCCCCCGCTTCGATCACGGTCGCGGTGATATCCGCCGTCCCATTGACCGGAACGATCGTCGTATTGCTGAACAGCGTCACCGTGGAACCGGTGGGCGCAGTCAGCGGCACTTTGTCGCAGGCGACCGTGGCCAGCACGGCACAAAGCCCGAGGGCGACGAGCGCCCGCCTCGAGAAGGTGGCCGGCGTCGGCCGGCAGGGCAGGAGACGAGCGGGTGCTATCATGGGCCTCAAAGCGCTAACGAGAATAGCGTCATGCATTTAGAGGGTCAATACTGCCGGCGATCGCCACCCGAGGCCGGATACGCCATGGCCGTGCTGCTGGCCGGCATCGCCATCATGGGCATCGTCTGGACGATGCTGGTGCCGGTGTGGAAACAGGCGGTGCAGCGCGAGAAGGAAGCCGAGCTGGTCTTCCGCGCCGGGCAGTATGCGCGCGCGGTCGCGCTGTACCAGCGAAAGTACGCCAACGCATTCCCGCCGACCGTCGACGTCCTGCTGAAAGAGAAGTTCCTGCGCAAGAAGTACAAGGATCCCATCACGAACGGCGATTTCCGCCTGCTTTCGCCGCTCGAGCTGCAGGCCCAGCCGGGCATGACCACCACGACCGGCGCGCCGGGGTTCCCCAACCGGCCCGGTCCTGGCGGCGCGCCGAACCAGCGGCCCCCGATGCCGCCGGGCTCGGGTAGCGGATCGAGCAGCAGTCTCGGCCCGAACGGGCCGAACGTCGGCCCGTCGGGGGGCATCGCGGCGGTGGTGAGCCGAAGCTCGGCGGCATCCATCAGGGTCTTCAAGAACCGGCGGCAGTACAACCAGTGGATCGTGACGGTGCAGGACGTCATGCCGCGCAGCGCCGTCGGCACACCCCAGCCCGGACAGCAGCCGGGACAGCAGCCGGGGCAGCAGCCGGGGCGGACGCCGTCGCCGTTCGGCGGGTCGCCTCAGGGACCGACGAGTCCGGGCCTGCCGCGCCCCAATCCGTGAGCGCCACGCCGCGATAAGCTCGCTCTTCGCGCAGAACACTAGTTGGACGCACCGTCGTGCGTCGCGGCCGTTGCGATCAGCGGGCGGGCGCGCGATGGACGAGGCGACGCGTCCACTCCCACGCCGCGATCATCGCGATCGACACGGCGAGCGTCAGCAGCGTGCTGTCGGCGGTCGGCCGGTGCGCGAGCACGAGGCCCTGAATCCACGGTAGTAGCGCGCCGCCAATGGCCGCCAGGATGCCCATCTGACTGGTGGCGAGGCCGGCCGCGTGCGGGAACCGGCTGGTGAGCACGGCCACGCCGGTCGGATAGATCGGCCCGTAACCGAACCCGAGGATCGCGAACGCCGCAACGCTGGCCATCGCAGACCCGTGGCCAAGCCAGAGCAGCGCAGCACCCGCGCACGTGATCCACACCGACGCCGTGAGCAGGTATTCGGCGCTGATGCGCATGCCGGCGACAACCGCGCCGACGCGGCCCAGCGTCAGCATCGCCCAGAACAACGACGTCGCGGCCGCGCTGCGCGCCGCGCTCATTCCGGCCGACTGCTGCAGGTAGATCGCGCTCCAGAAGCCGGCGGCCATCTCGCTGCCGACGTAGAGCAGCAGCAGCACGCCGCACGCGAGCAGCAGTCGATCGCGCAGCAGCGAGGGCGTCGGGCCCATCGCGGCGCCGTGGGCGCCTGCCTCCGACGCCGGGACGGCGAGTCGATCGGGGAGCGTGACAGCGGACGTCGCGGCGGCCAGCGTCAGCAGGGCGGAGCCGAGCCACAGAGCCGGAAGCGATGCGCCGGTGCGCTCCAGCAGGACGCTGACGAACAGGGGACCGACGACGGCTCCGACGCCGAACGCCATGTTCACGAGATTGACGGCCGACGCCCGACGCGCCGGCCACAGCTCGGACGACATGACGTTGCCCGACAGCGAGAACGAGCCGTAGCCGATGCCGTAGACGACGCCGACGGTCAGCGTCAACGCCAGCGACGCGGACAGCGCGATCACGGTTCCGGTGACGGCGAGCAGCAGGAGGCCGGCGGTGAGCACGAGCCGTCGTCCGAAGCGATCGCTGGCCCAGCCGGCGACGAACTGGGCCGCGAACGATCCCACGAATATCGCCATGCTGAGGCGGCCCATCGCGGCCAGGCTCGCGCCGGTACGCTGCGACAGCGCCGGCAGCACCGGGCCCAGCGCAGCCATCAGAAAGCCGGCCGAGAAGAAGACCCCGCAGAGGATGCCGAGAGCACGGCCTGGGTGGGCCGGTGGCGACGGAGCGGCCGTCGCGATCATGCCGCCGGTCCGAAGATTGCGTCGTGGACGCCCTGCCGCAGCGTCCGGATGGCCTCGGCGGTCGCGGCCGTCGCGACGCGATTGGTCAGCAGCACGACGTAGGTGTCGCGGACGTCGTCGATCCACAGCGACGTGCCTGTGAAGCCCGTGTGCCCGATGGCGGTGGGGCTCATGAAGCGGCCGCACGAGGACGTCGGCTTCATGGTGTCCCAGCCGAGCGCGCGCGTGGTGCCGGGCACGTCGGTCCGCCTGGTCGCGTAGCGGCGGACGGTGGCCGGGCTCGCCAGGCCATCGACCGGGGTCCCTCGCAGGGTGCGGAGCAGCGCGCGGCCGATGTCGCCGACGGCGGCCGCAGTGCCGAACAGGCCGGCGTGCGGCGCGACGCCGTCCAGCGCCCACGCGTTGGCGTCGTGAACGTCGCCGACGAGCTCGCGGTGGCGCCACGCCTCCCAGCCGGTCGACGCCGTGCGCGCGCGCCACGACGCCGGTGGACGATAGGCGATCGGCGCGTCCGTCAACGCGCGTAGCAGCGGCGGCACCTGCAAGGCGAGCCCGGCGTTGCCGATGCGCTCGAGTACCGCGCCCAGCAGGATGAACCCGAGGTCGCTGTAGACCGCGGCCGTCCGCGGCGGGGTCTCGAGCGGCAGGCGGCAGATCGCATCGGCGAAGGCGATCGCGCCGCGCCGGCTCTCGTAGAGGCGGCGATGCGCCGCGAGGCCGGACGCGTGCGCGAGCAGATCGGCGATCGTGGTGTCGTCGCGGCCCGGCCCGTACCACGCCGGCCACCAGCGGCCGACAGGATCGCCGGCGGTGCAGCGGCCGGCGTCCTCGAGCCGCATGGCGACGAGCGTCGTGGCCAGGACCTTAGTGAGGGAGGCGAGATCGAAGACGGTCTCGGCATCGGCCGGGGCGGCATCCGCTGCGGCGGACAACCGGCCCACCGCCACGCGTCCACGCACACCGGAGGAGCCGCCGACCTCGACCACGGCGCAGGTCGCGGTGCCGGCCGCGAGCGCGGCGCGCACCACCGCCGCGACGGCAGGGACGCGGGCCTCGGGGGCGGACGGATCGGACATGACTCGTGTCACGCGGGGGCGGGCGCCGGCAGCCGCGACGCGGGCACGAACGGCGCCGCGATCAGCGCGATCCCGACCGTCACCGTGGCGCCGATCAGCGCATGCCACGTCCAGGCGATCGGCGTCGCCCACCATACCGTGAGCACCGTCACGATCCCCGTCAGCATGCCGGCGAACACCGCGCGGCCACCGACCGAGGGCCGCAGCGTGCCGATCAGGAAGGCCCCGAGCACCGCGCCTGATGACAGACCCAGGACGGTGAGGCCGGCGTCGAGCACGCCCTGGCGCATGTGCTGGGCGCCGAGCGCGACGGCGACCTGCACCAGGCCCCACCAGACGGTGGCGATCCGGGACACGCGCATCAGGTGGGCATCGTCGGCGTGAGGCCGGACGTAGGGCCGGTAGAAGTCGTTGACGGTGGTCGCGGCGAGCGCGTTGGTCGACGGCGACAACGCGGCCGCGACGATGGCCGCGATGATCAGGCCGGCGAGACCGGAGCCGAGATTGTGCAGGACGTAGACCGACACGATCTTGTCGGCGCGATCGAGCGGCACCGGCAGCGGTGTCTGCTGGTAGAAGACCCAGAGCATCAGGCCGATCAGCAGGAACAGCGCGAACTGCACGAAGACGACGAGGCCGCTGGCGAAGACGCCCCAGGCCGCAGCGGAGCGGGACTTCGCCGCCAGCAGCCGCTGCACGAAGAACTGATCGGTGCCCTGCACGGCGAGCGTCAGGATCATGCCGCCGATCAGCCCCGACCACAGGGTGTAGACCTTGACGGGATTCCACGTCGCATCGATGACGTTGAACTTGCCGGCGGCCGTGCCCGCATCGACGACGGCGGCCCAGCCGCCCTGGATGTGCATCAGGAGCGATCCGACCAGCACCGCGGCACCGAGAAGGTAGACGAACAGCTGGATGACGTCGGTCCAGATGACGGCCGCCGCGCCGCCGCGGAGCGTGTAGCCGATCATCACGACCCCGAGCACGACCACGACGATCGTCACGGGGATCCCGGTGACGACCCCGATCACCAGCGCCGTCGCGTAGAGGCGGATGCCGTCGGCCAGCGAGCGCGTGACGATGAACAGGCCGGCGCTCAGGTTCTTGACGGCCGGGCCGAAGCGCTGGCGCAGCAGGTCGTACGACGTCAGCAGGTCGCCGGCGAAGTAGGCCGGCACCAGCAGCACCGCGACCAGCGCCCGGCCGAGGATGAACCCGGCGGCCAACTGCAGAAAGCCGAAGTCGCCGGCGTAGGCTGCCGCGGGGACCCCGATGAACGAGAGCGTGCTGGTCTCCGTGGCGACCGTCGTGCAGCAGATCGCCCAGCCCGGGACCGACCGCCCCGTGAGGAAGTAGTCGGCGGTGGTCCGGTTCAACCGGCCGAGCCAGCTGCCGAAGGCGGTGATGCCGAGGAGATAGGCGCCGACGACGAGATAGTCGACCAGCGTCATCGCGTGGCCGGCCGCGGCGGGCGAGCGGAGGAGGCGGTGGCCCGGACCGGCGCGAACGCGACGCGACCGATGTCGCCGAGCGGATCGCGGGCGGTCGACTCGACCAGACTGTCGTAGCTGAAGAGCACGACGCCGGCGGCGCCGGCCATGCGGGCGGCGGCGATGTGGTCGATGGTCTGGGCCGGTGTCAGGCGATAGGCGCCGATGCCGGCCCACACCTGCCGCGGGGCGGCGGCCTGTCGCGCCGCGGTGACCTGCCGGTTGAAGACCGGCAGTGACGTCGTGTACGCCATGGGGCAAAACGCGTCGACGAGGCCACGGCGGGCCCAATCCGGCCAGTCCTGTAGCTTGTGCTCGAAGGCCTCGCGGGCGTCGGGGATCACGGCGGCGCTGACCAGGGCGTCCGGGCGGGCGCGCCGCACGGCGCCGCGGATCCGGGCGACGAGGTCGGCCAGTCGCAGCCGCCGGTAGGCGGTCCAGCGCTCCGGATAGGCATCGGCGTAGACGAGGGGATCGCGGCGCAGCCGATCGTCGAGGCGCTGCCGATCGGACGGTGACAGCTCGCGCTGCAGCGAGTCGCGAAAGGCGAGCAGCGAGGCCTGGCTGTGGTCGAACAGGTTCGACGGGTAGCGGATGTAATCGAGGTGGATGCCCGACACCGGATAGCGCGTGACGATGTCGGTCACGACGCGCTCGACGTACTGCGCGGCGTCCGGCGTGACCGGCGAGGTGTAGAGACCCTCGACCGCCGCGGCGTGGCGCTTCGTCCATTCGACGAGGCGCGGCACGTAGCGCGGGTGACGAGGCCCGAGCCTGGCGAGCTCGGCGGCGATCGGCCGCGGCACCATCAGCCACTCGGGATGGGCCCGCATGACGTGCGTCCGATCGGTCGGCAGCATCGCCGGGCTTGCCACCAGGTTGGTGTTGAACCAGACGTGCACGCGCAGGCCGTGCTTGCCGGCGGCGGCGATCGCATAGGCCAGCGGATCGAACGTCGGCGCGACACCCGCGCCGCGTGGCTCGATGGTGCTCGCGTAGTAGGCGTCGCCGCGGCCGCGCACCTGCAGCAGGAGCGTGTTGAAGCCGCTGCGGGCCGCCGCCTGGACCAGGCGGTCGATCTTGTCGGGCTGGGTCAGCGATCCGCGCAGGACCCACAGCGCGCGGATCTCCTGGCTGCGCGGTGGCGCCGGTGTCGGCACGGCGGTGGCGGCGCGGTGCGGCGCCGCGGCCAGTGTGGCGGGCGCCGGGGTCACGGCGATCGCCACGGCCAGCGTCGCGAGCGCGAGCATGGCGCCCATACCGACCCGGCCCGCTGGCCTGCTGACACGCATCGTTCGGATTGTATACTCGCGCCCGACTCATGAGCGGAGACACCCACGCGCCGTACGTGATCGGTCTCGACGCCGGCGGCACCAAAACGGTGTGTCTTCTCGCCGATCTCGATGGCCGCGTGCATGCGGAGGCCCGCGCCGGCGGCGCCAACCTGCAGGCGGTGGGGGAGCTCGAAGTCGAGAAAGTCCTGCACGACGTGATGGACCGCGTCACCGGCGATCGCCTGCTCGCGCCATCGGCGATCGTGCTGGGCATGGCCGGCGTCGATCGCGCCGACGACGCCCAGGTGATGCACCGCGTCCTGCGGCGGATCGGCTTCAAGGCGCGGACGCTGATCACCAACGACGCCTTGATCGCGCTCGTCGCTGCCGTCGGCCACGATCCCGGCGTGGTGCTGATCGCGGGAACCGGCTCGATCGCCTACGGCCGCAACGCCCGCGACGAGGCGGCGCGCGCCGGCGGCTGGGGCTACGTGCTCGGCGACGAGGGCAGCGGCTACTGGATCGGCCGGCACGCGCTCCGCGCGGTGGTGCGCGAGTCGGACGGCCGCGGTCATCCGACGGCGATGACGGCGCTGGTGCTCGCGCACTTCGGAGTAAACAAGCCCGATGACCTCGTGCACGCGGTCTACGACGGCGCGCTGCGGCCGCCGGCGATCGCGGCGGTGGCGCGGGCGGTGCAGGCGGCAGCCGAGGCCGGCGACGAGTTGGCGCTGCAGGTGCTGACGGTCGGCGCGCGGGAGCTGGCCTCGAGCGCGCGAGCCGTCATCAACCGGCTCGGCCTGCGCGACGAGGCCTTCGACATCGTGCTCTCGGGCGGCGTGATGCAGGCGGTGCCGCGCCTGGCGGCGGAGGTCGAGACGCAGCTCACGATCATGGCGCCGCGGTGCCGCGTCCAGCGGCTGCAGCGCGAGCCGGCGCACGGCGCAATCTCGCTGGCCGTCGCGGAGGCGAACGGCGGCGCGCGGATCCCGAAGTACGTGTAGGCCTATTCGGCCTTGGACTTCGCGTCGTCCTTGGTCTTCGCGTCGTCCCGGCTCCTCGAATCGTCCTTGCCCTTGGGCTCGTCGAGATGCAGCAGGACACGCAGGCGCGGTTCGATGTCCTCGCCGATCGCGTCGCGGGTCGAGCCCTCGGCCTGTTTCAGCTTGCTGACGGCCTGGGTGTACGACGAACCGGTGCGGTGCATCACCACCGCGACCTTGACGTTCCAGCGGGCGCGGCGGAGCAGCTCGTCGGACGTGTCGTATTCGAGGCCGGTGACGACACCGACGATGCGGCGGGCACGGTCCTTCAGCTTCTCGGAGTTGGCCTGGACGTCGACCATGAGGTTGCCGTAGGCCTTGCCGATGCGCACCATCGCGATGGTGGTGAGCATGTTGAGGACCATCTTGGTCGCGGTCGC
>JANOIR010000331.1:0-22209 GCA_031407765.1 Vicinamibacteraceae bacterium
ACTAGAATGGGCGCTTCAATCTCAGTTCTTCATCTTCCTCGAGGGATAGCCTTGCATCGAGCCGATCGCCGTCGCCGTCTGCAGTGGACGAGCCTCTTCGTAGGCCTTGTGGGCATTGGTGTGGCCACAAGGGCCGCCCAGACGCCTCCTCTCACGGCCCAGGCCTCTGGGCCGGCAGTCGGGCGCTTCGCCGGGCACGCCGACATCGGGACGGTGCTGCACCCCGGTTCGGCGTCGTACGACGCGGCCACCGGCACCTACACGGTGAGCGGCAGCGGCGAGAACGTCTGGGGCGCCACCGACGCCTTGCACTACGTCTGGACGAAGCTCGAGGGCGACTTCGCGATCGAAGCCGAGGTGGCGTTCCTCGGCGCCGGGAAGAACGCCCACCGCAAGGCGATGCTGATGATCCGGCAGGGGCTGGAGGCCGACGCGGCCTATGTCGATGCCGCCGTCCACGGCGACGGGTTGACGTCGATCCAGTTCCGCTTCGCCAAGGGCGGACCGACGCAGGAAGTGCAATCGAACGTCGCCGGCCCGGCCCGGGTGCGGATCGAGCGCCAGGGCGACTACGCGCGACTCTACGTCGCGGAGAAGGGCGCCCCGCTGCGCTTCTCTGGCGGCGCCGCCCGCGTCGCGTTCTCCGGCCCGCTCTACGTCGGGCTCGGCGTCTGCGCCCACGACAAGGACGACGTCGTGACGGCCACCTTCAGCAAGGTCGAGATCCAGAATGCCCTGACCACGACCAAGCCGCCTGTCCTCTACAGCACGCTCGAGACCGTACCGCTCGGCACCGGGTCCACCGATCGGCGGGTCCAGTACGTGAGCACGACGCGCTTCGAGGCGCCCAACTGGTATCCCGACGGCAAGGCCTGGCTGGTCAACTCCGAAGGCAGGCTGCTGAAGATCCCGATGGGTGGGGGCCCCGTCGAGACGGTCGACACCGGCACGCGGACGCGCAACAACAACGACCACGGCATCTCGAAGGACGGGTCGACGATCATCATCAGCGACCAGACGGAGGGCGCCACCGCGGAGCGCGGCGGGCCATCTCGGATCTACACGCTGCCGATCGCGGGCGGCCAGCCGACCCTCGTCACCCCCAACGCGCCGTCCTACTGGCACGGCATCTCGCCCGACGGCAAGACGCTCGCCTACTGCGCGCAGCGCGATGGCGAGTTCGACGTCTACACGATTCCGGTTGGGGGCGGGGCCGAGACACGGCTGACGACCGCCATCGGCCTCGACGACGGGCCCGAGTACGCGCCGGACGGGCAGGCGATCTACTTCAACTCGGTGCGCAGCGGCCTGATGCAGATCTGGACGATGAAGCCGGACGGGAGCGAGCAGACGCAGGTGACGTCCGACGAGTTCAACAACTGGTTCGCGCACCCGTCGCCCGATGGCCGCTTCCTGGTCTTCCTGTCCTACGACAAGAGCGTCTCGGGGCATCCCGCCAACCAGGACGTCCGGCTGCGCCGGATGACGGTCGCGACCGGCCGCATCGACACAATCGGCCGCTTCTTCGGCGGGCAGGGGACGCAGAACGTGCCCAACTGGTCGCCCGATGGGCGTAATGTAGCGTTCGTCACCTATCAGCTCGTGCCGCAGTGGTAGTAGCGCGGTAAGCCACAGTGGTCCGACGACTTGCGCGGCCGGCTCGTCCGCGCGACGGGTAAATTCGCGGCCCGAGTTTGCCGTAGTTCAACCATCGAACATTCGTTTCGGTCGACGGCGGGCCGTCGACCGCAACAGGCCGACGCCTCCGCCTTCGGCGCGGCGTTCGGTTTTCTCGTGGACGTGAGGTACCAGGATGCGCATGACGATGCCCCGTTCGTTCGGGCTCAGGCTGGGTGTGAAACAACGGTCGTGGCTCGTCGCGGGAGCGCTCGCGCTCGCGGTGGGCGCGACGCAGGCCCCCCGTGCCCACGGACAAACGCCGCCGACCACGCCCCCAGCTGCCCCCACGGCCGGGGCTCCCGCTGCCGGCGCTCCCGGGGCCGGCGCTCCCGGGGCCGGCGCTCAACCCGCTCCCGCGCAGCGTTACCAGCCACCCGCGAACGGCCGCAAGCGGATCCTGATCATCGCGCAGACGATGGGCTGGCATCACGACTCCATCTCCGACGCGCTCGCGACGCTGGTGAAGCTCGGTCTCGACTCGAACCTCTACGACGCCGAGATCCGCACCGACGTCGAGTGGCTGACCAAGAAGCCGGTCAAGCCGATGCGCAAGAACCTGGTGCAGTACGACGCCATCGTCTTCTGCAGCACCACCGGCGAGCTGCCGCTGACCGACGATCAGAAGGCCGACTTCATCTCCTTCGTCCGCGACGAGGGCAAGGGCTTCGTCGGTATCCACGCCGCCCTCGACACGCTCTACCAGTGGCCCGAGTACGGCGAGATGATCGGCGGCTACTACGACGGCCATCCGTGGAACACCTTCGACGCGCCGGTGATCATCGAGGATCCGGCGTTCCCGGCGATGAAGCACTTCAAGGGCACGTCGCTGACCTTGAAGGACGAGATGTACCAGCCGAAGACCTGGTCGCGCGAGAAGGTCAACGTGCTGATGCGCCTCGACGACAGCAAGCTCGATTACTCCAAGGCGCCCAAGGCGCGTCCCGACCACGACTTCGCCATCGCCTGGTCGAAGATGTTCGGCAAGGGCCGCGTCTTCTACTCGTCGCTCGGCCACACGCGCGAGTCGTGGCAGGACCCGCAGGTGCAGACGATGTATCTCGAAGCCATCCGCTGGGTGCTCGGCGGCAGCGAAGGCAGCACGGCCACGCACGCCAAGAAGTAGGGCGGACAGACCGAGATGTCACGAATGGCAAGGACGGGATCGATGAGAACGCGGAAGAGCCGGGGTCGGAGAGCGTGGTGGTCGATGGCGGCTGCCGCCGTGGTGTTCGGGGCCAGCCTCTCGGTGGTGGCGCAGCAGCGGCGTCCGGCCGTCGCCGGCGCCGGCCAGGGCGGCGGCATCAACGGCATCGGCTCGAGCGAGGTCGGCGCGGACTTCTCGCCCAAGGAGCCGGTCAAGCCGCTCTCCCCGAAGGACGAGCAGGCTCGCTTCATCCTGCCGCCGGGCTATCACCTCGAGCTGGTGATGTCGGAGCCGCAGATCATCAGCCCGGGGGCGATCGCGTTCGACGGCGACGGCCGGATGTTCGTCGCCGAGCTGCGCAGCTACATGCTCGACGCCGACGCCACCGCCGAGAAAGAGGCGACCAGCCGCATCAGCATGCACGAAAGCACGAAAGGTGACGGCGTCTACGACCGGCACACCGTGTTCGTCGACAACGTGTCGACGCCGCGCTTCGTTACGCCGCTCGATGGCAACGCCATCCTGACGATGGAGACGGACACCGACGAGATCTACAAGTACACGGACACCAACGACGACGGCGTCGCCGACAAGAAGGAGCTCTTCTACAAGGGCGCCGGCCGCATCGGCCAGAACCTCGAGCACCAGCCGAGCGGCTTCATCTGGGCGATGGACAACTGGATCTACAGCACCTACAACGCGTTCCGCATCCGCTGGACGCCAAAGGGCGAGGTGCTGAAGGAGACGACGGCGCCCAACGGCGGCCAGTGGGGCCTGACCCAGGACGACTACGGTAAGGTGTGGTTCGTCGACGCCGGCGGCGAGCGGGGCCCGATCAACTTCCAGGCGCCGATTCAGTACGGCGCCTTCAACGTCGACGATCAGTTCGAGGACGACTTCCGTGTCGTGTGGCCGGCCTACATGGGCGGCCATTCCGACACACAGGGCGGCATGGGCCGCGTCCGCATGCCTGTTGGCGTGCTCAACCACTTCACCGCGACCTGTGGCCAGGACATCTTCCGCGGCCACAGCCTGCCCGACGATCTGCGCGGCGACCTGCTCTTCGCCGAGCCCGTCGGCCGCCTGATCCGCCGCGCCAAGGTGTCGGTGAGCCAAGGCCTGACGCGGCTCGAGAACGCCTACCCGGGATCGGAGTTCATCACCAGCACCGATCCGCTGTTCCGTCCGGTCAACATGACGACCGCGCCCGACGGGACGGTTTACATCGCGGACATGTACCACGGGATCATTCAGGAGTCGAACTGGACGCGGAAGGGCACCTACCTCCGGAAGAAGATCGAGCAGTTCGCCTTCGACAAGGTCATCAATCACGGCCGCATCTGGCGGCTGGTCCACGATTCGAAGAAGCCGGACTACACGAAGCCGCGGATGCAGGGCGCGACGCCGGCGCAGCTGGTCGGCTACCTGTCGCACCCGAACGGCTGGTGGCGCGACACGGCACAGCGCACGCTGGTGCTGCGGCAGGACGCGTCAGTGGTGCCGGCGTTGCAGGAGCTGGCCAAGACGGGATCCAGCCTGGTCGGCCGCTTCCACGCGCTGTGGACGCTCGAGGGGCTCGGCAAGCTCGACGCGCCGCTGGTGAAGGAGCTGCTGAAGGACGCCAGCCCGCAGATGCGGGTGCAGGCGATCCGCGCCAGCGAGTCGCTGACGAAGGCCGGCGACAAGACGATCGAGGCCGATGTCCGCGAGCGCGTCAAGGACGGCGACGCCAGCGTCGTCATCCAGGCGCTGCTGACGCTGAACCTCCAGAAGGTGGCGGACATCGCCAAGCTGGTCGAGGGCGCCCAGGGGGCGACGAAGGCGCGCGGCGTCAAGGAGCTCGGCGACCTGATGTTGCGGCCGCCAGCGTTCACCGGAGGGGGCGGCGGCTTCCGCCTGATGGCGGCGGAGCAGCAGGCCACGCTCAAGAAGGGCGAGGGCATTTACACCGAGCTCTGCTACTCGTGCCACGGCCAGGACGGCAACGGCGAGCCGCTCGCCGGCGCGCCGGCCGGGACGACGATGGCGCCGCCGCTCGCCGGATCGCCGCGGGTGCTGGCGCACAAGGACTACGTGATCAAGACGGTGCTGCACGGCCTGACCGGGCCGGTCGACGGCTCCACGTACTCGAACGTGATGATCCCGATGAGCGGCAGCGACGACGAGTGGATCGCGTCGATCGCGTCGTTCGTCCGCAACAACTTCGGCAACCAGGCGTCGTTCGTGTCGGCGGCCGACGTGGCGCGGGTGCGGGCGAAGACCAAGGACCGGGCGAACTTCTGGACGGTCGAGGAGCTCGAGGCGACGGTGCCGAGCCAGCTCGTGCCGCACGCCGCCTGGAAGGCGACGGCCAGTGTCAACGTCGCCAACGCGCTCCGCGCGCTGGGCGGCCTCGCTCCGGCTGCCGGCGGCCGGCCAGCCGCTGGTGGCGCCTGGTCGACGGTCGCGCGCCAGCAGGCGGGCATGTGGTTCACCGTCGACATGTCGGCGCCGGCCACGATCTCGGAGATCCACTTCGACTCCCCGGCGGCGTTCGCCGGCCGGGGCGGTCCGGGCGGCCAGCGGCCTCCGGGCACTGGGGGACCGGGCGCGCCTGGTGGGCCCGGCGGAGCTGCTGGTGCGCCTGCTGGTGCGCCCGGCGCGGCGCCTGGCGCCGCGGCTCCGCCTGCCGGTGCGGCGGCGCCGCCCGCGTTCGGGGCCGGCGGTCCTCCCGTCGGCGTCGCGACGCACCCGCGCGCCTATGAGGTCCACGTGTCGCTGGACGGCGAGAAGTGGGGCCTGCCCGTTGCGAGCGGCAAGGGCACGCCGGGCAGCACGACGATCGTGCTCGAGCAGCCGGTCCGCGCCCGCTACATCCGCATCACGCAGACAGGGACCGACGAGACCGCGCCGGCGTGGAGCGTCGCGCGCCTGCAGATCTACAGCCCGGCGGCGCCGTCCAGCGCCAAGCCGAGCGCGCCGTAGGCCGGGCGCGGCCATGTCATGTGCCTTGCCGATTCATCGGTTTCCGTGGTGCTGATGCCGAAGACGCCGGCGGACGACGAGCGTCTCGGCCGCGGGTTGGGGGCGATAATCGCCGAGGACGCGCGGCTTCACGCCATGCGCGATCCGCAGACCGGCTACACCCTTGTCAGCGCGGTCGACGTGCGGCATCTGGAACTCGTCATCGACCGCTTGAGGCTACAGTTTCGCGTCGAGGCCGGCGTCGGCAAGCCGACGACGGCCGGTGACGTCGGGCTTGGGCCTTCGGACGAGCGCCCGAGACCGTAGCGATCAGGCGATGCGCCGGGTTTGCTGCCAACAGTAGAGGCCCACGATCAGGCCGACGCCGGCGCCCGCCCCGGCACCGATGGCGGTGACTGGGCCAATGACACGCCGCAGGTGGTCCGGCTCAGTCACGAACATGAAAACGAACAAGAGCGCAGTGCCGGCGGCGCCGAGCGGAGCGCCGGTCGCGACGGCGCGCCATGACCAGAACCACAAGGGGCGGCCGGCCGGCTCGCGGTGCATCACGCGCATCGAGAGGAACGCCCCCAGCGCGGCCGGCGGCAAACCCGCCGGCAGCACCCAGATCAACCCGAAGTACACGAGAGTGCCGAGTACGCTGAGCGGCGTGACGCGGTACCCCAACGATCTGGCGCTCGCGAACGCGACGACACCAGCCACCGCGAGCACGCCCACCACCGCTACTCCGAGGACCCGGAGTTCGACGTTCTTCCGCAGCGTCGCCGGGGCGTTCATTGGACCAACGTCGGCGTGTAGGTCCACGTCCAGGCGCCGCTCTTGATCGTGAAGGACGTCTTGTCGGCGGACACCGTGAGGTTCTTGTCCGATCCCGTCGGCGCGGCCAGCATCAGCGGCGACGGGACGACCATCCGCTCCACGATTTCCTGCTCCCAGGCGCGGACCGTGCGCGGATCCTGGACGCCCTGACAGCCGCCGACGACGGCGACGGACGGAAAGCTGCGCGTGCCTTTCAGCTCGAGCGCGCCACCGCCGCTGGCCGTGACCGACGCCAGCGTCAGATGATCGTAAGGCCCGTTCGGGGTCGGCGCCGGGCAGGACGCGTGGGTGTTGCGCAGCTCGCGCACCTCGGTGGCGGCGTTGACGATCTTCGGCTCGCCGACCACCGCGCGCGCCTTGAGGTCCCAGTCGAGGTCGATCTCGACGCGATCGCTGACGGTGGCCTGCCCGGCAGGCTCGCGATAGGCGATGACGGCCGGGCCATCGTAGACGCCGACCATGTGGTAGTGGACGACCGTGGCCCCGGCCCATTTCGTGATGGCCGGCACGTCGCCCTGCTCCGCGCGGGAGACGGTCGCGGCCGCGAGCCAGGCGGCGAGCACCAGCGTGCGTCGAACCATCGTGTCGTTCTCCTCGGACGGGTGAATCAGGATGCCGGGCGCAGCCGGCGGGGGCGCCTGAAATATGCCACGAGGAGGGCGATGGCCAACAGCGTCAGTGTGAACGGCGCCCGGCCCGCCTCCTCGGGCACGCGGATCAGGTGGGTGTATGTCGCCCCCGACATGATCACCGCGATGCCCATCGCGCCGAAGAAGGCAAGTCGCGGCACCAGCAGCAGGACCGCGGAGGTCACTTCGATGGTGCCGACGACGAGCCGGAACCAGTCCGGGTAGCCCCATGTGACGAAGTGGCGGATGTGCGCCTCGCTCCCGGCGAGCTTCGGGACCCCTGCCATGAGGAAGATGAAGGCCAGGAGCAGCGTCGGCACCCAGATTGCGACGCGGCCTAGGACGGCAACAGAGCGCATGACGGCCTCGCTTTCGGCGGCGTCCACCGGCGCCGCACGTGTGGCCCAGGGGAGTGTGCGTAGAATCAGACGGCTCCGGTCACCGGGCCGTTCCGCCAGCCAGCTGCCATGGGCTCACCGCGCACCTGCCCCTCCTGCTGCGCTGTGAGTCGGGCCGCTACGGAGAGCGGTGCACCGTCACGGACGATGGAAACAGCCCGCGAACCGCGGCGCTGACGCCGCGGCCCGACACGCTCACCTCGCGCAGGCGCGGAAGCCGCGCCAGCAGACCGACACCCGCGTCGGTGAGGCCGTGGCACGTGTCGAACGTGATCCGCTCGAGCGCGTCCATCGTGGACAACAGCTGCGGCGTGCGGTCGGTGATCGTGGTGTAGCTGTTGAAGTAGGAGGTGAGCTTCGCCAGGCCGGTGATGTGCTCGGTCGCGGCGTCGGTGGTATTGCGGCAGTACATCAGCACCAGCGATTCGAGAGCCGCGCAGCGCCCGACGTGGCGATAGCCGGCGTCGGGCACATCCATCGGCATCAGCTCGCGCAGGACAGGAAAGCGCGGCAGCGCGGCGATGCCCTCGTCGTCGACGTTGAGACAGCTCACCGAGAGCGCGCGCAGCGCCGGCATGTCCGACAGCGCGAGGAAGCCGCGCCGCCGCAGGTTGTGACAGCGCCGACCCCAGATCCGCGCGATCGTGCGCGACCGCGCCAGCGCCACCCAGCCGTCGTCGCCCGCCGTGGTGTCCTGGATCCGCAGGTCGCGCAGATGGGGCAGGGCGGCGAGTCCGGGCATCCAGTCGTCGGTTGCGGTGACGGCGAGCGTCGCGAGGCGGGGCAGCGTCGCGAGCGGCGCCAGGCAGGCCGGAGTGATCGCCAGCACGGCGTCGTCGAGATCCAGCGCAGAGAGGCCGTCGAGCCCGGCGAGATGCGCCAAGCCGCGGTCGGTGAACGATCCGCGCAGATGCAGCAGGTTGGGCTCCGTGCCGCCGCTGAACATCGTGACGTCATCGCCGCCGCCCTGCCACGTCTTGTAGACCGGCCAGTCGTGCAGCCGCGCGAGGCCGTCGTCGGTCACGCGCTGGCCGCTGTGAAACCGGTGGAGATGCGGCAGGCCCGCCAGGGCGCCAATCGCGACGTCGCCGGTGCGCGTCCATGAGAGGTTCACCTCGCGCAGCGCCTCGCAGGCCCGCACGTGCGCGACGCCGGCGTCCGTGATCGACGTGCCGGCGAGGTTCAGTCGCTGCAGACGCCGCAGCGTGGCGACGTCGCGCAGCGCGTCGTCGGTGATCTCATGCATGCCGGAGAGATCCAGCTCGGTCGTGGTGTCGTCCGTCAACGCCTCCCGCCAGCGCTGCGCCTTCGCCTCGGCGACCGTCATGACGTGCGGCGTGCCGCCCGGCATCGCCGCCACCGACGCGCGCAAGGCGTCCCAGGTTTCGAAGCCGCGCTCGCGCGCAACCAGGTAGCGCGCGTCATCCAGTGTGATCGGGACGTCGTCCCCCGGCGCGCTCGGCCGCTTGCCGAGAACGAGCTGCACGTAGGTCCGCATGGCAGACCACGCCCGTCGATGCCAGGTGTAGCCGTAATGGCGCTCCATGGCCTCGGGCGTGCCGGTCCGATAGGCCTCGAGCAGCGCCACGGCCATCGCTTCGTAGCGGGTGAGCGTCGCCGCGCTCACGGCGGCATCAGGGGCCAGCGCGCGCTTCAAGGTGGCCCAGCCCTCGAAGCCGTGCTCGCGCGCGAGCGCGAGCTGCGCGTCGCGCAGGGTCGGGGCATCGAGGATGGATGGGAGCGCACGGCGGAGCCGGGCCAACGCCTCGGCGTCGCCGGCGTGGATCGCGGCCAGCCAACGCTTGGCCTCGTGCTTGAGGGAGTCGAGCGTGCGGCGACGGAACGGGTTGGGCATGACACCTTCCTCCACGTGCCTGACGTCCGCTGAATCCAGGCCGGAAGAAGGTTGGACCGCGTGGTCGAACCGGGTTGGGTGGGACGCATCCCTTGCCGCGGACCGGAGGCGCCCCAGCGCGCACTGCCGCGATTGTCTCGCGCCGGCGTCGACGCGTCAACGCCCGGCCGCGCCAATGCCTGAGAATACGAGCATGCCGCTGCGACCTGCCGTGATCGAGGCACCGTCGATCCTCGGGCTCAAGCCATCGGGCGTCGAAGCCCTGCCGGAGGCGCTGATCCGCGCCGGTCTGATCGATCGCCTGGGGGCCCGACACGCCGGTCGGGTCGAGCCGCGCACCGCGTATTCGCCGGTTCGCGACGAGACGCGGACCCTCAACGCGCGCGGCATCGCGGCGTTCTCGCGCCAGCTCGCCGACGCGGTCGAGGCCGTGCTCGATCGCGGCGAGTTTCCCGTGGTCCTCGGCGGCGACTGCTCGATTCTGCTGGGCAACCTGCTCGCGCTGCGGCGCCGCGGCCGCTACGGCCTCCTCTTCGTCGACGGCCACGCCGACTTCTATCAGCCGGAGGCCAACCCGAACGGAGAAGCGGCGTCGATGGACCTCGCGTTCGCGACGGGCCGTGGGCCCGAGGTCGTCACCGACATCGAGGGCCGCCGGCCGCTGGTTGCCGACGCCGACGTCGTGGTGTTCGCCTATCGAGACGCGGCCGAGCAGGCCGAGTACGGGAGCCAGCCGCTCCCGCCGGCCGTATGCGCAATGGATCTGCCGCTGGTGCGGACCCACGGCATCGACGCCGCGGCGCGGGCGGCCGTGGCCCGCCTGACGCGTCGCGATGGCCCCGAGGGCTTCTGGATCCACGTCGACGCCGACGTCCTCGACGATGCGATCATGCCGGCGGTCGACTATCGCCTGCCTGGCGGGCTCTCCTGGGACGAGCTGCGCGCGGTGCTGCGGGCCGCACGTGCCACGACCCGTGCCGTCGGCGTCGACATCACGATCTACAATCCGGCTCTCGATCCGGACGGCGCCGGTGCGCGCGGCCTGGTCGATGCCGTCGCCGACCTGTTCGGCTGATCCTGGAGGGCGTGTCGTATGCGCTGGCTCGCGTCGCTGTTCGGGCTCGTCGTCGTGGCCGTGCCTGTCGTCACAGCGCCTGTCGTTGTTGGGCTCGCGGTCGTCACCGCGCAGTCGCCGCGACCGAACCGGGTGTTCCTGTCCGGCGAGAACCCCTACATCGCCTTGCGCGACACGCCCGACGGGCCGGCGCTGACCCGGGCGAGCTTCTGGCGGATCCACTGGAGCCCGGTCGGCACTGGCCACGTGTGCTTCGTGACCGTTGGCGAGCAGGGCAAGCCCGGCGCGCTGCGCGTCGCGCTGCACGACAACCCGAAGCTGGTGGACTACCTCACGAAGGAGGTGCTCGGGACGTTCGACAAGGCCTACGTCGACTGGCCGTTCACTGCCGTCGGCGGCGCGACCTTCGCGCGCAGCGGCGACGCGGTCGCGGAGTACCGCGAGACGTGCAAGGCCACCGGCTATGCGATCGATCTCGTGTGGCGCGAGATGCAGCCGGCCGGGCTCGTCGACATCCTGCCCGGCAGCCGGCCGACGAACCCGTTCGGCATCACCTACCTGCGCATCCCGGCCGGCAGCGCCGAGATGACGATCAACGGCAAGCCGGCGCCAGGCCGCTCCGTCCCGGCCGGATCGTTTCTGGCGTTCGGCGAGACCTGGATCAAGTAGGCGCCGCGGCGCGCTTCAGTGCTGCGAGACGAACCGCAGAATTTCGCGCAGCAGCCGTTCGCCCTGGGGCGTGTCGAAGATGAACTGGGCGTGTGCGCTCCCGTCGAGCAGCACCAGGTCCTTCGGGCCCTGCGCCTTCCGGTACTGCTCGCGGATACTCGGCAGGCGAGGGCCGCTGCCGCTGGCGTCGTCGCGCGCGAGGATGAACAACGCCGGCACGCGGATCTTCTCCGGGGCGTCGACCGTCATGGGCGCGATCAGCACGATACGGTTGATCGCGTCGGGGGCGTCGATCGCCGCCTGCGCGGCGGCGCCGCCGCCAAGGCTGGCGCCGACGACGGCGACGGTCTTGGCCGCGGATTCACGCAGATAGCGCACGGCCGCGAGCACGTCCTGCGCCAGGCACGCCGCGTCGTATTGGCACGACGCCCTGAAATCGATCGCCACGGCACGAAAGCCGGCGTCGACCAGGGCCGCCGCTTGCGGCCTCCAACTGGATCGATTGAAGCGGCCGCCGTGCGCGAGCACCACCGTGCGTTCGCCGGAGCCATAGACGTCAGCCTGGATCGTGCTGCCGTCCGCTGCCGCAATCGCGATCGTCCGTGGCGCAGATGATGCCGTGCCACCGCGCGGCGGATCGGGTGTCGCCTTGAGATGCGCGTCGAACCACGCCACCGCGGCGGTCAGCTCATCGGGCTTGCGCGGGTCGCCCGCCCGGAACCGGAACTCGGGGCCGTGTTTGCCGCCCGGCACCTTGACGAATCGCACTTCGACACCTGCCGTGCGCAGCGTCGCCTCCATCAGCTCGGACTGCTGGACCGGGACGATGTCGTCCTCGTCGCCGTGGAACAGGAGCATCGGTGCATCATCGGCGGTGACGTGTGTCACCGGCGACGCCTCCCGATATCGCCGGTTCTCGTATTCGTCCGGCCGCGGGCCGCCGGACCCCGCGGGATCCGGGTAGGCGAACCCCATCAGCGCCGAGATCGTGCCCTGTCGTGAGGATTTCGGGTACATCGTGCCGAGATCGCTGGGCGCGAACAGCGCGACGACGGCCTGCACCTTGGCGCTGAGGCGATTGACCGGATCGGGATCCGCCGCATCGCCGGTGCCGTCGAGCGTGCCGAGGAGCTCGACGAGGTGTCCGCCGGACGAAGAGCCCCAGGCGCCGACGCGCTCCGGGCTGACCCCGTACTCGGCGGCGTGGGCGCGCACGAAGCGGACCGCGCGCTGCGCGTCCTCAATCGGATCCGGATAGCGGAAGCGCGGCGCCGAGCGATGGTTGATCGAGAAGACGGTGTAGCCAGCCGCGGCGAAGCGCGCGGCGTGCCCGACGACCTCCGGGCGTTCCTTCAGCGGCAGCGCGTCGTAGCGCATCGGCTGGTACCAGCCGCTGCCCTGGATGCCGACAATCGCGACGCCGTTCGGCTGCACGGGACGATAGACGTCCATGAGCAGCGCCAGCCCCGAGACCATGCCGTAGACCACGTCATGGTCGATCCGCGCCCAGGTCTGTGCCGATGGCGTGGCCGGCGCCGCGATCGGCTGCTTGCTGAACTGGGCGAAGTAGGTCAGGCACTTGTCGCGCCACGCCGCCGCGTCCTTGGTCTGGATCGCCAGCTTGGCGGCGACGGCGGCGTGCCGGTCGTCGTCGACCGCGCCCTTGAGCGCCGCCCAGTCCTTCTCCATCTGCGCCGCCTGCGCCGCGCCCTGCTGGTAGTGCGCGACGAGCCCCTGCCACAGCGTCTGCCCGGAAGAGAGCTTGTGGTCCCACGGCAGGTGGTGAAAGAACAGCAGCCACTTCTCCGGCGTCGTCTTCGGATCGTTCAGGCGATCGGCCAGCACCTTGGCGTACTGATCGACGGCGCCGCTGCCGGCGCGGGTCCGGTCGTAGCCGATGCCCTGGAGGTCGGCCTTGTGGTAGTAGGTCGCCGTCCAGTCCAACCGACGCGGATCGTTGTTCTCGGGCATCACCGCGTAGTGGTTGCCGCCGATCAGGTGATGCAGGCCGAGCGGCATCGTGTAGTTCACGAACGACTCGCGCGAGCCGAGCATCAGCGAGGCGATGGCTTTCACGGTCTCAGGCTTGCGGCTCCACGTGGCGCGGATCCACTCGTCGGCAATGCCTTCGGAGGTCAGGGCCGGATTCCAGGCCAGGCGGCCGAAGGCGTACCAGTTGGCCGGGGCGAAGTGGTGGCCGCTCCAGTTGCGGTCGCTGCCGGTGTTGGCGACGCCGGCGATGCCGGTGCGCGCGTGACCCTGGAGCGTCCCGTCGGCGACTGTGGCGATCGTCGAGCCCGGGCCTTTGACGAAGGTGTCCGAGTCGAAGAACTCCTTCCACATCGGCGCCAGGTAGACGAGGTGATTGGACCAGCCGAGGTATTCCTGCGTGATCTGCAGCTCCACCATGTTCGGTGTCTTCGGCATCGCGCCGAACTGCGGGTGGAACGGCTCGCGCGGCATGAAGTCGAGGGGGCCGTTCTTGGTCTGCACGAACACGTTGTCGCGGAAGGTGCCGTCGAGCGGGACGAACTCCTTGTAGGCGCGCTTGATGCGGTCGGGATCGACGGTGGCGTCGTAGACGAAGGCGCGCCACATCACGATGCCGCCGTGCGGCTTGACGGCGTCCGCCAGCAGGTTGGCGCCGTCGGCGTGGGTGCGCTTGTAGTCCTGCGGCCCCGGCTGGCCCTCGCTGTTGGCCTTGACGGTGAAGCCGCCGAAATCGGGGATCGCCTTGTAGATCTCGGTCGCCTTGTCCTTCCACCATTGCTGCACCGCCGGATCGAGCGGGTCGGCGGTCTGGAGAGCGCCGATTCGCACCGGTGCGGCGAAGTTGGCCGACAGATAGACCTTCAGGCCGTAGGGCCGGAAGACGTTGGCGATGGCCGCGGCCTTGGCGATGTAGTCGGCAGTCAGCGACTTGGGGTTGGCATTGACGCTGTTGATGACCGTGCCGTTGAGACCGAGCGAGGCGTTGGCGCGCGCGTAGTCGTGCAGCCGAGGGTCGACGAACGTCGGCAGCTCTTCCCACTTCCAGAGCGAGCGGCCGGCGTAGCCGCGCTCGATGGTCCCATCCAGGTTGTCCCAGTGGTTGAGCATGCGGAGCTGGTGCCGCGGCTTCTCCCGCACGTCCAACCGCGCGATCGGCGTCGCCGTCGAGAGTAGCCGCAGCAGGTGGAATGTGCCGTAGAGTGCGCCGGCGTCGCCTTCGGACGCGACGACGAGCACGCGCTTGCCGCCGCCGTATCGCGCATGGCGGATGACGAACCCCTCGGGGCCGAGCCCCTTCAGGACGTCATTCCAGCCGAGCCCCTGCACGATGACGGAACCCCGCAGCGTGCCCACCACCAACGCGCCGTCGCCGGTTTTGTCCGTCCACGTCCACTCCGGCACGTCCGTGCCGAGCAGCGCTTTGAGGCCGCGCTTCAGCTCGTTCCTGACGATCGTTTTCGTGTCTGGCGACTGCTGGACGATCACGCCGGCGATCGCTTGGAGGTAGGCGTCGCGCAGCGGCCCGCTCTCGATCGGCGCGTAGCGCAGCCACAGGTCGTAACCATCCTCGGCGCGTGCCGCGGCGGGCAGGGCAACGAGCGTCAGGCATAGGGCGAGGGTCGAACTGAATCGACGGCGGACGAGCGACAGCATGGAAGACATGGCAGCAGGCGAGACGACTCAGCGCTTGGCGGTGTCGCCGGCGGCGGGACCGCGGGCGAAGAGGAGAAGGCCGTAGGCGACGGCGAAGATGCCGCAGATGAGCAGCACCCCGATGGGACCGGGCCGGCCGCCGGCCAGGACCGGGCGCACCGTCGACATCGCGGCGACGAAGAAGAACGTGAAGTTGGTCAGCACGATCGGGCGGCCGTAGATGCCGCCCATCGCGAAGCCGCGCGTCATCCAGTTGAAGATCGCCAGCGCCAGGAACGCCGACGCCAGGATCTGCACCGGCCAGTGCGGCGTCACGAGAGCCATGCTGATGGCCGACAGGAAGACCTCCGGGGCGAAGAGCGCCACGATGCCGCAGGCGCCGAAGAACGCCGTGCTGAGCGTCTGCAAAAGGCGGGTGTTCATGCGTCCAGCCTACACCCGCCGGCCGCCGCGCCTAGCGCCGGCGTCGCTCATGGCGTCGCGGATCGCGCGCATCAGCTCGGCGAAGGCGAACGGCTTGACCAGCAGGCCGCTGCACTGTTCCTGCGCCAGCCGCAGCACCTCGCTGTCCGCGGCATAGCCGCTCGACAGCAGTATCCGCAGGTCGGGCCGGATGGCGCGCAGGCGCGCGACGAGGTCGTGGCACGTCGGGCCCGGCATCACGACGTCGAGAAACGCGAGGTCGACATGTTCGGTGCGCAGCGCCGCACAGGCCTCGTTGCCGTCGGAGACGGCCAGGGTGGAGTAGCCGGCGCTGTCGAGGATGCGGCTGACGGTCTCGCGGATGTCGATGTCGTCGTCGGCGATCAGGATGCGCCCGGTGCCGGTGCGCGGGCTGACGGCCGGCAGCGTGACGCGGGCGTCACGGTCGCGCGCGACCGGGAGCACCAGCCGGAACGTGGTGCCCTGGCCGACGTCGCTGCGGCATGCGATCGATCCGCCATGCTGGCGCACGATGCTGAACACGACGGCCAGGCCGAGCCCGGTGCCGGCGCGATCGGACTTGGTCGTGAAGAACGGCTCGAAGACGCGCTCGACGACGTCGGGCGGCATGCCGCTGCCGGAGTCGGTGACCGAGATGGCGATCCACGGCCCGAGGTCGTCGCCGGCCTGGGCCGTCGCGTCGGCCGGGACCCGCTCGGTGCGGATGCGCAGCACACCGCCCCCGGGCATCGCGTCGCGAGCGTTGATGCACAGGTTCATCAGCACCTGGTCGAGCTGCGAGGGATCGCCTTGGACCAGTGCCGGCCCGCCGTCGTCCGACAGCTCGAGGGCGACGCGTTCCGGAAGGATGCGATGGAGCAGCGTGGCCAGGCTGCGCAGGCGTTCGCCGAGATCGACCGCCTGCAGCGTCAGCGGGTGCGTCCGGCTGATCGCGAGGAGCTGCCGGGTGAGCAGGGCGCCGCGCTCGGCGGCGCCGTTGATCGCGTCCAGCTCCTCGCTGATCAGCGCGTCCTGCGAGCGGGCCGAGGCCAGGCTGGTGCTGGTCAGGATCACCGTGAGCAGGTTGGCGAAGTCGTGCGCGATGCCGCCGGCCAGCAGGCCCAGGCTCTCGAGCTTCTGGGCCCGGAACAGGCGGGTCTCGAGCTCATGTTTCTCGCGCTCGGCGGAGCGGCGGTGCTCGACGAAGCGGATGCGCGCGGCCGCCACCGCGATCTGGCTGCACATCGAGACCAGGTACTCGATCTGCTCGATGCCGGGCACCCGGACGCCCTCCTCACCGAAGGTGCCGCAGCCGAAGGCGCCGAGCGGCTGGTCCAGCATCCGCAGCGGCACGTTGATGATCGTGCGGTTGCCGAGCTGGGCGACGAGGTCCTTGTTGGTCCGGGGATCGGTGCGGGCGTCCTCGACGACGACCGGGCCTTCGGCGGCGAAGATCTCCTCAATCATCGGATCGCCCTTGACCGGGATCCGCGGTGCCACTTCCCAGATGAGGTCCTGTCGCGAGCCGCTGTAGCCGAGCACGCGCACCTCGTCCGGGTGCTCGTCGTCGGCGACGCAGAGCCAGGCGTGATCGAAGCCGATCGCCTCGCGGACTTCGGCCCGGGCGACGTCCAGCACGTCCACGAACGTCGTGGCCCGCTGCAGCTCGCGGGCAAACGCCAGCAATCGTGTGCCGACCGGAAACAGGGGGCTGTTCACGTCAGTCCGCGAGCCGCTGCCGGGCTCGTCGGGCCCGCGCCAGCGCCACCGTGATGATGATGCGCGCAACTATACGCCATACGCTCGATTGACCTCGTGCCGGCGGCCGGTTACACTCGGCGGAACTCTTTAAGTGCGGTCCTGTGAGGCCGACAAGAGGTGCCTGTGCCTGCTCCTTCCCCGATTCCAGTTCGATCCACGTCTGCGTGCGGCCCAGCAGCCCGTGGTGAAAGGCCCACGGCATTCGACGGGCGCCTAGCCCGTCTCGATGCTGCGCGGGACTTTCACCACGGGCTGCTAGCCGACGCTGGCTATGCCCGTGCCGCTGACGCCGCCGGCCAGCCGGAGGTCCTCGTCCCATGCCGCTCGTGATCGACGAACTCCGCATGTCGCGGACGCTGGCTCGTATCGCCCACGAGATCGTGGAGCGCAACCGCGGCGTCGACGAGCTGGCGTTCGTCGGCATCCGCACCCGCGGCGTGCCGCTGGCGCAGCGGCTGGCGGCCACGGTCAGTGAGATCGCCGGCGCCGACGTGCCGGTCGGCATTCTCGACATCACGCTCTACCGCGACGACCTGATGCGCCACACGGTCGGACCGCAGCCGCTGGTCCGGCTCACCGACATCCCGTTCTCGATCGACGACCGCCGGATCCTGCTCGTCGACGACGTGCTCTTCACCGGCCGCACCATCCGCTCCGCGCTCGACGCGCTCATCGATTTCGGCCGCCCGCGGGCCATCCAGCTCGCGGTGATGATCGACCGTGGCCATCGCGAGCTGCCGATCAAGGCCGACTACGTGGGCAAGAACCTGCCGACGTCGCGGCGCGAGATTGTCAACGTCCGGCTCAAGGAAACCGACGGCATCGACGAGGTCACGCTGGAGGAGCCGAGCCATGATTGAGTCGCCTTCGCCTTCGCTGGCTTCCACGTCGGGACCGTCTCCGCAGGCTTCGGCGCCCCAGCCTACGCTTCGCGGGCGGCACCTGCTCGGTATCGAAGAGCTCTCGCCGGAAGAGATCGTCCTGATCCTCGACACCGCCGAGGCGATGAAAGAGGTGGGCTCGCGCACGGTGAAAAAGGTGCCGGCGCTGCGTGGCCGCACCGTCGTCAACCTGTTCTTCGAGCCGAGCACGCGGACGCGGACGTCGTTCGAGATCGCGGAGAAGCGCCTGAGCGCCGACACGCTGAGCATCGCCGTCGCGACTTCGAGCGTGACCAAGGGCGAGACGCTGGTCGATACCGCGCTCAACCTCGAGGCGATGTCGCCGGACATGATCGTGATGCGGCACGCATCGTCCGGCGCCGCGCACCTGCTCTCGCGCATCTGCCGCGCCCGCATCATCAACGCCGGCGATGGCATGCACGAGCACCCGACGCAGGCGCTGCTCGACGCCTTCACGATCCGCCAGCACAAGAAGCGCCTGGCCGGGCTCAAGGTGGCGATCATCGGCGACCTGCTGCACAGCCGCGTCCTGCGCTCGAACCTGCACCTGCTGCGCAAGCTCGGGGCAAACGTCTGGGTGTCGGCGCCGCGCACGCTGATCCCGCCCGGCGTCGAGCGCTTCGGCGTGACCGCGACGACGCGCGTCGAGGACGCCATCGCCGACGCCGACGTGGTGATGATGCTGCGCATCCAGATGGAGCGCATGCAGGGCCACTTCTTCCCGTCGTTACGGGAGTACTTCACCCTGTACGGGCTGACCGCGGAGCGGCTGGCGCTGGCCCGGCCCGACGCCATCGTGATGCACCCGGGGCCGATGAACCGCGGCGTCGAGATCGCGTCCGACGTGGCCGACGGGCCGGCCTCGGTGATCCTCGAACAGGTGGCGAACGGGGTCGCGGTGCGGATGGCCGTTCTCTATCTGCTCGCCGGCGGACTCGACTGATGGATGACGTCAACTTCCAATTTCCAACTACCAAATTCCAAGGAACTCCCAACAACCAACTCCCAAAGAGCCCGGCGACGTCGAGCCAGCAGGGTGTGGGGTTGGGAGTTGGAAGTTCCTTGGAAGTTGGAATTTGGTAGTTGGTAGTTGACGCCCGGAGGATATGAAAAGTGTCGTTGTTACTCAAGGGCGGGCGGGTGGTGGATCCGGTCAACGGGATCGATGGGACGCGTGACGTCCTCATCGACGGGGGCGTCATCGTCGCGGTGGGCGCAGATCTGCCCGCCGGATCGGCGCGGGTCGTCGACGTCAGCGGGCTGGTGGTCACGCCGGGGCTCATCGACATGCACGTGCACCTGCGCGAGCCCGGGCACGAGCACAAGGAGACGATCGCCACCGGCACGGCGTCGGCAGTGGCCGGCGGCTTCACCGCCGTCGCCTGCATGCCCAACACCGACCCGGTCAACGACCAGGCCAGCATCACGCAGTTCATGCTGAAGCGCGCGGCCGAGGCCGGCCTCGCCCGCGTCTATCCGATCGGCGCCGTGACGCTCGGCTCGAAGGGCGAGCACCTGGCCGAGATCGCCGACCTCAAGGCGGCCGGCTGCGTCGCGGTCTCGGACGACGGCAAGCCGGTGCTGACCGCGCTGCTGATGCGGCGGGCGCTCGAATACACGGCGATGTGCGGCATCCCGGTGATCGACCACTGCGAGGACCCGACGCTCAAGGGCGACGGCGTCGCGCACGAGGGCTTCAACGCGTCGCGGCTGGGCCTGAAGGGCATCCCCGGCGAGGCCGAGGAGCTGTGGGTCGAGCGCGACATCACGCTGGCCGGTCTGACCGGCGGCCGCTTCCACGTCGCCCACCTGTCGACGCGCGGCTCGCTGCGCGCGGTGCGGTCGGGCAAGGCGCGCGGCATCGCGGTGACGTGTGAGGTGGCGCCGCACCACTTCGTGCTGACCGACGAGGCGCTCGAGGGCTACGACACCAACGTCAAGATGAACCCGCCGCTGCGCGAGGTCGACGATCGCGACGAGCTGATCCGCGGCATCGTCGACGGCAGCGTCGACGCCATCGCCACCGATCACGCGCCGCACCATGCCGACGAGAAGCGGGTCGAGTTCGATCGCGCCCCGTTCGGGATCGTCGGCCTCGAAACGTGCGTGCCGCTGACGTTCGATCGGCTGGTCCACCCCGGGTTGATCTCGCTGACCCGCTTCGTCGAGTTGCTGTCGGTGAACCCGGCCCGGATCCTCGGCGTCGCCGGCGGTGCGCTGACGCCCGGCACCGTCGCCGACGTGTCGATCCTGGCCCCGGACCTCGGCGTCACCATCGACGCGGCGCGGCTCGTCTCCAAGTCGAAGAACACGCCGTTCGGCGGCTGGTCGCTGCGCGGCGGCGTCGCCGCCACCATCGTCGGCGGCCGCGTCGTCTACGCCAACCCGGACGTGCCGCGGGCGCGTGCCTTCACTCCCGTGTCCGTCGCCTGATCGATTCCCCACAATGCCTGCAGCCACGCTCGCCCCAGCGACTATCGGCGGACCGAAGCCGACCACCACGCACATGACCGACCGCCACTTCGTCACGCGCGACCGCGCCCGCAAGGACATGGAGTCGCTCGGCGTCCTCATGACCGACGGGCACTTCGACTACGGCAACGGCTTCCACGGCCGCGTCTACCTGAACGCACACCAGCTGTTCCGGCATCCGTCGACCATCTGGCGCCTGGCCCAGGACCTGCTCGACGTGATCCCCAGCGATCTGCAGCTGATGACCGAGGTCGTCGCCGGGCCGGCGACCGGTGGCGCGCTGCTCGCCCACACCATCGCCGGACTGCTCGACGGCCGGCGCAGCCTGAGCCATCCGCCGTGCGCCTTCGCGCCGTTCCAGTACGACGGCGGCGACGTCGCGCTGCGGCCGTTCTACGCGGCGTCGATGCGCGATCGGCGGGTGCTGCTGGCCGACGACGTCCGCAACACCGGCAAGACGTTCGAGCGGTGCGCGGCCCTGGTCAAGGCCGCCGGCGGCGAGGTGATCGCCACCGTCCAGATCTACGACCGGCTCGAGTCGGTCGTCGATCTCGGCGTCCCCAACATCGCGTTGATCGATTACCAGGCCCCCGAGAACTTCCCGGCCACCGCGTGTCCGCTGTGCCAGGACGGAACGCCCATCACACGGTTCTGACGCCGCTGGTGCTCGGAGCACGCTCCGAGCAACTTGCAATTCCTGCGATCCCTGGCAACTTCTGCAAGTTGCTCCGAGCATGCTCCGAGCACACCTGAAAACGCTCCTCGACGCGCAATACGAGGCGTTCAACGTCGAGGATTCGGCTATCGATCCGGTGCAGTTCGTGCACCGCGCCAACCCGGATCCCGCCGACCGCGAGATCGTCGGGTTCATCGCGGCGGGGCTGGCCTTCGGCCGCGTCGCCAGCGTGATGGCCTCGGTCGGCCGCGTCGTCGAGGTGATGGGCGCGCGGCCGGCGGCGTTCGTCCGCGCCTTCGACCCGCGGCGTGACGCCCGCGCGCTCACGCCGGTCGTGCACCGCTGGATCCGCGGCGCCGACCTGGTGGCGCTGCTGCTCGTGCTCCAGGCGATGTTGCGCGAGCACGGATCGATCGAGGGCGCCTTCGTCGCCGGCCACGACCCCGCTGCCGCCGACGTCGGGCCCGGGCTCGACGCCTTTGCTGCGCGGGCCTGCGCCGTCGACGTGCGTCCGGCCTACGGCCGCGCCGTCCCGGCGCGCGCCGGCTATCGCTACTTCTTCGCGCGCCCGTCCGGCGGCAGCGCCTGCAAGCGGCTCAACCTGTTCCTGCGCTGGATGGTGCGGCGCGACGCCGTCGACCCGGGCAGTTGGACGCGCGTCTCGCCGGCCCAGCTCGTGGTGCCGCTCGATACGCACATCATCCGCCTCGGGCGCTGCCTCGGCCTGACACGCCAGACGACGCCGGGCTGGAAGATGGCGGCGGAGATCACCGCGGCGCTGCGCCGCCTCGATCCCGCCGACCCGATCCGCTACGACTTCGCGCTCTGCCACCTCGGGATGATGAAGGCGTGCCGCTTCGGCCTGGCCCGCACCCACCCCGGGTGCCCGCTGGCCGGCTGGTGCAAACCGGCGCGCGGCACCCGGGCAGCCCCGCGGCCGGCGCCGCCGCGCGCCCAGCGCGGCGAATAGCACCCGGACGCGCCAGGGGGCTGCTCGGGCGGTCCTGAGGGACCGCCCGACAACAAGCGGGTGCCCGCTGGCCGGCTGGTGCAAACCGGCGCGCGGCACCCGGGCAGCCCCGCGGCCGGCGCCGCCG
>JANOIR010000394.1:0-4525 GCA_031407765.1 Vicinamibacteraceae bacterium
ATCCCCAGTCTTCACGAGGCGAACGGCATCGAGCGGAGGCGGGCTCGCGAACGCTTCCTGCAGGATCTCGGCATCCGGCACGCCCATCGCCACCAGCGCCGCGCGCATCGCCGTCATCATCGGCGCCGGGCCGCACAGGAAGACGGGCCCGCGCGTGAGGCCGGGGACGAACGCGGCGATCGTCTCGCCGGTGACCGGCCCGCGCGCGCCGGCCCACGTCCCGCCGCGATCGCGCGTCACCACGGTACGGACGTGCAGGTTCGAATCGCGCGACACCAGCCCGCCCAGCTCGTCGCGAAAGGCGATGTCGGCCACGGTCCGCACCGCGTAGAGCAGATAGATCTCGCCGCGCCAGGCCTGGTCGGTCAGGCTGCGGATCGTGGCCATCATCGGCGTGATGCCGATGCCGCCGGCGATCATCACGAGGCGCGACGCACTCTCCGGCGCGAACACGAACCGCCCCGCCGGGGCCGACACGTTCACGCGCATCCCCTCGCGCCACTCCGCATGCAGATGGCTCGACGCGTGGCCCTGTTCGGCGCGCTTGACCGAGATCTCGCAGTGACCGCCCCTCGTCGGCGACGAGGCGATCGTGTAGGAGCGGTTGACGCGCCGGCCGCCGATGGTGAGCGCCAGGTTCAGGTACTGCCCGGCGGTATAGGTGAACGGCAGCGGTCCGCCGCCGACCGCCGCCAGGCGGAATGTCTTCACGTCAGGCGTCTCGTCGACGATCCGCGAGATCGACAGCTCGCCGGTCCATCGGGCCGACGTGGGGCCCGACGTCGGGCCCGAGGTCGGGACGCGGCGCCCCACCGCGGTCATGCGGTCGCGGGCGTCGCTGGCCGCGGCGCGCAGTCGCAGATAGTGGCTGATCACACGGTACAGGAGCAGCGCGCCGATCACGGCCGCGAACGCCACCGGCTGCGTCACGTCGGACTTGACCAGCAGGTAGTAGTGGACGACCGCGCCGATCGCGATCGGATAGGCGAGGCGATGCAGCCGCTTCCAGGCGACGGGCCCGGTCCGCGTGAGCATCGCGTCGGTCGACGTCGCCGCGAGCGGCACCATGAGGAGGAGGGCGGCGGTGCCGAACCAGAGATAACGGCGGGTCGCGATCTCGTGCACGGTGCTCGCCACGCTCCCCTGGCGATCGAACAGCACGAAGACCGCAAAGTGGACTGCGAGATAGGCGAAGCCGGCGACGCCGAGGCCGCGGCGCATCGCCACGACGCGGCCCCAGCCGGTGAGCTCGCGCACCGGCGTGACGACGAGCGACAGCGTGATCAGCACGAGGCCGACGAGACCGGTGGTGCGGATCACGAAGTTCACCGCGTTGACCCCGAGCTGTCCGTGCCAGGCATCCCAGGCCAGGAGCACCGCCGGGACGACGGCGCCGACGAGGGTCAGCTGCTTCAGCAAGCGGGCGTCGACGAGCCGCTCAGAAGTGGACATCGAGTTCCATCCCCGCATACAAGCTCGCGACCTGGTCGGCGTAGCCGTTGAACGGGAGCGTCTCGCGGCGGCCGGTCTCGCCGATGCGCTGCTCGGTGGCCTGGCTCCAGCGCGGGTGATCGTGCTTCGGGTTGACGTTGGCGAAGAAGCCGTACTCCTGCGGCGCGGCAAGGTTCCACGTCGTCTCTGGCTGGGTCGCCGCCAGTGTGATCGTGACGATCGACTTGATGCCCTTGAAGCCGTATTTCCAAGGCACGACCAGGCGGATCGGCGCGCCGTCCTGCGGCGGCAGCTCCTGGCCGTAGAGCCCGGTGGCGAGGATCGTCAACGGGTGCATGGCCTCGTCGAGGCGAAGCCCCTCGGTGTAGGGCCACCGCAGCGAGAACGAGTCGCGCTGCCCGGGCATCCGCTCGGGATCGAGCAGGGTCTCGAAGACGACAAAGCGGGCGTCGCCGGTCGGCTCGACGGCGTCGAGCAGCGTCGAGAGCGAGTAGCCGACCCACGGCACGACCATCGACCACGCTTCGACGCAGCGCATCCGGTAGACGCGCTCCTCGGGTGGACTCAGCCGGCGCAGGTCGTCGAGATCGAAGACGCGCGGCTTGCGGACCAGGCCGCCGACGGTGACGGTCCAGCCCGCCGTCGAAAAACCGGCCGCGGCGCTGGCCACGCCTTCCTTGTCGGTCGTGAACTCGTAGAAGTTGTTGTAGTTGGCGATCGAGGCCAGCGGCGTCGGCGCGTCGGCGACGCGGAAGCCGCCGGCGGCGGGCGCCGTGAGCACGCCGGGGATGGCCGGCCGCTCGGTGACGTCGTGGGTCACGCCGTTCAGCCGGCGGTAGATCGCGCCGGTGCCGATCGCGGCGGCGGAGAGCGCGCCGGCGCGCATGAACGCGCGCCGATTCAGGTAGACGTGACGCGGCGTGATCTCGCTCGAGGTGATTCGGGTGGACATGGACGCGGTGCCGCGCGCCGACCGCGCGGTGACTCAGCCTCTCCTACGCGTCCTCCTCAGGTGCGGATGTGGGGCGATGGATGCCCCGTTGCGCCGGCTCCATGCAGCCGCAGCCCCAGCCGGGTTCGGGCGCGCTAGTCCCCTGGACTGGCCGGCATCAGCACGCGCGCCGCGCCGGGCAGCACCTCGTAGCGGCAGCGATCGGCTTCGAGCACCTGGCCGTCGGTGTTGATCCGGATCGGACACGCGAAGGCGAGCTCCAGCGCCTGCGTCCGGAAGTAGGCGACGCGCTCGTCCTCGACGTGCTCGCCGCTCGAGACGCGGCGCAGCAGCGCGACGAACTCCAGCGTCGGCATGGCATGGATCAGGCAGACGTCCAGCCAGCCGTCGTCGACGATGGCGTGCGGAGCAATCAGCCGCCCACCGCCGATCAGCCGAGAGTTGCACACCGCGAAGGCCAGGAGCGATGCGTCGACGGGAGGCGCCGCCCCCTGCGTCACGCGGACCGCGATCGGCGCGTGGTCCAGCAGCACCTGCGCGCCGCCGATGAGGTAGGCCAGCTTCCCGAGCACCGTTTTCAACTGCGGCCGCACGGCATCCGAGACATCGGCGATGAAGCCGCCGGCCGAGACGTTCAGGAAACAGCGACCGTTGACGCGACCGACATCGACCGTCGACACCGTGCCGGCGAGGAGCGCGTCGACTGCTTCCTCCGGTGCCTCCGGCACGCCCAGGGCGGTGGCGAAGTCGTTGCCGGTCCCGAGCGGCACGACGCCGAGGGGAATCCGCCCAAGCGCGCCTTCCACCTGGGCCACCCCGTTCAGCACTTCGTTCAGCGTGCCGTCCCCGCCGGCGACGAACAGCCGCTCGTAGCCTTCGGTGGCGGCCCGGCGGCCTGCCTCGACGCCGTCGCCGTCGCCAGTCGTGAGCACGATGTCGACGTCACCCGCCGCGCGCAGCCGGGCATTGATCGCCGACAGGTGATCGAGGGCCGTTTCGCCGCCCGAGGCGGGATTGATGATGAGCTTGATCCGCATGCTCATCGATCGTGACACGTTCGGCATGGCAGAAGCCGTCGAACGCAACACGATGACGGTAGGCTGGGGCATGAGCCACGCTCGTCTGTTCACCCCCTTTCGCGTCGCCGGCCTCGAGTTGCGCAACCGGATCGTCATCGCCCCCATGTGCCAGTACTCGGCCGACGAAGGCCGGGCCACGGACTGGCACGTCATCCATCTCGGCCACCTCGCGTTGTCGGGCGCCGCGCTGCTCACCATCGAAGCGACCGCCGTCCTGCCGGAGGGGCGGATCTCGGCGCGCGATCTCGGGCTCTGGTCCGACGACACCGAGCAGGCGCTAGCCCGGACGCTCGAGAGCGTCCGCCGCTGGTCGGACATGCCGATCGCCATCCAGCTCGCTCATGCCGGCCGCAAGGGGTCAACCCGTGTACCGTGGGAGGGCTCGGCGCAGGTCGCGCCGGCCGACCCCGGCGGCTGGCAGACCGTGGCGCCGTCGGCGGTGCCCTTCGCCGAGGGTCAGCATCCGCCGGTCGCGCTCGATCGCGACGGCCTGGCCCGCGTGCGCGAGGCGTTCGCCGCCGCGGCCCGGCGCGCGGCGCGGCTCGGCCTGGACGCCGTGCAGCTGCACGGCGCGCACGGCTATCTGCTGCACGAGTTCCTCTCGCCGCTCTCGAACCTCCGCGACGACGAGTACGGCGGCAGCCTCGAGAACCGGATGCGCTTCCCGCTGGAGGTGTTCGACGCCGTCCGGGCGGCCTTCCCCGCCGAACGGCCAGTGTCGATGCGTGTCAGCGGCACCGACTGGGCGCCGGGCGGCTGGGATCTCGAGCAGACCATCGCCTTTGCGCAAGCCCTCGAGGCGCACGGCTGCGCCGCGATCCACGTCTCGAGCGGCGGGCTGACGCCGGCGCAGCGGATCCCCGTCGGCCCGAGCTACCAGGTGCCGCTGGCCCGGGCGGTGAAGGCGGCGACGACCCTGCCGGTCATCGCGGTCGGCCTGATCACCGACTTCGACCAGGCCGAAGCGATCGTCGGCACCGGCGACGCCGATCTGGTCGCGAACGCGCGGGCGATCCTCTACGATCCGCGCTGGCCGTGGCAC
>JANOIR010000423.1:0-12621 GCA_031407765.1 Vicinamibacteraceae bacterium
CGGCCGCCGCCGCGCCCGGCGCCGCGCCCAGCACTGCGACGGGCCCGCGCGACCTCGTTCGCGGCGCCGCGGTGGGCACCCCGAGCCGCGCGGGATCGCGGGCGCTGCCGGGATGGCTGGCCGCCGCGGCGGCGCTGATCCTGGCGTCGGGGCTCGGGCTGTGGGGCCTGCAGCTGCGCACGACGCTCGACGCCGTGAACGCGCGCGTCGAGCGTGCCGAGGCTGAAGTCGTCCGGATCCAGCGCACGCTTGGCGAGGCGCAGGAACAGACCAAGCTCCTGCAGGCGCACAACTCCGTGCTGTTCGCGCCCGACATGCAGCGTGTCGACCTGGCCGGCCAGGCCGTCGCGCCGGGCTCCTCGGCTCGGGCGTTTATGAGCCCGCACAGCGGCCTGGCGTTCGCCGCGAATCAGCTGCCGGCGCTGCCCGCCGACAAGGTCTACCAGCTCTGGGTGATCCCGCAGGGCCGTCCGCCGGTGAACGCCGGGCTGCTGGCGCCGGATCCGAGCGGTCACGCCTCACTGTTCGTCCGGATGCCTGGCGATCTGCCGCCGGCCGAAGTCGTCGCCGTGACGGTCGAGCCCGCCGGCGGCGTGCCCGCCCCGACGGGGGCCATGGTGCTCGTGGGCAAGGTGCCCGTCGCCACCGCGAGCTAGCCGACCCGAAGCGACTCCGGAGTCCGACTGTCTCGCCGCTGGCCGCTACAGCGGCTGAGACGGGCGCTAGTCGACGTCGATCCGCGTGACGTGCCACGGCGAGCCGGCCTCGCTGAACCAGGTCACGCCTTCCTTGACGAGATCGATCGCCAGCAGGTAACTGCCGGCCGCGGCCGGCGCGCGCACGCCGACGACGGTGCGGCCGCGCTCGCCGGGGCCGAGGGCGCGCGGCAGGTCACTGCGCAGGCCGTCGAACTCCACCATGCCGCCCGCCGGGGTCAGCCAGTGGTAGCTGACGTGCACGGGGCGAGCGCCGTCGCTGCGCCACGTGTCCCAGCCGGCGTTGACGACGTCGATCTCGATGCGGAGCTCGGTGCCGGCGCCGATGCGCGACGGGCCTTCGACGCGTTCGTAGCGGACGTGGTACGCGCTCGCCACGCGTGACGGCAGCGCGTCGGGGCCGACCGGATCGGTCGTCGGCGGCAGCCGCGACTCGATGACGCCAGCCTCGGTGGTCGCGGCGACGACCCAATGCTTGGCGGCGCCGTCGCGGCCGCGCTCGAGCAGCAGCGCCTCGGTGGCGCGCATCAGCGTGTAGGCGAGCTCGCCGGTGACGGGCCGCAGGGCGCTCTGCGCGTGCACGCCCGGCGGATAGCGATCGACGCCGGCGATCGTGCCGGTCACGCGCAGGTGCCAGCCGGCGAAGAAGCGCACGAAATCGTCGAGCGCATAGCGCCGTTCGATCGCACCCTCGCCTTGCGCGAGCGGCGCGCCGGCGGATGCGGCGGCCGTGGTCGCGGCCCCAGCCGGTGCGGCCGAGACAGGCGCCCCAAGCGTCCGCACGTCCGCCTCGGCATCCGCGGGAGCGGACGCTGCGGCGATGCGTCCGTCCGTTTCGGCGCGCGCGCCGCACACGGCTTCGAGCCGATCGCGGATGTTCGCCAGGTCGGCCAGCAGCCAGTCGACGTCGAGCCCGCGGGCCCAGCGTCCGCTCCACGTGCCGGCCGGCTCGATGAGGAGGCAGCGCGTGGTGCGCGCCGTCAGCCACGTCAGGAAGGCGTGCGGGCGCTCCAGGTGGTGGAAGGCGTCGAACATCGTGACGAGCGCATAGCGTTCTCCGGCGGGCAGGCCCTCCGCGTCGCCGACTTCGAAGCGGATGTTGGTCAGCCCGAGCCGCCCGGCGTGACGGGTCGCGCGCCCGATCGCCTGCGCGCTGTGATCGACGCCGAGAAATGACAGGCCGGGATGGCGCCGGGCCAGCTCACAGGTGATCTCGCCCGGCCCGCAGCCGAGATCGAGCACCGTTCCCGCGGCCGGGAGGAGCGTCTCGGCGTGGTCGGCGAACCTCCGGATCGTCACGTAGCCGGGATAGCTCGGATCGAAGGGGTCGTAGTCCTGCGCTTCGTAAAGGCGCTCGTGGTACGTCCGGTCGCTGTCCTTCGACCACGCGCCCCGCCACCAGCGCAACCGGCGGACGGCCAGGAAGGGCAGCCGGGCGAGAGCGCGCACCACCGGGCGAGCGTATCACGCACGAATCCGCTCGATTTGGCGCTGCGTCGGGCCATTTTCGGGCCTTGCCGAACGACCGGCCCTCGCCATCCATCCGCCCGGCGTGCCGCGCCGTAGAGCCTCGTGAACGGCCGGCTGTCCCGGTCGCCGACTACACGAGGTACACACGTGAAGAAAACAGCGTGGTTTCTATCGATCGGTCTGCTCGTGGCGGCCGCGATGATTCCGGGGAAGGCCTCGAGCCATCGCGAAGCCCCGCTCATCGCGCTCGATCCCACCGCCGACAACACCGATGTCTATGCGTTCGTCGACCCGAACGACAGGGACATGGTGACGCTCATCGCCAACTACATCCCGTTCCAGTCGCCCGACGGCGGCCCGAACTTCTACCTCTTCGACCCCAACGTGCTCTACGAGATCCACGTCGACAACAACGGCGACGCGGTCGAGGACGTGACGTTCCAGTGGCGCTTCTCGACCGAGCGCCGCAACCCGGCGACCTTCCTCTACAACACCGGTCCGGTGACGACGATCGACGATCCCGATCTCAACGTGCGGCAGTTCTACAGCCTGACGCGGGTCGACGGTCCGCGCCGCACCGGCACGCCGCGGCTGCTCTCCGGCCGCCTGCCGGTGCCGCCGCCGAACATCGGGCCGCGCTCGACGCCGAACTACGCTCAGCTCGCGGGCGGCGTCCAGCAGGTGCCGCCGGTCGGCATGCGCGTGTTCGCCGGCCAGCGTGACGAGGGCTTCTACGTCGACCTCGGCATCTTCGACCTGCTGGGCGTCGGCAGCAATCAGATCGAGGACAGCACCGCCGGCTACAACGTCAGCTCGCTGGCGATCCAGGTGCCGATGGCGCAGCTGTCGCGCAGCGGATCGCGGCCGAGCGGGCCGAGTGATCCCAACGCCGTGATCGGCGTGTGGGCCACGGCCAGCCGCCAGGCGGTGGCGACGCGCGCGCCGGGGCAGATCACCTACAGCGGCGACTTCGTCCAGGTCTCGCGGCTCGGCATGCCGCTCGTCAACGAAGCGGTCATCGACCTCGCGCGCAAGGACGTGTTCAACGCCATCGAGCCGACCTCGGACGCGGCAGCGCTCGACCGCGTGCTCGATCCGGAAGTGCCGAAGCTGCTCAGCCTGCTCTTCGGCGTCAAGTCGCCGCCGGCACCGCGCCAGGATCTGGTCACGATCTTCCTGACCGGCATCCCCGGCCTGAACCAGCCAGCCAACGTGCGCCCGTCCGAGATGCTGCGCCTCAATATGGGCATCCCGCCGGTCACCGTCGGCGATCCGGGCTACGACCGGCTCGGCGTCCTGAAGGGCGACGTCGGCGGCTTCCCGAACGGCCGTCGTGTCGGCGACGACGTGCTGGACATCGTGCTCCAGGCCGCCGCAGGGGCGACGCCGCTGACGCCGGCGTTCAACACCTCGCCGAACAACGCGCTCGGCGACGGCGTCGACGGCAACGACGTCCCCTACCTGCGCGGCTTCCCGTATCTGGGCGTGCCGCGGGCGGGCAACCGGTAGTGCCTCTACGACTCCGGAGTCGAATCCCCGAACGACTCCGGAGTCGAAACCCGCACCCACTCCGGAGTCATGTATGGCGACCTTGAAAAAACTGCGACCCTGGATCCCCGTGATCGTGTGCGCCATCGTCGCTGGTGGCGCCTATGTGCGGACGGCGCGGCCGACGCGGGCTTACGCCGCGATGCCGCTGGCGGCCGGGACGCCGGGCGGCGCGCCGACGTCTCGCGACGGGCTGGCGCAGACCATCGCCGCGCTCGAACGCCGCGTGGCGGACGAGCCCGGCAACGGCGTTGCAGCGTCGCGGCTGGCCGACGCGCTGCTGCGGCAGGCGCGCGCCAGCGGCAACGGTGGGCTTGCCCTCCAGGCGGAGCGTGCGCTGCGCGCCGCGATCGCCGCGGGTCCGAGCTACGAGGCGCAGCGGATGCTGGGCGCGGTGCTCGCCTCGCAGCATCGCTTCCGCGACGCCATCGCCGCCGCCGAGCAGGCGCGGACGATGGAGCCTGCCGATGCCTGGAACGACGGCGTGATCGGCGATGCGCACCTCGAGCTCGGTGAGTACGAGGCAGCGTTTGCCGCCTTCGACGCGATGATGCGCAAGCGGCCGTCGGCGGCGGCCTACGGCCGTACGGCCTACGCGCGTGAGCTGCAGGGCGACCTCGCCGGCGCGCTGCGCCTGATGCAGATGGCGCTCGACGCCACCAGCGCGCACGATCCCGAATCGCAGGCCTGGCACCACGCCCAGCTCGGCGACCTGCGGTTCCAGCTCGGACACCTGGCCGACGCCGAACGCGAGTACCGCCATGCCGCGTTCACGTTCGCGGATCATCCGCTGGCGCTGGCCGGCCTCGCGCGCGTCGATGCGGCCCGCGGCGATCTCGCGGCCGCCCTGTCCGGCTACGCCCGGCTCGACGCGTCGGGTGCGACACCGGAGACTGCGATGCGTATGGCCGAGATCGAGGAGGCGCTGGGGCGCCGGATCGACGCGGCGCGCCATTTCGCACTCGCCGAGCAGGGCTGGCGCTCCGAGATGCCGGAGCCGGCCCACCTGGCGCGGCTGCTGGCGCGCGACCGGGCTCGCGCGGGAGAGGCGCTGGCGATCGCCGAACAGGCGGCGACGACGCGCCAGGACATCTTCACGATGGACGCGGTCGCCTGGGCCGCCTTCCGCGCCGGCAAGGTCGCGCGCGCGGTCGAGGCGTCGCGGCTCGCGCTGCGCACCGGGACCGGCGATCGGACCATCCTGTATCATGCGGCGGCGATCGCGGCGGCGTCGGGCGATCGGGCCCGGGCGCGCACGCTGGTCACCCGCGCGCTCGACGGGCATCCGACGTTCGACCTCGTGCTGGCGCCCGAGGCCCGGGCGCTGCGGGCGTCGCTCTGAGCGCTCTCCTACACCGATTGCTCGTGCACATGCGCGCCGTCCCGCTGCCACCGCTTGCCAGGGTCCGATGGCGCTGGCTCGCCGGCGTCCTCGCCTGCCTCGCGATCGTGGCGTCGCCGCCGGCGGCGCCGACGCTCGCCGCGCACGACCTCCGCATCACGCACGCGACGCTGACGTTCACGCCGGGGCGCTACCAGTTCGACGTCGTCGTCGATCCGGAGTCGGTGCTGGCGAGGCTCGAGATCTACGCCGACCGGACGCCGACGGCGAACGTCGCGGCGTCCGAGATTCCGGATCGGATCCACGCGCTGACCGAGGTCGCGCTGGCGCGCACGACGATTGCCTTCGACGGCGTCCCCGCGGCGTCGACTTTCGCTTACGTGCCCAACGCAGTTTCTGCGTCGTTTTTGGGAGCATCGGAAGGACCATCGGGAGCTGCATCGGGAGGAGCACCGGGAGCGTCTCCGGTCGGGGCGGCGTCGCTGCTGCCGCCGGCAACGCTGCGCTTCTCCGGCGAGGTGCCGGCCGGGGCGCGCCATTGCCGCGTCTCCTACGGGCTGGTGCTCGGCTCCTACGCGCTGACGCTCGTCAGTCCGGCCGGGCAGCGGTCGGCGCCCATCTGGGTCGCCGGCGGGCAGCCGAGCGGCGACCTGGATCTGCGCGCCGGGTTCGTCGATCCGCCGTGGTGGACGACCGCCGCCGAGTACGCCAGCCTCGGGTTCACGCACATCCTGCCGAAGGGCCTGGACCACATCCTGTTCGTCGTGGGGCTGTTCCTGCTCGGCACGCGCTGGCGGCCGCTCTTGCTGCAGGTCACCCTCTTCACGATCGCGCACTCGGTCACGCTCGGCCTGTCGATGCTGGATGTCGTATCGCTGCCGTCCTCGATCGTCGAGCCCCTGATCGCGTTCTCGATCGCCTACGTCGCGATCGAGAATCTGTTCACGACCGAGCTGTCGCCGTGGCGCGGCGCGCTCGTCTTTCTCTTCGGCTTGCTGCACGGCCTCGGCTTCGCCGGCGTGCTCGGCGAGCTCGGCATGCCGCGCGGCCAATTCGCCCTGGCGTTGATCTCGTTCAACGTCGGCGTCGAGTTGGGACAGCTCACCGTGATCGCCCTGGCGGCGCTCGCGGTCGGCTGGTGGCGCCTCTCGCGTCGGGAGGCGTATCGGCGCTGGGTGGTGGTTCCCGTCAGCTTCGCGATTGCCCTCGTCGGCCTCTATTGGACGGCGACCCGCGCCCTCGGCTGACGCAGCTCCCGGAGGCCGTCCCGGAGCGCGTCCCGGACGCTGTCCCGGACTGTCCCGGACAGGTTGCAGGATCAGCGTACTCCGGACAGCTTGATGATGCGGTCGTCGGCGGCAACTGGCGTCGCGCGGCCGTCGCGGTTGCTGGTGCAGAGGTAGAGCGAGCCGTCGGGACCGTTGATGACGTCGCGGATCCGGCCGAATCGGCCCGCCAGCAGACGCTCCGTCGTCAAGACCCGGTTCGGATCGTTTGGATCGAAGCGGACGCGCAGCAGGTGCTGTCCGGCGAGCGCGCCCACGAACAGGTCCAGCCGGAACCCGGTCATCGTCGTGCCGGTGTAGAACGCCATCCCAGACGGCGCGATCGACGGCGAGAAGAACGCGATCGGCGTCTCCATGCCGGCCCGGGTCTGGTCGGCCTCGATCACCGGCCACCCGTAGTTCCGCCCCGGCCGCAGGCGGTTGATCTCGTCGTTGCCGGTCTGTCCGTGCTCGGAGCCCCACAGCTCGCCGGTCACGGCGTGCCAGTCGAGTCCCTGCGGGTTGCGATGCCCGTACGAGTAGATCGGCGACCCGGCCAACGGGTTGTCGCCAGGTACCGTGCCGTCGTCGTTGAGCCGCAGGATCTTTCCGGTCAGCGCGCCCAGGTCCTGCGCCGTCGACGGGTTGGCGACGTCGCCCATCGTCACGTACAGCTTGCGATCGGGCCCGAACTTCACCCGCGCGCCGTCGTGGATGTCGGCCGCCGCGACGCGATCGAGGATCACCGCCGGCTCGCCCAGCGTGCCACCGACTTCGCGGTAGCGCACGACGCGCAGCTCGCGTCCACCGCCGGCCAGCCGCGCCGTGTAGGCCAGGAAGACGAAGCGATTGCTGGCGAAGTCGGGATGGACGGCGATGCCGAGGAGGCCTCCCTCGCCGACCGCCGCGACGTCATCGAGGACGAGCGCCGGCGCGGCGAGCACCTGGCCGCCCTGCAGGATCCGGACGCGGCCCGGCCGCTCGGTGAAGAACATCCGGTTGTCGGGCGCGAAAGTCATCGCCCACGGGATCTCGAGGTTTTGCGCCACGACCTCGACGCTGAACCGCGTCCCGTCGCTCGCCGTCACGACCTCGCCGGGCGGCGTCGGCGCCGGCTCGTCCGGCGTCGGATCGTCGCAAGCGGCGCCGGCGGTGACGACGATGAACGCGAGCGTGAGAACCTGCGGCCATCCTGTACGCACGGCTTCCTCCTCGCCGCGTCGGGGGCCGACGGCGTGGGGTTCAGCCTATCGCCAATCGAGCGGGGCGAAGCTCAGCGGGCGAGCGTTGGTTCCGTCGACGCCCGGGTAATCAGCCAGTCGTCGCCGGTCTTGACCAGCTCGAACCACACGACGGCCCCGTCGAGAGCGGCGATGGGGCCCTCCGCCGCTGACGTGACGAGCACGACCGTCGCAACGGTCGCCCGCGACCTCGCCTCGTCGAAGGCGATGTCGGGGTCGGTCAGCGTGATCTGTTGTCCGGTGGTCGAGAGGCGCGACGCCAGGGCCGCCACCGTCTCGCGGCCCCGAACCGAGGGGCCGCCGGGTTCAGCCTCCACGATCACGTCCAGCGCCAGGCTCCTGGCGAAGCCGGCGAGCCGCGCCAGTCGTTCGACGTCGCTCTCGCCGGGACGTGCGGAGAGCGCTTCCGCCGCGGTCAGTAGGCGGGCGCGCACACGCCGGGCGTCGGTCGGCCACAGCCAGATGGCCACCGCAGCGGCCAGAGGGGCGACGAGAGCGCCGGCGATCGCGCGTCGCCGCATCAGTTGAGCAGCCTGCCGAGGATCCGGCTCCGGTCGGCGCGGCCGAAATCGTGGTCCTTCTCGAGCATGGAGCGGTTGTCGCCGATGATGAACACCTCGTCGGGGCCCAGGTGCGCCTCGGCGACGTTCCAGGCCAGCCGGTACACGCAGTAGGGCTCGTCGAGCGGGCGGTCGTCGATCAGGACCTGGCCGTCCTCTATCCGAATGCGCTCCCCGGGCAGCGCGATGATCCGCTTGACCAGGACCGCCTGGCCGCCCTGCAGCGTGATCGCCACGACGTCGCCCCGCTGGACGGGCCGGCCGAAGCGGTAGGCGAGGCGGTTCACGAACAGGAGCTGGTCATCGCCGTAAGTCGGCGTCATGCTGGGGCCGTGCGTCCGGACCGGTACCAGAACGAGCCACGACCCGAGCAGCAGCGCCAGGGCTATGCCCAGCCCCCGGATCAGGCTGCGGCCCAGGGAACGGCCGACCAGGAGCTCACGGAGGGTCATGCCTTCTAATCGGCATTCCGGTGTCGACACTCCGGCGTCGACGTTCGACCCTGGACGGCGCCGACCGTTTCGACCTCGCCCGTGCCCACTGTTCGACCCCGGGGGGCCGTGGCGTTAACCGTGTCGGGCGACCCTGTTCGCCCCGGAATCGCGCTGTCGTCCGCCTCTATGGCCGAGCCGGAGATGTGCCGATCTGTGATAATGGAAAGTCCGATCAGGAAGAGGTGTGCGACCGATGGCCACTGACGGCTCCCCCATCGATGTGTCGGTTCTCGAAGCGCTGATCGAGCTGCGCAAGCAGCAAGCTCAGGTCGACCAGTTCTGCCAGCGCGCCGAGGAGCGCAAGGACAAGGTCGAGGCGGCGGTCTTTTCGCGCGTGATGGCCGACTATGGCAAGCGCCGCGCCGATCTCGAGGCGCAGGCGGCGCCGCTCGTGAAGCGGGCTCTGGTCGAGTACCGCAAGCTGCGCTCGAGCTTCGACGCCGTGCGCGCGACGCAGGCTGCGGCGCGGCTCGACAAGGAAGAAGTCGAGTTCCGCCACGCCCTCGGCGAGGTCGACGATCCGGTCAAGACCGAACGGCTGCAGCAGCCGGAGCGGCTCATCGCCGAGACGACTGAGCAGCTGCTGGCGCTCGACAAGCTGGAGGCGCTGTTCGGCCTGGCGCTCCCCAACGTCGATCTGGAAGCGGCGCTGAAGGCCGAGCCTCCGCCGGAGCCGCCCAAGCCGGAACCGCCCGCACCGGCACCGGCGCCGCCCGCGTCATCGGGCAGCCGCGCCGCCGCCACCTCCGGAGCCAAGCGCGCCGCGTCGGGTACGGCCAAGGCCGCTTCGAGTGGCTCGGCCAAGGCTGCGAGCGGCTCGCACGCGAGCCCGCCCCCCGACCCCCCGGCCGACGCCTCGGGCGACTTCACCAAGGAGGTCGCCACGCTTCGGGCGCCGCTCGAGGAAGCCGTCGAGTTCGCCGACGCCGACTTGACGATGCTCGAGAGCAGCGGCCCGCCGTCTGCCGACTTCGCCTGGCCGCCGATCGACGACGGCGTGGTTTCGGTGCCGCTGTCGAACTCGGGCCCCGTCATGGTCGGCAAGCCGATGCCGGCGCCACAGCCGCCGTCGCGCGACATCGAGGTCGAGGATCGGACCTTCATCGTCCCCGAAGCGCTGCTCCTCAGCGAGGCCGACAACGGTCAGGCCGTCAACTTCCGCCTGACCGCATTGACCTACATCGGGCGCTCCGAGGACAACCAGCTGCGGCTGCTCGATCCCGGCGTCTCGCGCCGCCACGTGCTGGTGATGGCGACGCCCGGCGGCTACACCATCCGCGACCTCGGGTCGCAGAACGGCACCTACGTCAACGGCGCCCGTGTCGACGAGAGTCCGCTCACCGACGGCGATCGCATCACCATCGGCGAGATCAACCTCGTGTTCCGCGGCGCCGCTGCCGCGATGTCGGCGTAAGCTGTCGGCATGCAGCTCAAGCTCACCCGTCATGGTCAGGCCGGCCAGGTGGCGGTCGTCCACCCGGTCGCGCAGGTCGACGGGCGCGCCGCGTTCCAGTTCGAACAGGACATTCTCGAGCTGCTGCAGGACGGCACCCGCCACGTCGTCGTCGACTTCTCGGCGGTCACGCTGTTTGCCAGCGCCGGCATCCGCGTCCTCATCCTGATGCTGCACAAGCTCGATGCGCGCGACGGCGCCCTGGTGCTGTGCGGGCTCAACCAGTACGTCCGCAACGTCCTCGACGTATCGGGCCTGACCTCGCAGTTCACCGTCGTCGGCACCATCGCCGACGCGGTCAAGGCGATGCCGGCGGCCGAGGACACCAGCGAGATGGCGGTGCTGGCGCGCCGCGTCCTCAAGCTGCTCTCGATCGGCGATCAACCGCCGGTCATGGCGCCGGCCATCGCCGAGCCGCTCGCGCAAGAGCTCGCCGATCGCGCGATGCACGCCCTGTCGAGGCGACGCTAGTGTCCCGATACTAGGAGCCCGTGGTGAAAGTGCCGCTGCATTCGACGGTCGATGCATCCCGCCCGGCGGCGTTGCTCCTCCGTCAAATATTCCCAATATTCTCTGTCGTCGCGCCTTGCCAGCCGGGCGCCTCGTCCGTCTCGGTGCGACGCGCCACTTTCACCACGGGCTCCTAGGCTACGATGCCGGTCCTCACCCTCCAGAATGGCGAGCGGGCCGGCGCGGCGTTCCCGTTCGATCGTCCCGTCGTCCTCGGCCGCGGCCGCCGCGCCGACATCGTCGTCGACGACCCCAGCGCCTCGCGCCGGCACGCGCAGATCGAGCTGCACGGCCGCGAATGGCAGCTGAACGATCTCGACAGCGCCAACGGCACCCATCTCAACGGCCGCCCGATCTCGCGGCCGACGCCGATCCGTCCCGGCGACCTGATCGGCATCGGCGGGCTGACCTTCCGCTACGAGCCCGACGTCGTCAAGGGCACCAAGAAGGACTCGCCGGACACGGTGTTCTTCGTCGAGGAAGAATCCCCGCAGTCGCAGATCATCCTCAGCAAGCCGGTCGAGATCGACCCGCCGTTGGCGACGGATCCGCGGCAGGCGCAGCTCCTGATCCGGCTCGCCGAAATCCTCGGCACCGCGTTCGACGAGACGGCGGTCCTCGACTTCGTGGTCGACGAGCTGCTCACGGCGGTGCCACGCGCGGATCGCGGGCTGGTGCTGGTCTACGAGGTCGAAGGTGGCGAGCTCGAGCCGCGCAGCATCCGTGCCCCAGGCGGCGCCCCGGCCAAGGTGGGCTACAGCCGCACCCTGATGAAGCAGGCCCTGGCACGGCGTGAGGGCCTGGTCATCATCGACGCCTCGAGCGAAGGCAAGGCCTCGGGCTCGGATTCGCTGCTGATCATGGGGCTGCGCTCGGTGCTCTGCGTGCCGATCACGTTCCGCAACGAGGTCTTCGGCGTCGTCCAGCTCGATGGCCGCGCCGGGAGCGGTCCGTTCATCGAAGGCGAGCTCGGCACCGCGCTCGGCTTCGCCGCGCAGATCGGCATGTCGCTCGCTTACGTGCGGCTGCACGAACGCGAGCTGAAGCGCGAGCTGCTCGATCACGACCTGGCGCTGGCCCGCCGCGTGCAGCAGGACTTCCTGCCGCAACGACCGCCGGAGGTGCCCGGCTACGGCTTCGCCGTGGAGTACACGCCGGCGCTCGCCGTCGGCGGCGACTTCTTCGACTTCATCCAGCTCTCGCCGACGCACGTCGCGGTGATCACCGGCGACGTGTCGGGCAAGGGCGTTTCCGCGGCGATCTTCGGCGCCCGCGTCACCAGCGACTTCCGCTACCAGTCGGTGGGGCAGACCTCGCCGGCGACGATCCTCGAGCGCGTCAACAAGTCGCTGACGCACGTGTCGCGCGACGCGATGTTCGCGACCGCGGTCGTGGCGGTCATCGATACGGTGTCCGGGCAGGTCGAGATTGCGACGGCGGCACATCCGCTCGGCGTCCTGCGCGCGGCGAGCGGGTGGTCGCGGCTGGTCGGGGCGACGGGCGGACCTCCCATCGGGATCCGCGATCGCGCCACCTTTCCGCAAACCTCGCACCCGCTCGCGCCCGGCGACACCGTCCTCTTCTACAGTGACGGCGTCACGGAAGCCATCAACGTCGGCGACGATCAGTACGGAAACGAGCGCCTGCTGGCCGCGGTCCGCCCGGCCGGCGGCTCGATTCGCGAGCTGACGCGGGCGCTTGCCGACGACGTCGCCCGCTTCTCGCAGGGCTGCGAGCAGCGCGACGACATCACCATCGTCGCCTTTGGCCGATCCAAGTAGGTCTGCGTATGACACCGCCCAGGCTCACCGGTCGTACGTTCCGCGCCATGTCGAACTCGGCCCACGGCCAGAGCGGCTCAGCGACGGAGATGCATTTCACCGTGGACGACGACGGCTACGTCACGGCCACCTACGCCGGCGGTGGCGTCCGGCTCGGCCAGGTTCTGGCGCGGCGCACCGACGACGATGCCCTCGACATGCACTACCACGCCGGATCGACGAGCGGCGAAATCCGCGCGGG
>JANOIR010000483.1:0-1795 GCA_031407765.1 Vicinamibacteraceae bacterium
CGCGTCGCCCGGCCCTTCTCGCAGGCCATCTGGACGAGCTGTCCGACGCCCGTCGTGTCGAGCGACTGGAACGGATCGCGCTCCAGGATCTTCTTCTCCTGGTAGGCGCCCAGGAACTTGCCGATGTCGTCGCGCGAGAAGCCGTAGGTGAGCTGCGTCAGGTCGTTGGTGCCGAACGAGAAGAACTGCGCTTCGGTCGCCACTTCGTCGGCCGTCAGCGCACCGCGCGGCACCTCGATCATCGTGCCGATCAGGTACTCGACCTTGACCCCGTATTCCTTCATCGTCTCGGCGGCCACGCGCTCGACGACCGCCTTCTGGTCGCGCAGCTCCTTCACGTGCCCGACGAGCGGGATCATGATCTCCGGCAGGACCTTGTGGCCTTCCTTTTTCAGCTGGCAGGCTGCCGAGATGATCGCCTTGGTCTGCATCTCGGTGATCTCCGGGTAGGTGATCCCGAGACGCACGCCGCGGTGGCCGAGCATCGGGTTGAACTCGTGGAGCTGCTCGACGCGGTGCAGCAGCGCCTTCTTCTCCTTGAGCTCGTTGCCGCCCTTGCCGCCGGCTTCCATCTTGGCGATGTCGACCATCAGGTCTTCACGCTTGGGCAGGAACTCGTGCAGCGGCGGATCGATCGTCCGGATCGTGACCGGGCAGCCGCGCATGGCCTTGAACACGCCGTAGAAATCGTCGCGCTGCAGCGGCAGCAGCTTGGCGAGCGCCGTGCGGCGATCGGCTTCGTTGTCGGCCAGGATCATCTCCTGGACGATCGGGATGCGGCCTTCACCGAAGAACATGTGCTCGGTGCGGCACAGCCCGATGCCGCGCGCCCCGAACGCGTAGGCGAGCTCGGCCTGATCCGGCTGGTCGGCGTTGGCGCGGATGTCGAGCGTCCGCTCCTTGTCCGACCACGTGAGAATCTGTTGGAAGCGGCGGTAGATGTCCGAGGCCTCGGGCTTCATCTGCCCCGAGACGACCTGCAGGATCTCGCTCGGCTTGGTCGCGACCTGGCCGATCTTGACCTCGCCCGAGAGGCCGTCGAACGACACCCAGTCGCCTTCCTTGATGGTCTGGCCGCTCACGGTGAGGGTCTTGCCCTTCTCGTCGATCGACAGCGCGCCGGCGCCGACGATCGAGGGCTTGCCCATCTGGCGGCCGACCACGGCGGCGTGGGACGTCATGCCGCCCGTCGCGGTCAGGATGCCCTGCGACACGAAGACGTCGTGGCCGGTGTCCGCACGCCGCTGCCGATCGCCGAGCTCGAGAAGGTCATGCCGGCGGCCTACAAGGAGCTGCGCAAGATCACCAGCCGCCTGGAAAAGACCTACAAGGACATCCAGGACTTCGAGTTCACGATCGAGGACGACACGCTCTACATGCTGCAGACCCGGAGCGGCAAGCGCACCGGCTACGCGGCGGTCCTCATCGCCACCGACTTCGTCGCCGAGAAACTGATCAAGCCGCGCGAGGCGCTGCTCCTCGTCGAGCCCGAAGCGCTGTCGCAGCTGCTGGCGCCGGTGTTCGACCCGGCCGAGTGGAAGAAGCTGCCGGTCGTCACCAAGGGCCTGCCGGCCTCGCCGGGCGCCGCGTCCGGCCAGGCGGTGTTCACCTCCGAGCGCGCCGTCGAGCTGACCAACGCCGGCCAGAAGGTCCTCCTCGTCCGCAAGGAAACGGCGCCCGACGACATCCACGGCATGTTCGTGTCGCAGGGCATCCTGACCGCGACGGGCGGCATGACGTCCCACGCCGCCGTGGTCGGCCGCCAGATGGGCAAGCCCTCGATCGTCGGCGCCGG
>JANOIR010000496.1:0-13234 GCA_031407765.1 Vicinamibacteraceae bacterium
CAGCATCAGCGGCAGGAAGCTGCCGAGGCCGACGTAGCCGCCGAAGGTCACCGAGTAGAGCAGGCAGAACGACCAGAGGTCGCGCTCCTTCAGGACGCGCGCGTACTGCGCCATCGTCGGCGTGCCGCCGCGCCGCGGGCTCTCCTTGGCCAGCAGCACGAAGGCGACGAGCGCGAGGGTGAGCGGGATCATCGCCACCGCCATGACGCCCTGCCACCCGATCGAAGCGGCGAGGCGCGGCGCGATCAGGTTGGTGACCACCGTGCCGCTGTTGCCGGCGGCGGCGATGCCCATCGCCAGGCCCTGCTTCTCGGGCGGATACCACCGGCTGGCGAGTGGCAGCGCCACCGCGAAGGACGCGCCGGCGACGCCGAGGAGCGCGCCGATTGCCATCAGGTCGTTGATGCTGTTGCCCGAGAGCCAGCCCAGCGTGAGCGGCACGTACAGGCAGATCAGCATGATCGTGCCGACCTTCTTGCCGCCGAAGCGATCGCTCAGGAGCCCGAGCGGCACTCGCAGCAGCGACCCGCTCAGGATCGGGATGGCCACGACCATGGCCTTCTCGGACGGCCCGAGTTGCAGCTCCTCTGCTATGTAGACGCCCAGGGCGCCGAGCAGCACCCACAACATGAACGAGACGTCGAAATGGATGAAGCAGGCCGTCAGCGTCGGCGTGTGTCCGCGCGGTTCGGTGGTCGTCATGGTTACTGGGGGTTCCCTTCGACGGCGAGATACTGCACGACCCGCTCGACGAGCGGGCCGAGCTTGGGACGCGCCGGCTCGATGCGAGGCGTGATGCCGCGGGCGACAAGGGCGGCGGAGCAGGTCGGCCCGATCGATGCGGTGACCGTCCAGGCGTTGAGCGCCTCGATGAGCGGGGCCTCCCGCTCGGAGCGGGCCGCCACCTCGAGGAAGTGGCGGACCTGGACCTGGCTGGTGAAGACGACGGCGTCGACGCGGCCATCGATGGTGAGGCCGACCAGCTTGTCGAGCGGGCCGAGATCGTCGGGCAGCCGCCACTCGTAGATGCAGAGCTCGTCGAGCACCGCGCCGCCCTGCTGGATGGCCTCGGCGAGCAGGCTGCTGCGCTCACCGAAGTGGATCAGCGCCACGCGCTTGCCGGCGAGCGGCAGGCTGCGGACGGCGTCGATGCAGGCCTGCGTCGTCCATGGCTCAGCCACGGGCACGGTGACGCCGATCCGCCGCCGGCCGAGTGCCGCCGACGGCTTCGGGCCGCGGGCGACGACGGTGGTGCGGCCGAGCGCGGCGCGCACGGCGTCGAGGTGGCCGATGCGCTCGATCTCGTCGAGCAGGCGGGTGACCCCGACGCCGGTGAGGAACACCACGACGTCGTAGCGATCCTCGACCAGGGTCTCGACCCAGGCCTTGATCTCGGCGGTGGCGTCGACGACCGCCTCCGCCAGCGCGGGCGCTCGTACCACCATCGCGCCTTCACGCTCGAACAGCGTTGCGATGGTGTCGGTCATGCGCGCTTCGAGGACGCCAATGACCCGGCCATCGAGGGCCGGGGCCGCGCGGCGGGTGCTCGTGCTGACCGGATCCGACATCGGCGCTCCCATGGCGTTACCGCCCTCCGAGGGTGACGACGACGTCGCCGTCCCGGGTGATGCCAGCCGGATAGGTGACCAGCGGCTCGCAGGTGTTGCCCTCGGCGCAGCCGGTGGCGAGATCGAAGCGATAGGCGTGGAACGGGCAGACCACCTTGCCGTTGCCGACGAGGCCGTCGGCGAGCGGGCCGTTGGCGTGCGGACACGAGGCCTGCGTCGCGAACACTTCGCCGGAGCGCGGCCGGAACACCGCGATCTCGACGCCGTCGATGGCGAAGGTCCGGCCTTCACCTATCGGGATGCGTTCGAGCGACCCGAGGTTGATCGGGCGGGCCGCGTGGGTGCCGACGACCGCGCTCATCGACCCGCCTCCGCGCCCATCGATGCGGGCGCCTCGGCGCGGTGCGCCGGCGCCGGCGCGCTCAGCACCGGCGTGAACTGCGACGGGTGGACCGGCTGGTGCGCCTCGAGCCACGGATCGATGAAGCCGTCGACCGCCTGCTGCATGTCGGCGTCGAGGCGGGCGGCGATGCCCTCGGCGTCGTCGACGATCACGGCGCGCACGCGGTCGAGGCCCATGCGGGGCACGAAGTCGTAGGTGCGCTCGAGGTACTTCGCTTCCTCGCGGTACCACTGCATGAAGCGGCCCATCAGCGTGATGACCTCGTCCTGGCTGTCGACGGTGGCCAGCAGATCCCCCTTGCGGACGTGCGCGCCGGCGGCGCCGCCGATGTAGATCTCCCAGCGGCCGCCCTCGATGGCCACCGCGCCGAGGTCCTTGACCGTCGCCTCGGAGCAGTTGCGCGGGCAGCCGGCCGTGGCGAGCTTCATCTTGGCCGGCGACTCGAGACCCTGGAACCGCTTCTCGATGGCGATGCCGAGGGCGGTCGAATCGCCGACGCCGAAGCGGCAGAACTCGGTGCCGACGCACGTCTTGCAGGTGCGGAAGGCCTTCGTGTAGGCGTGCCCGGACGGCATCCCGAGGTCCTTCCAGACCTCCGGCAGCTGCTCGCGCGTCAGCCCGAGCAGGTCGATGCGCTGGCCGCCGGTGATCTTCACCATGCGGACGTTGTACTTGTCGGCGACGTCGGCGATCTTGCGCAGGTCGGCGGCGCTCGTGACGCCGCCGAAGATGCGCGGCACGACGCTGTAGGTGCGGTCCTTCTGGATGTTGGCGTGGACGCGGTCGTTGATGAAGCGCGCGTCGCGCTCCTCGACCACGTCGTTGCCCCAGATGGTCTTGAGCAGCGAGGCGAGCCCGGCCTTGCTGCCCGGATCCTCTCTGCCCGCGGCCAGCACGTCGAACACCTGCGACACGCTGCGCAGGTTCATCTCCTTGATCGCGGTGGTCAGCTCGCGCTTGGCCATCGCCACGCCCGGGACGTAGTAGTGGGCGGCCGGATCCTCCTGCAGGTTGTCGCCGGCGACGGCTTCGACGATGGCCTTGACCTGCACCTTGCACGAGCCGCAGCCGGTGCCGGCGCGGGTGGCGTCGCACACCGCCTTGAAGGTCTTGCAGCCGTTGCGCAGCGCGCCGACGATGGCGCCCTTCGAGACGCCGTTGCAGTTGCAGATCTGGGCGTCGTCCGGCAGGTCCGCGGCCGAGAGCGGGGCCTGCGCCTCGCCCATCGGGAAGAGCAGCGAGGCGCGCGACTCGGGCAGCGGCGTGCTGCGGTCGAAGAGCTGCTGCAGCGCCGGTGCGGCGCTGGTGTCGCCGAGCAGGATGGCGCCGACCAGCTTGCCGTCGCGCACGATCAGCTTGTGGTAGACGCCGCGGCCAGGCTCGGCGTAGGTGACGACCTCGTCGTTGGCGTCGCGGCTCTGCTTCTCGCCCATGACCGCGAGGTCGACGCCCATCACCTTCAGCTTGGTCGACGTCCGCGACCCTTCGTAGACCTTGTCGTCCCCGCGTCCGGTGAGGCGATCGGCGAGCACCGCCGTCTGCTCCCAGAGCGGCGCGACCAGCCCGTAGACCAGGCCGCGGTGCTCGGCGCACTCGCCGACCGCGCAGATCGACGGGTCGGACGTCGCCATGCCGTCGCTGACCACGATGCCGCGCTTGATCTCGAGCCCGGCGGACTTGGCCAGCGCCACGTTCGGGCGGATGCCGGCGGCGACGACGAGCAGGTCGCACTCGAGCTGCGAGCCGTCCTTGAACTGCAGGCCGGTGACGGCGCCGTTGCCGAGCAGTCCCGTGGTCGACTTGCCGAGGTGCACCTTGACCCCGAGCAACTCCATCGACTTCTGGAGCATCAGCCCGGCGTCGCGATCGAGCTGCATCTCCATCAGGTGGTCCATCAGGTGGACCACCTCGACGTCGAGGCCGCGGCCCGACAAGCCGCGCGCCGCTTCGAGGCCGAGCAGGCCGCCGCCGATGACCGCCGCGCGCTTGACGTCGGCGGCGCGGGCGAGCATGCGCTCGCAGTCCTCGAGGGTGCGGAAGACGTAGACACCGTCCTTGTACGGCCCCGGCCCGTGCGCGGGCTCGGTCGGCGCCAGGTTCTCGAACGGCGGCACGAACGGCACCGAGCCGGTGGCGATGACCAGGGTGTCGTAGGGCTCGGCCCGACCGTCGCCGCCGTAGACCACCTTCGCCTCGCGGTCGATCCGGGTCGCGCCGACGCCGGCGTGCAGCGTGACGTTGTTGTCGGCGTACCAGTCGAGCGGGTTGATGAAAATGTCGTCGGGCTGCTGGGTGCCGGCAAGCACGCCGGACAGCAGGATGCGGTTGTAGTTGCCGTAGGGCTCGTCGCCGAACATCGTGATGCGGAAGCGATCGCCGTTGGCGCGGGCGAGCACGTCTTCGGCGAGGCGGGCGCCCGCCATGCCGTTGCCGATGACCACGAGACGATGGGGTGACGTCATGAGCGTGTGTCCTTGCTGAGATCCTTGGAACCGAGGGGCCTGGCGCTGTCTTTCGCGATCGGGTCCACGCGTGCCGCGCAGACCTTGAACTCCGGCATGCGGCTCGTCGGATCGAGCGCGTCGTTGGTGAGGCGGTTGACCGACTGCGCGTCGGGCCAATGGAAGGCCATGAAGACCGTATCCGGCCGGATGTCGCGGGTGACCTTCGCCGTGACGTCGACCGAGCCGCGGCGCGTCTTCACCGACAGCCGGCTGCCGTCGGCGATCTTGAGACGCGACGCCGTCTGCGGGTGCAGCTCGGCGACGGCGCCACCCGACATCGCGTTCAGCGCCGGCACCCGGCGGGTCATCGTGCCCGACTGGTACTGGGCGAGGACGCGGCCGGTGGTCAGGTAGAGCGGGTAGTCCTTGTCGGGTGCCTCGGCCGGCAGCTTGTGCTTGACGGCGTGGAAGCGCGCCTTGCCGGTCGGCGTGGCGAAGGCGTCGAGGAACAGCCGCGGCGTGCCGGTGTGGTCGGCGGTCGGGCACGGCCAGAACACGCCGCGCTGGGCGTCGATCTTGGCGTAGGTGATGCCCGAGTAGTCGGCCGGCGCGCCCTTGGTGGCGCGGGCCAGCTCGTTGAAGACGTCTTCCGGCGTGCTGTAGACGAAGTGCTTGCGCTTGCCCAGCCGCTCGGCCAGACCGACGATGACGCCGATGTCCGAGGCGACGCCGATCGGCGCCGCGACCGCGCGCTTGCGGCGGATGACGCGCCCTTCGAGGTTGGTCATCGTGCCGTCTTCTTCCGCCCACTGCGCCGACGGCAGGACGACGTCGGCCATCTTCGCCGTCTCGGACAGGAAGAAATCCGAGACCGCGAGGAAGTCCAGCCCGGCGAGCCGGGCCTCGACCCCGCTCGCCGCCGGCGACGAGACGAGGGCGTTGAAGCCCATCACGAAGAGCGCGCGCACGCCGCCGTCGGTGCCGCAGCTCTGGAGCAGCTCGTAGGCCGACTTGCCAGGGCCCGGGATCGAGTCGGGCGAGACGCGCCAGACCCCGGCGACGGCGCGGCGCGCCACCGGGTCGCTGATCGAGCGGTAGCCGGGCAGCTGGTCGGCCTTCTGGCCGTGCTCGCGGCCGCCCTGGCCGTTGCCCTGGCCGGTGAGGATGCCGAAGCCGCTGCCCTGGGTGCCCGGAAAGCCGCAGGCCAGCGCGAGGTTGATGTAGGCGAGCGCGTTGGCGACGCCCTGCGACTGCTGCTCGGGGCCGCGCCCCGTGAGCACGAAGCCGCGCGCGGCCTGGCCGAGCAGGCGGGCCGCCTCGACCAGCTGGCGCTCGGGCACGCCGGTCACGCGCTCGGTGTGCTCGGGCCAGTAGCCGGCCGCGGCGGCGCGCACTTTCGAGAAGCCTTCCGTGCGCGCCTCGATGTAGGCCTGGTTGGCGTAGCCGTCGCGCAGCAGGACGTGGAGCAGGCCGTTGGCGAGCGCCGTGTCGGTGCCCGGCATCGGCTGCAAATGGAGCGTGGCGAGCTGCGCCGTCGCCGAGCGGCGCGGATCGATGACGATCAGCGCGCCGCCGCGGCCCTTCTGCGCCTCGAGGTAGCGCACGAAGGGCGGCATCGTCTCGGCTGGATTGCTGCCGGCGAGGACGATGACGTCGGCGCCTTCGAGATCCTCGAGCGGGAAGGGCAGGCCGCGATCGAGCCCGAACGCCTTGTTCGAGGCGGCGGCGCCCGACGACATGCAGTAGCGGCCGTTGTAGTCGATGTTGGCGGTGCCGACGGCGACGCGCGCGAACTTGCCGAGGAGGTAAGCCTTCTCGTTGGTCAGCGCGCCGCTGCCGAGGATGCCCACGGCATCGGCGCCATGCGTCCGGATCGTGTCGCGGATGCCAAGGGCGATGCGGTCGAGCGCATAGCGCCAGCCGACCGGCACCAGGCGGCCGCCGCGATCGCGGGCCAGCGGCTCACGCAGGCGCTCGGGATGATCGACGACCGCCGCGGCGTTCCAGCCCTTGGCGCACAACGCGCCGGCGTTGACCGGAAAGGCACGGTTGCCGACGACCGAGAGGGTCGGCGAGGTGCGCGCCACCAGCCCGCACTGCAGCGCGCAGTACGGGCAATGGGTCTCGACGACGTCGATGGCGGCGGGCGCGGTCATGCCGACCGCTCCCTGTGCAAGATGCCCTCCGGCGGGGCATAGCAGGCGACGGAGGAGTCAAAACGCCTATTTTGCTGGGTAAATCAGCGAATCAGGTCGAATTGGGTCAGGGAGATCCGGTCGCCAGATCAGGACGGGAATGTTGTCACAACGCGTTGGCGGTCACAGAAATGTTTGAATTTGGCGCTGAGTGGGCTTTTTTCGCGGAAGTCGTTGCGCCCGCAGGCAGGGCGTACGCGTCCGGCGGGCTCTCGAGCCATGCCAGTAATGTCGCCACGTCGGCGATGTGACGACATTGTTGTATGTATTGCAGGGAGTGCCCGAGACAGCACGGATCCGGCATGACCGGCAAATCAACACAATATCGTTGACTTTACAATTGAATACAACAATTTTGTTACCACGTTCGGGGCGCGATATATGGCCGCAAGTCGTTATCAATGAACGTCTTATCGAACTCGCTACCGCAACTCTGGCGTGGATGGCGGTCGGATTGCAATAGGAGACCCCAGGCAACAGGTCACGTATCGCCTTCATGGCCGCCATTCCGGCGGCCTGGGGAGAGCGGGGTCCTCGAGTTGTCAGGAGCGCCAGTGAACTCACGCCGTCGATTCGTCAAGGTCAGTACCGCCGCGCTGGGCGCGGCCTTGTTGCCCGCCGGGCGGGTGTGGGCGAGTGAATCGCCCGAAGTATCGGCGATGAAGTTCGGGATGATCGCCCTCACCGATTGCTCGCCCATCGTGATCGCGCACGAGAAGGGCCTGTTCAAGAAGTATGGCATCGACTCCACCGTGAGCAAGGGCGCGAGCTGGGCCGCGATTCGCGACTCGCTCTCGACCGGCGACCTGCAGGCGACGCACATGCTGACCGGCATGCCGATCGCCTCGACCATGGGGCTCCTCGGCTCACCGAAGAAGCCGATGGTCATCCCCTGGGTGCTCAACCGCAATGGCCAGGCGATCACCCTGAAGGCCGACTTCAAGGGGAAGGTCAAGGCCGACCCGAAAGCGCTCAAGCCGATGGTGGATGCGGCCAAAGTGGCGGGCTCGCCGCTGACCTTCGCGATGACGTTCCCGCCTGGCACGCATGCCATGTGGCTCCGCTACTGGCTCGCGGCCGGCGGCATTCACCCCGACGCCGACGTCTCGCTGATCACCATCCCGCCGCCGCAGATGGTGGCGAACATGAAGGTGGGCAAGATGGACGGCTACTGCGTCGGCGAGCCCTGGAACGCCCGCGCCATCGCCGACGGCATCGGCTACACCGCGATCACCACCCAGGCGATCTGGAAGAACCATCCCGAGAAGGTCTGCGCTTTCACCGCCGAGTTCGCCGACAAGAACCCCAAGACGGTCAAGGCCGTGCTGAAGGCGCTGCACGAGGCCAGCGTCTGGTCCGACAAGCTCGAGAACCGGCCCGAGTTGTGCGACCTCGTCTCGCTGCCGACCTATGTGAACTGCCCGAAGGACCTGATCCTCGGCCGCCTGCAGGGCAAGTACGACCTGGGCGACGGCCGCAGCTACCAGGATCCCGACTACATGATCTTCAGCGGCCGCAACTGCAACTACCCGCAGCCGAAGTTCGCGGTGTGGTGGCTGACGCAGTTCCGCCGCTGGGGCATGGTCGTCGGCACGCCCGACTACGCCGGCGTCGCCAAGCAGGTGATGCGCACCGACCTCTACGAAGAGGCGATGAAGGAGATCGGCTTCAAGCACGGCGGGCTCGACAACAAGCCGGAGACGTTCTTCGACGGGGTGGCGTTCGACCCCGCGAAGCCGGAAGCCTACGCCAAGTCGTTCAAGGTTCACGGAATCAAGGGATGAGCACCACCATGTCGAATCTCGCCTCCGTCGACGTCGCGCCGAAGTCACCGGCGCGACTCGCCGCGCCGGCCAACGCCAGGCTGCGGCGGCTTGCCGAGCGGACGGGCGCGGCGCTGCTCCCGCTCGCCGGGGTGGCGGCGGTGCTCGGCCTGTGGACGGCCGTCAGCCAGTTCGGCGGCACGGATCTGCCGTCGCCGCTGCGCACCTGGGAAGTCAGCAAGCCGTACATCGTCGAGCCCTTCGCCAAGCGCGGCGAGCTCGATCAGGGCATCCTGCGCTTCACGTGGTACTCGCTCGTGCTGGTGGCGAAGGGCTACAGTCTCGCGCTGCTGATCGGGACACCGCTCGGGTTCCTGCTCGGGCTGTCGTCCCTGTCTCGCAAGGCCTTCGATCCGATCATCCAGATCCTGCGTCCGGTCTCGCCGCTGGCGTGGCTGCCGCTCGGGCTGGTGCTGTTCCAGAACTCCAAGCCGGCGGCGCTCTTCACCATCGCCATCTGCGCGATGTGGCCGACGGTGCTGAACACCGCGATGGGCGTGCGCGCCATCCCGCAGGACTACCTGAACGTGGCGCGGGTGCTGCGGCTGTCGCCGGCCAAGCGCTTCTTCAAGGTGCTGGTGCCGGCGACCTTGCCCTACATGTTCACCGGCTTCCGCCTCAGCCTCGGCATCGCCTGGCTGGTGATCGTCGCGGTCGAGATGCTGACCGGATCGCCCGGCGTCGGCGGCTTCCTCTGGCAGGAATACAACAGCCTGATCTACGAGCACATCATCCTCTGCATTCTCACCATCGGCCTGGTCGGGTTCGCGCTCGACCGGATCATGAGCGTCATCGAAACGCGCCTGCGCGGCGCCTAGGAGAGCAGTCATGGCCTGTCTCGAACTGCAGAACGTCTCCAAGAGCTACCGCAACGGCGGCCGCACCGTCGACGTCCTGTCGCACGTCAACCTCCAGGTGTCCGAAGGCGAGTTCGTCGCCATCGTCGGCTACTCGGGCGCCGGCAAGACGACGCTCATCTCGCTGCTGGCCGGCCTGGCCGTGCCCGACAGCGGCCGCGCGCTCTTCGAAGGCAAGCCGATGAACGGCCCAGGCCCCGAGCGCGGCGTCGTGTTCCAGAACTACTCGCTGCTCCCGTGGCTGTCGGCCTACGACAATGTCCGGCTCGCGGTCGACGAAGTCCACGCCGGCTGGACGGCGGAGCGCCGCCGCAAGCACATCGAGGCCTGCCTCGAGATGGTCAGCCTCCTGAACGCCCGCGACCGCAAGCCGGCGCAGCTCTCGGGTGGCATGCGACAGCGGGTCGCGTTGGCGCGCGCCCTCTCGCTCGACCCCAAGGTGCTGCTGCTCGACGAGCCGCTGTCGGCGCTGGACGCGCTGACCCGTGGCAGCCTGCAGACCGAGATCGGCCGCCTGCATGGCGAGGACCGCAAGACGGTGGTGCTCGTCACCAACGACGTCGACGAGGCGATCCTGCTCGCCGACCGCATCGTGCCGCTGTCGGCCGGACCGCGCGCGACGCTCGGGCCGTCGATCGCGGTCGACCTGGAGCGGCCGCGCAGCCACACGTCGCTGAACCGGTCGCCCGAGTTCAAGCGGATCCGCGAGTCGGTGATCGACTACCTGCTCGGTTCGGCGGGCCGGGTCCGGCCGGCCGCGCGCGTGCCAGAAACGGCCGCTGCGACGATCGCCGCGACGGCAGCCGTCGACCTGTTGGCGGCGGAGCTGGGCGACGCATGAGGACCGGTCTGACCCTCGAAGGGCTCACCAAGACCTATCCGACGCCGGACGGCAGCAGCCGCTTCGTCGTGATGCAGGACTTCACGTTGACGCTGCAGCCCGGCGAGTTCGTCTGCCTGGTCGGGCACTCGGGCTGCGGCAAGTCGACCGCGCTCAGCATCGCCGCCGGTCTCAACACCGCCGATGCCGGCTTCGTCACCGTCAACGGCGTGGTCGTCGACGGCCCCGGCCTCGATCGCGGCGTCGTCTTCCAGGCGCCGTGCCTGCTGCCGTGGCTCTCCGCGCTCGACAACGTGCGCCTGGCCATCGACCAGGCCAAGCCGAAGCTGCCCAAGAAGGAGCGCATCGCCCTGGCGGCGGGCTACCTCGAGAAGGTCGGCCTCGGCGATTCGGCGCACGTGAAGCCGTCCGAGCTGTCACAGGGCATGCAGCAGCGGGTCGGGATCGCCCGCGCCTTCGCGCTGGCGCCGCGCGTGCTCCTCCTCGACGAGCCCTTCGGCATGCTCGATTCGCTGACCCGGGTCGAGCTGCAGGAGGTGCTGCTGCACCTGTGGCGGGCCGAGCGCACGACCGCGCTCATGGTGACGCACGACGTCGATGAAGCGCTGTTCCTCGCCGATCGCATTGCGCTGATGACCAACGGGCCCGACGCGCGGCTCGGAGCCGTGCTCACGGTGCCGTTCTCGCGGCCGCGCGAGCGGCACGACGTGATGGGCCACCCGAAGTTCTTCGAGCTGCGCGAAGAAATCATGACGTTCCTCGAAACGCACGCCCACGCGACCGTGCCCGCTGAACCGGAAGCGGTCGCCGTGTAGGCGCGTTTCGCGGGCCGCACACACGGGTTCACCCGGACAATCCGCCGTTTCGCCTACACGTGTCGGGTCTTCGATCCGACGTTACGGGAGAGGTCTACCTACCGCCACATGGATACGCTCACTCGCCGCTCCGCCGCCGCTGCGCTTGCTCTGACCCTGGCCCTGGCCGCGACCGCCCAGGCTCAAACACCACCTGCGACGCCACCGCCGGCTGCCCCTCCAGCCGCGGCTGCGGGGCCCAAGGCGCCCGAGCCGATCAAGGTGACGCCATACGGCATCGCCTACTTCAATCTCTTCTCCAACACCGACGCGGTGAACAACGGCGACGTGCCGCTCTTTGCCGCGGCCAGCGGACCGGGGCATCTCGGCATGACCGCGCGCCAGAGCCGGCTCGGCATCCGCGTGACCGGTGCCGCGCTCGGCAAGGCCAAGGTGTCGGCCGTGCTCGAAGGCGACTTCTTCGGCGGCTATCCGACGGTCGGCATCGGCGACAACATGGGCGTGTTCCGGCTGCGCCTGGCCAACGCGCGGATCGACTGGACGAAGGGGAGCCTGGTGGTCGGCCAGGACTGGATGATCTTCGCGCCGGTCAACCCGCTCTCGATCTCGTCGGCCGGCATTCCGCTCTTCGCGGCGGCCGGTAACCCGTGGTCGCGGCTGCCGCAGGTCCGCGGCGAGTGGAAGACGAAGAAGGTGCTGCTCCAGGGCGGCGTCCTGGCGCCCCAGACCGGCGACTTCAACTCGGCATTCTTCTACCAGCCGGGGAGCGGCGCGCTGTCCGAGACGCCGTTCCTGCAGGGCCGAGCCGCGGTCGTGCTGGCCAATTTCGCGGCGTCGAAGAAGGTTGCGACCATCGGCGTGTCGGGGCACTTCGGCAAGTCGCGCGTCACCGCGCCAATCGATCGCAAGGTCGACTCGAACGCCATCGCGCTCGACTTCGTGCTGCCGCTCGGCACCAAGGTCACCGTGCAGGGCGAGGCCTTCACCGGGACCAACCTGGGTGGCTTCCAGGCCGGCATCTTCCAGGGGTTGGTCGCCGACGGCGCAGTGCTCGGCCCGGCCGGGACGCCGGTCCTCGACGGGCCGCGCGGGCTCGATACAACCGGCGGCTGGGTCCAGGTGACGGCCGCGGTGACGCCTACGGTCACCGTGCACGGCGGCTTCGGCACCGACGATCCCGACGACGCCGACTTCCTGACCGCGACGCGCCGGGAATCACGGCTCGAGAACACCGCGATCTCGTTCGGCTTCCAGCACAAGGCGTCGGCCCAGATCTCCTGGGGCGTCGAGTACAGGCGCATGGAAACGACCTACCTGATCGTCGGCGACAAAGACGTCAGCCACGTCAACGTCGGCTTCACGTTCACGTTCTGAGTCTATCGGCGGCGCATTTCTGGAAGGACGAGAGGCCGGGCGCTACCTGCTGCCCGGCCTCTTCTTGTTCTTCGACTGCGGGCGTGGCGTCCTGAACGCGTGGACCAGGGTACCGAGCCCCAGGGCGATCGCCACCGGCGGGAACACCCACTGGCCTTTGTAGTTGCGATAGGCCGGTCGGCCGTCGGCGAGAGCCAATACTGCCCGTCAGCACGAGCGCGACGCCGAAGGAAACGAAGACGAGGCGCTTCGCTCGCTTGTGTCGGAAGAATCGGAGCATCAGGACAAGCGGCTCCACCTTGTCATTGGCGATCCAACCTGCATCCGCGTGGACTGGGCGAGCTATGCGGGTTGCAACGCTCGGCCGAGGCGTCGCCCGATGAGCGCCACCAGAAGGCCTCCGGCCGCCGAGATGGCGGCGTGCAACGCCCAGAACTGGGCCGGGCTCATCTTCTCGTAGAAACCGCCGATCCAGCCGACCAGGGTGTTGGCGATGAACAGGCTCATGAAAACCAGCCCCATCAGGGTGGCGTTCACGCTGGCCGGAGCGGTGCGCGAGACGAGCGCGAGGAGCGTGGGCCAGTAGTACAGGAAGCAGATGCCCAGACCTGCACAGTAAAGGATCGGCCAGATCGGGTGGATCGGCGCACCGCCCGAAGCCAGGATGGCGGCCACCAGGATCAGATTGCTGGCCGCGGCGACCCAGGATCCCGTGCCGATCTTGGCGAGCTCGTCCGGCTCTCGCCCCCGCAGAGCCTGGCGACGCCATATCCAGAACAGCAGCGGCACGAACACGATGCTCGACACCGCATTCACCGCTTGATACCACGGCACCGGGATCCGGAAGCCCACGACGTCGAGGGCGACGTGCTGCTGAATCCAGATGGGACTGACGTTGAAGACCTGCGAGTAGG
>JANOIR010000528.1:0-2185 GCA_031407765.1 Vicinamibacteraceae bacterium
TCGCCGGTCGCCTCCCACAGCCGATACCAGAGCCGCGCCGTGCCGGCCGGGCCGTGACACCACCCCAGATAGTAGAGGCGCCGCCCGTCGGCGTCGGGCTCGTGGTGGAAGATCAGGCAGGTGTCGCCGTCGGTCCGCGCGATCGCCTTCAGATAGGCCGCGCCGGCGAGCGCCGCGTCGAGGAAGGCGCGGTCGTGCGTGTGCTGGTAGAGCGTCGCCAGAAAGTAGGCGACGCCGGCGGTGCCGTGCGAGAAGTTGGGCAGGAGCTGCGCCGACGTGCCGTCCATCGGCCACTTGCGGCCGCCGGCGTCGTCGCGTCCGCGTTCGAGCAGCCGCCGGCCGGCGCGGGCTGCGAGCGCACGCGCCTCGGGCAGATCGAGCGCGTCGGCGGCGTCGAGGAGGAACAGGCCCACGCCTGCCGATCCGCTGATGAGGTCGGTGGTGTCGTTCCACTCGACGCCCGCCCCCTTCTCGATGGCGCGGGCCTGGAGGAGCGCGACGACGCGCCGCGCGCCGTCGCGATACGCCGCGACGCCGGTGTGCCGGCCGACCTCGCTCAGGACGAAGCCGATACCGGCGAGCCCGGTGTAGAGGCCGACGTCGGTCTGGCGGTCGAGCGAGGCCAGCAGTTCGTTGGCGCCCGCGGTGACCGCCGCGAGATGTGCCGCGTCGCCAGTGGTGCGGTGCAGCTCGAGGAAGAACAGCACGACGCCGGCCGAGCCGCTGTAGAGGTCGGCGCGGATCGATCCGCGATCGGCGGGATCGGCTGGCCACGTCGTGCCGTGCGGCGTGGTGACGGCGGCGGCCTGGATCCAGCGCGCGGCGTCGAGCGCGACCGCGAGGTGCGGTCGCCCGGGGTCGGCTGGGGGCGGAGTCGAGGCCATCGTCAGCACTGCCAGCGACACCGCGCACGTCAGAAGGCGCATCATGTGGACGCCTCGCCGGCCGCGATCAGCCTACGTCGCGCACTCGCCTTCCATGATCTCGGGAACGAACGCGTGCGTCTCGCCGAGGTCGATGAAGTCCTGCGGCACCGCGTCGGCCGCGGTCATCGTCTCGAGATCGACCAGCAGCGCCTTGATCCTCGCCGCCTCGATGCGGCGGAAGAACGCCTCCGGCGCTTCGTCGACCTGCTTCTCGTCGCGATAGAGCCCGAGCAGGCGGTCGACCACCTGGGGTATCCGGCGGGCCGGCACCTTGGCGCTGATCCGCCCGAACTGCGCGCCGTTCTCGTCGACGCCGCCGCCGAGCATCACGAAGTACTGCGGCACGGCCTTGTCGCCGACCTTGCGGATGCTGCCCTGGAAGCCGAGGCCGGCGATGTGATGCTGGCCGCAGCCGTTCGGGCAGCCGCTGATCTTGATGTGGAGGTTCGGCGCCAGCGCCGCGACTTCAGGATGCGCGCGCAGGTGATCGCCGAGGACCGATCCGAGGCCGCGCGACTGTGTCACCGCGAGGCGGCACGATTCGGCGCCGGGGCAGCTGGTGACGTCGGCGACGGTGTTGGCGCCGGCCAGGCCGAGCCCGGCCGCGGCGAGGCGCGTGTGCAGCCCGTCGAGATCCGCTTCCTTGATCCAGCGGAACAGGAGGTTCTGCTCGGCAGTGACGCGCATCGATCCGTCGCTGTAGGCCTCGGACAGATCAGCGAGGACGCGCAGCTGGTGGCTGGTCAGGTCGCCGAGGATGGTGGTGACGACCGCCATCACGTAGCCGGCCTGCTTCTGAGGCAGCACGTTGGTCCGGCGCCACTCCGCCTTGAGCGCCGCCGTGGGCGCCGGATCCGGCTGCACGACCGGGACGATGCCCGGACCGCGCAGGTCCTGCGGCTTGCTGACGCGGGTGATGATGTCGAGCACGCTCGGCGGCTCCGGCCGCGACCAGTCGGGTGCGACGTCGCCGGGCGCGTTCTGTGGATCGATCGACAGCTGTGCGCCGCCTTCGCCGCGAAACGCCGTGAGCTCGTGCTTATATTCCTCGACGAAGCGATCCCACCCCATCGTCTTGATGAGGAACTTCATCCGGTTGCGCTGCTTGTGCGCGTAGTCGCCGTGGCGGTGGTAGACGCGGACGATCGCCTCGGCGGTGTTGAACATCTCGCTGGCCGGGATGAACCGCTCGAGCAGCGCGCCGTTGCGGGTCATCGTCGCGGTACCGCCGCCGACCGTGACGCGGAAGCCGCGGACGC
>JANOIR010000148.1:0-4675 GCA_031407765.1 Vicinamibacteraceae bacterium
CTATACCAGCCCGGCCAGGAGCGTCCGGGCGGCCGCGATCTCGTCCGCGTTGATGGTGTGGCCCATCCCCGGGTAGATCCGCAGATCGACGGCGGCGCCGAGGCCGTCGAGGACCGCCCCGCTGGCCTCGACGCGGTCGACCGGAATATGGCCGTCGCTGTCGCCGCAGCCCAGGAACGCGGGCGTTCCAGCCAGGCTGCGACCGGCCGGCACCGGCGGCCGCGGCTCGTCGGGCGGCCCGATGAGGCCACCGGAGAAGGCCAGCACGGCGCCGTAGCGGGCCGGGTTCCGCGCCGCGAACTCGAGCGCCAGGCAGGCACCCTGGGAGAAGCCCGCGACGGCGATCCGGTTGGTCGGCACACCCGCCCCCTCCGCCTGCGCGACGAGCGTCTCGACGACGGCCAGCGCCGAGCCCAACCAGGGCTCGTTGGCGGCGAGCGGCGCGATGAAACGCTGCGGGTACCACGTATGTCCGGTCGCTTCGGGCACGAGAAAGCACAGCCGATCGACGGCGAGCACCGTGGCGAGGCCGCCGATGTCGTCGGCCGACCCGCCGCGACCGTGCAGCAGGACGACGACGGCTCCGGCGCGCGCCAGCGGCGAACCGGCAACGATGACGCGCGAGGGGTCGTGGAGGGCGGCGGGGGACGGGTCAGCCATTCTCCATATGTTAGGGTACCGCGCGTGAAGCGGGACCTGGATCGGCTACGTGAGCCGTTCGATCTCGTGGTGATCGGCGCGGGCATCTACGGTGCGGCGATCGCCTGGGACGCGACCCTGCGCGGCCTCCGTGTGGCCTTGATCGATCGCGGCGACATCGGCGGCGGCACGTCGTTCAACAACGCCAAGACGCTGCACGGCGGCGTCCGCAGCCTGCAGAGCCTGCGCGTGACGGAGTTGCGCGAGTACGTGCAGGAGCGCCGGGCCTTGCTCCGCATCGCGCCGCATCTGGTGCGGCCATTGACGTTCCTGTCGCCGGCGTTCGGGACGGTCACGCGCAACCGGCTCGCCTACCGGGCCTATTTCGGCGCCTACGACCTGCTGGCGCGCGACCGCAACCACGGCGTCGATCCGGCGCTGCATCTCGATCGCACGCGGATCCTCGATCGCGATGCCTACCTGGCCCGCGATCCGCTCTCCGACGCCGACCGCGTCACCGGTGGCGTCGCCTGGCAGGATGGCCAGATGCTGCACGGCGAGCGCGTCACCCTGGCCTTTGCCAAGGCCGCCGCCGCACGCGGAGCGCTGGTGGCGACCTACCTGCGCGCCGACACCGCGATCGTCGACGCTGGTCGCGTGACCGGCCTGGGCGTCGTCGACGTCGCGCCGCAGCCCGGCGCGCCCCCGGTCGAGCGGACCTTCGACATCTCGGCGCGGCTGGTCGTCAATGCCACCGGCCCGCAGGGCGACCGCGTCGCGGCGCAGCTGCTCGGCGCCGGGCTGCCCCGCCTCGTGCCGGCGCTGTCGCTCGGCCTGAACCTCGTCACGCGATCGCTCGATCTCACTGCCGCCATCGGCGGCATGGCGCGCGGCCGCCTCTTCTTCGCGGCGCCGTGGCGCGGCGTGACGATCGCCGGGACCAGCCACGAGCCCTACGACGGCGACACCGACGGGCCGGTCGTGCCCGCCGCCGACGTCGACACCTTCCTGTGCGATTTCAACACCGCGTTCCCGCGCGCCGGCCTGACCCGGGCCGACATCCGCCTGGTCCATCGCGGCCTGCTGCCGACGGCGGCCGTGGTCCACGGCGAGGTCCGCCTGCTCAAGACCAGCGTGATCCGCGATCACGCCGAGGACGGCCGGCCCGGGCTCGTGAGCGTCGTCGGCACGCGCTATACGACCGCCCGCCACACGGCGCAGCTCGCGGTCGATCGCGTCTTCGCGGCGCTCGATCGGCCGTCGCCGCCCTGCGCCACCGCCACGACGCCGATCGCCGGCGGCGACGTCGGCGATCTCGCGGCCTTCCTCGCCGCCGCCGGCCGTCCGGACGATCGGCTCGACGGCGAAGCCGGCGGGCGGCTCGCGCGCCTCTACGGCAGCGAACACGAGGCGGTCCGTCAGCTCGTCGCGAACGGCCCGCTCCGCGAGCCGCTGTCAGCGACGTGTCCGACCATCGGCGCCGAGATCGTCTACGCGATGCGCGAGGAGATGGCGCTGACGCTGGCAGACGCCGTGCTGCGCCGCACCGAAGCCGGCGTCACCGGGCATCCGGGACGGCCGGCGCTGGAGCGCGCGGCGGCGCTCATGGCCTTCGAGCTGGGCTGGCCGACGGCGCACACCGAAACCGAGATCGCGGCCTGCGAGCGCGTCTACGATGTGCCGTGAGCCCGCTCAGGCGGGCGGCGCCACGGCAGTGGGCGGCCGGCGCGCCCGCCACCATAAGTAGATCGCGCCCACTGCGAGGACGCCGAGACCGGTCCACAGCGCGACCTGGCGGCCGTGCACTTCGAGGAAGGCCAGGGCGCGCTCGCCGTACCAGACGGCCAGCAGCCCTTCGCCGAAGTACCGGAAGCCGCGGCCGAGCACGACCGCGACCGCAAAGTTCCACGGGTTCATCCGCGACGCACCGGCGAGGATCACGAAGATCTTGAACGGCGCTGGCGGCGGCAGGATCGCGGGCACCAGCACCGCGAGCATGCCATAGCGTTTGAACAGCGCCAGTGCCCGCAGGCTGCGCGGCCCGCTGAAGCGCTTGCGGATAAGCGCCTCCTCGCCCTTGTACCCGACGGCGTACATGACGAAGCAGCCCGCCAGCGACCCGAGCGTCGACATCGTCGCATAGAGCGGCATCAGCTCGGGGTGCCGGGTCACGCTGAGGATGAGCAACAGGTCGTTGACCTGCGGCAGGGAGAGGAACGACGAATCGAGGGCGGCAACGAGGAACAATCCCGGCGCGCCGAGCGAGGTGGCGAGCCCCTGGACCCAGTCAAGTAGCGTCTTCACGATCGCGATAGACTATCGCGTCTTGTCGTCCCGCGCTCTCTTCTGGTCGGCCGTCGCCGCAGCATTCGTCGTCGGCGCCGTCACGGCCTGGCACTACGCGGCCATCGATCTCACGCTCAGCCACTACGACGCCAAGGGCCACCTGGTCGTGGCTCGCCGCATCGTCGACTCGCTGCGGCCCGGCTGGTGGCAGATCGGCGCGGTCTGGCTGCCGCTCCCCCACCTGCTCAACGTCGGCCCGGTCCAGATCGACGCCTGGTATCGCAGCGGCTTCTCCGGCGTCGTGATGTCGGTGGCCAGCTTTTCGGCTGCCGTGGGGGCGCTGGTCTGGCTGATCCATCGGGCCACCGGATCGATCGCGGGCGCCGCCGCCGGAGCCGTCGTGCTGGCGTCCCAGCCCGACGTGCTCTACCTGCAGTCGACGCCGATGACCGAGCCGCTGCTCATGGCGTTGACGCTCGGCGGCGTGGCGTTGACGTGGCGATGGGTCCAGGACGGTGCGGAGGATCACCCGACGGCGGCGGGCGTCGCGCTCGGCCTGGCCTGCCTGACGCGTTACGAGGCCTGGCCGATCACCGCCGCCGCGATCGGCGCGGCCGGCATCGCGCTCGCCACCTCGGGCCAGCCAATCGGCCGCACGGTCCGCCGGGTCGTCGCGATCGCGGCGTGGCCGCTCGCTGCGATCCTCTGCTTCCTCATGCTGAGCCGTGCCACCGTCGGCGCCTGGTTCGTCACCGGCGGCTTCTTCGTCGCCGACAACCCCGACTACCATCGGCCCTTCAAGGCGGCGGGATCGGTGTGGTGGGGCATGCGGCAGTTGAACGGCAATGCGACCGTCGGCCTCGGCGTCACCGCCCTCGTCGTGGTGGCGTGGGCAATCCTCCGCGATCGCGCCCACCGGGCGCTGCTGATCACGCTCGCCCTGACCGGCAGCGCGGCGCTGCCGATCTACGCGTTCTACAAGGGTCATCCCTTTCGCATCCGCTACATGGTGGTGCTCGCGATGAGCCTGGCGGCGACGAGCGGCCTGGGCGTCGGGCTGCTGCCGCGCCTGCAGGTGCCCGCGGCGATACTCGTGGCGGCCGCAGCGCTCATCCCGACGCCCGCCCAATGGGGAGCCAGCCGGCAGCCGCCGTGGTCGGCCACGGCGCCGATGGTGCTCGAGGCGCAGTGGGATCGCCCACACAGCGTCGATCGCCGGGTGGTGCGCGCGTGCCTGGCCCGCGATCGCCGCGGCGAGCCCATCCTCGCCAGCATGGGATCGCTCGCGCATCTGATGCAGGAGACGTCAGCCGACGGCATCGCGCTGCGCGACTACATCCACGAAGGCATCGGCCAGATCTGGGCCGACAGCCTGGAGCATCCGGCGCGCCACGCCGGCTGGGTGCTGATCGAGGAACAGTCCGAAGGCGGCGACATGCTGGCGACGCGGCACCGCGAGCGCCCCGACTTCCTCGCCGCGTTCGACCGCGTGTGTGAAGGCGGCGGCGTCGCGCTCTACCGCCGCCGCTGACCCGCGCCGTACGAAGAACGCCCGCCGGCTCTCTGGACGAGAGACCGGCGGGCGTGACAGCGCCGATGGGCGACGCTGCCTGGCGGAAGATGCCCCCAGAAGCGACCCGAACGCCGAGCCAAAGGCGCAGGCGTCGGTCTGCTGCGAGGGGCGTCGCGGGGGGGGCGGGTTGGCCCCCCCCCCAAGGCCCCAAAAACCAAAAAAAAGGAAAAAGACACC
>JANOIR010000548.1:0-22209 GCA_031407765.1 Vicinamibacteraceae bacterium
CGGCCGCCAACCAGGCACTGCGCGGCTATTCTTCAGTCGTGAGCTGGGCCGGCAGCCGGCGATCGACTGCCGGGCGCGTCGGCAGCTCGGCGATGGCGTAGGCGGTCGCGTAGATCGTCCGCGCGACGCGTTCGAGCTTGGTGAAGTCGATGGCGCCGATCTCGTCCGACACGCGGTGGTAGTCGCTGTGCACGCCCGAGAAGTAGAAGATGATCGGGACGCCCTTCTTCGCGTAGTTGTAGTGGTCGCTCCGGAAGAAGAAGCGGTTGGGGTCGCTCGGCTCGTCGTACTTGTAGTTGAACGACAGGTCGAGGTAGTCGCGGTTGACCCGCTCGCTCAGCGACCCGAGCCCGCTGCTCATCATCTTCGAGCCGATCACGTACGTTTCGTTCGGCCCGGTCAGCTGGGTGTTGGTGCCCGACGCCTCGCCAGGCTTGCGGCTGCGGCCGATCATGTCGACGTTGAGCTGGACGACGATCTTGTCGAGCGGGACGGTCGGGCGCTCGACGAAGTAGCGCGAGCCCCAAAGGCCGCGCTCCTCGCCGGCGTGCCACACGAACAGCCACGAGCGGCGCGTCTTGACGCCGCCGCGCACCAGCGCCTCGGCCATGTTGAGGAGCGCGACGGTGCCCGAGCCGTCGTCATCGGCACCGTTGAAGATCCGATCCGTGCCGGACGTCCCCAAGCCGACGTGGTCGTAGTGGGCGCCGAGCGCGACGTACTCCTGCTTGAGGACGGGATCGCCACCCTCGTAGACGGCGACGACGTTCTGCGTCGGCACGGCCTCGATGCGCGCGCCGAGGTCGAGGCGCAGGCGCTTCTTCTCGTCGAGCGCGACCACGGCGTGCGGCTTGTGCTCCTGGGCGAGCTTGGCGACGTCGCTGGCGCTGATCGACTCGCTCGCGAAGATCGCGGCGACCAGCGGCATCGACGCGACGATGACCGGCACCGGCGCCGGGCGTCCGGCCTGGAAGGCGTCCACGGTGAGCGCGCCGCGCGCGGTGGCCGCGGTGTCGCGGCTCGTCCGCCAGCCGGCCAGGGTCGGAAAGTCGGGCACCAGCACCACGCCCAGGGCGCCGTGCCGGGCGGCATAACTCGCCGGGGTCTCCCAGGTATCGGGCCCGGACTCGCCGCGCAGATCGGCCCGGCTGATCCCCTCCGGATAGCCGCTGTGCGCGACGACGATCTTCCCTTTCACGTCGACACTGCCGTAGGCGTCGAGGTTCTTCTTTTTCACCACGTAGCCGTGACCGACATAGACGAGGGGCCCGTCCGCCGTGCCTGGGGCGGTGCCCAGGAAATCGTCGCCGAAGGCGAACGTCCGCTCGCCGAGCGTGACCGTCGCCTTGGTCGGATCGACGGTTCGCCGCGTCGTCCCGAAGCGCTGGAAGTACGTGCCGTCACCGCCGGCCGGCTTCAGCCCCAGCGCCTCCAGCCGGGCGGCCAGGTACCGGGCCGCCAGGTCCAGACCGCGCGATGGCGTGTCACGCCCTTCGAGCTCGTCGGAGGCGATGAACGAGAGGTCGCCGCGCAGCCGCGACGTCTCGATCTGATCGGCGCCACGCGGACCCGGCCCGCCCTTGCGGGCTGCGGTCAGCAGGCCGGTCGACGAGATGGCCAGAGCCGACGTCAGGGCGACAGCGGCGACGGCGGGCGCGAGCGATCGGGAGCGGTTGGCCATGAGATCCTCAGTGTCGCACAGCCCTGTCGTAGACTTACGGCCCTATGGACCAGCACGGGACCAACGCACCCGCGGGGCGGGGCCGGCTGGCACTCGGCACCGGCCTCGTCACCCTCGTCGCCGCCACCGCGGCCCTGCTGACCGGCCTCGCCGGACGGGCGGCCGCGCCGGCCACCGTCGACTGGGCGGCGCACGGGGCGGACGCGGCGCACACACAGTCGTCGCCGCTCGCCCAGATCACGCCGAAGAACGTCGCCTCGCTGAAGGTCGCGTGGACGCATCACACCGGCGACGCGCGGCCCGGCCGCTCGCAGATCCAGTGCAACCCGGTCGTTGTGCGCGGCGTCCTCTACGCCACCTCGCCGCAGCTCAAGGTGTTCGCGCTCGACGCCGCCACCGGCCAGCAGAAATGGGTGTTCGATCCGTTCACGGCCGGCGCCGATCAGAGCGGGCTGGGCGTCAACCGAGGCGTCGTCTACTGGGAGGATACCGGCGGCCGCGACGCGCGGATCCTCGTCGGCGCCGGCTTCACGCTGTTCGCGCTCGACGCGGCGACGGGCCGGCCGATCGAGGCGTTCGGCACCAAGGGCGGCGTCGATCTGCGCGCCGGCCTCGGCGACCGGGCGAAGGCGCTCCACGTCCTCGCCAACACGCCGGGGACGGTCTACAAGGATCTGCTGATCCAGGGCACGCGCGTCGGCGAAGGCCCGGGCCCGTCGGCGCCTGGCTACGTGCGTGCCTACAACGTCCGCACCGGGAAGGTCGCATGGACCTTCCACACGATCCCGCAGCCGGGCGAGCCGGGCTACGAGACGTGGCCCCCGGACGCCTGGCAACGCGTGGGCGGCGCCAATTCCTGGAGCGGGGTGACCGTCGACCGCCAGCGCGGCCTGGTCTTCCTGCCGACGGGTTCGGCCGCGTTCGACTTCTGGGGCGGTAATCGCAAGGGCCACAACCTCTACGCCAACAGCCTGCTCGTGCTGAAAGCCGAGACCGGCGCCTACGTCTGGCACTACCAGTTCGTCCGCCACGACGTCTGGGATCGCGACCTGCCGCAAGCCCCGATTCTCGTCACGCTGCGGCGCGGCGGGCGATCGATCCCCGCGGTGGCGCAGGCCACCAAGACCGGGCACGTCTACGTGTTCCATCGCGAGACCGGCGAGCCGCTCTTTCCGATGGAGGAGCAGGCCGTGCCGAGTTCGGATCTCGAGGGCGAGGCGACGGCGGCGACGCAGCCGGTACCGAAGGCGCCACCGGCGTTCGTCCGGCAGCTGTTCGCGGAGGGCGAGATCACGACCCTGTCGCCAGAGGCAACGGCCAGCGTGCGCGAGCGCTGGCTGGCGGCCCGGCGCGGCAGCACGTGGACACCGCCGAGCACGCAGGGGACGATCATCTTTCCCGGCTTCGACGGCGGAGCCGAGTGGGGCGGGTCGGCCTACGACGAGCGCTCCGGGCTGTTCTACGTGAACGCCAACGAGATGCCGTGGATCCTGCGGCTGGTGAAGCTGGGCAAGCCGGGCGACGGCGGCGAGCCGGTTGGCCGCCGCACCTATCAGGCGTTCTGCGGCACCTGCCACGGCGAGAACCGCCAAGGCGATCCGCTGCGCACGGTGCCGTCGATCGACGGCATCGAAAGCCGGCTGTCGCGATCCGCGGTCGCCGCGATCATCGAGAACGGCCGCGGCCAGATGCCGTCGTTCAAGGTGATTCCCGCCGACGAGCGCGAGGCGCTGATCGCTTATCTCTTCCGCGACGTGCAGCCTCGGCGCCCGGCCCGCACCCACGACGATCCGACCGACGAGATCGTCTACGCCCACACCGGCTACAACCGCTTCCTCGATCCGCAGGGGTATCCAGCGGTGAAGCCGCCATGGGGCACGCTCAACGCGATCGACTTGAACAAGGGCACGATCGCGTGGCGGGTGACGCTCGGCGAGTTCCCGGAGCTGACGAGGAAGGGCATCCCGCCGACCGGCACGGAGAACTACGGCGGACCGGCGGTCACCGCGGGCGGGCTCGTTTTCATCGGCGCGACCAAGGACGAGAAGATCCGCGCCTTCGACGCGGCCACCGGCAAGACGCTGTGGGAGGCGCCGCTGCCGGCGGCGGCGCACGCGACGCCGGCCGTCTACGCGATCGACGGCAAGCAGTACGTGGTGATTGCCGCAGGCGGCGGCAAGGGCACGAAATCGGGCGACGCCTACGTCGCCTTCACGCTCCCCTGACGCACTCGGCGAGGCCGACGGCGAGCCCGGCGGTCTCGATCAGCGCCTGCAGATCGGCCGGCGGCGGCGCGACGATCGCGAGCGGCGCGCCGGTCCCCGGGTGGTCGCAGCGCAGCCGCCAGGCGTGAAGTGCCTGGCGCGGAAACGCCGCACAGGCGTCGCGCAGCCGAACGTCCGCGATCCCTTTCCAGCGCGGCTCCCCGTAGGTCGGATCTCCGACGATCGGCAGCCCGACCCCGGCCAGGTGGACGCGGATCTGGTGCAGCCGCCCGGTGATCAGCCGACATCGCAGAAGTGAAATTTCTGCAACACCGGGGGACTCGGGCTCGGAGCGTGCTCGAGGCGTGCTCGGAGCGTGCTCCGAGCAACTTGCCAGAAGTGCGATCTCGGTGGACGCCGGGAGGCCGTCGTGGCGGCTGGTCGTCATCCGCCGGGTCGCCGGATCGCGGCGGAGGCGCAGGTCGATGCGATCGCGCGGCGCCCGCGGCGTGCCGTAGACGACCGCCAGGTAGTCCTTGTCGACCGCGCGCCGCGCCATCGCCCGCGCCAGCTTGGCGTGAACCTCGGGCGCCTTCGCGACGAGCACGATCCCCGACGTGTCACGGTCGAGACGGTGGACGAGATGCACGCGCCCGCCGCCACCGGGGTGTGCCAAATGCGCGAGCAGGGCGTTCATCAGCGTGCCGGTCGGATAGCGGCGGGTCGGATGCACGACGAGGCCGGCGGGCTTGTCGATGGCAAGGAGCCAGGCATCCTCGTAGAGCACGGCGAGTGGCCGCGCCTCGGCCAGGTGCAGCGCCGGTGCCGCTTCGGGCAGGTCGAGCGCGATCGCCTGCCCCGGACGCAGGCGCTGCGCTGCGCGCGTCGCCGGGACGCCGTCCACCGCGACGCGTCCCTCGCGGATCCATGTAGCCAGCCGCGTTCGCGACAGCCCGGCCGCGCCCGGCAGCCGCGCCACCAGCAGCCGATCCAGCCGCAGCCGGGCGTCGCCGCGATCGACTTCGAGCACGCGCCAGGCCACGAGGTTCAGGATACAGTGGACATCCGCGCCGGGCGTCTGGCGCTCCGGAGGGGCCATGATCACCGCCGACCCGCAACGCCGGGTCTCGACGCTTGCCCGCGTCCTCAATCACGTCAGCCACACGGCGCCCGACGCCGATCGTGAGCTGCTGCTCGCCCTCGCCCCGGTGGTCTACGGCGACATGCCGGATCCGCTGGCGCTGCGGCTGACGCCGCAGGCGATCGCGGCCCGGCTCACGGGCATGTTCCGCTTCATCGCGCGCACCATGCCGCCGGCGGTGCAGCTCTACAAGGGCCTGCCCGGGCTGCACGTCGTCGTGCGCAACCCCGACGACGCCGAGGCCCGCGCCGAAGGATCGACGCACGAAGTGACGATCGTCGAGACGCACTCGCCCGACGCGCCGTTCATCTACGAGAGCCTGAAGAACTACTTCCAGAAGGAAGGGCTGCGCGTTTTCTCGTCGATCCATCCGATCTTCAGCGTCCGCCGCCAGTGGGAGCGGGTCGTGTGGATCGGCGGTCCGCAGGAAGACGGCTCACGCGAGCTCTACTGCCAGTTCCGCATCGAGCGCGTCGAGGCCCGCGATCGCCTGCGCCGCATCGAGCACCAGGTCTTTTCGGTGCTCAAGGCGGTGTTCCTCGGCGTCGAGGACTTCCCCGCCATGCGTCGCGGCGTCGAAGAGCTGGCGCCGCGCCTGCGCGATCGCCGCGGCGGATCGACGGACGCCGATGCCGCGCGCGCCTTCCTCGACTGGCTCATGGCCGACAACTACGTGATGCTCGGCATCGAGCGCTACACGTTCGGCCCGGACGGCCAGCCGCACGCCGATTCGACCACCGCGCTCGGCGTGTTCAAGGACCCGACGCTGCTGCCGGTCGTCTTCCCCGGCCTGATGGAGGTGCAGCGGACGCACCTGCGCCCGGCCGGCTCCGACGAGCGCGTCATCGACGTCGACTACTGCCCCAACGCCCAGGCCATCCACCACCTGGAACCGATCGACGACGTCGTCATCCGCGAATGGGGTCCGGACGGCACGCTGCGGGCGTCGACACTGCTGCTCGGACGCCTGGCCAAGGGCGCGCTGACCGCCAAGCCGCAGGACGTGCCGCTGATGCGCGAGAAGCTGGCCTGGCTGCTCGAGCGCTGCGGCACCTCGAAGAACTCGCACGCCTATCGCGAGACGCGGGCGCTGTTCAACCACGTGCCGCGCCGCGAGCTGCTCTACACCGACGCCGCCTCGCTCAAGACGCTGGTCGATCGCCTCGTCTACATGTCGAGCGACACCGAGATCGTGGTGACGACCCGGACCGGGCCCGGCTACGAGGCCGTCTGCGTGGCGTTTTCAGACCTGCGCTACTCGCACCGCGTCGAGGAAGACCTCAAGGCCGCGCTGGGCGAAGCGTTCGGGCCGATCGCGTTCAACACCTGGGCCGACATGGGCGTCATCGCCCTGCTGGTCTTCTACTTCGATCAGACCGCGCTCGAGCATCCGATCCAGATCGCCGAAATCCACAACATCGTCGAGCGCGTGATCTCGACGTGGGAGGATCGCGTCGCCGCGCAGCTCGAACAGACCTACGGCCCGGCCGAGGGCCGACACCTCTACCAGCGCTACATCCGCAGCGAGTCGCGCAGCGGCATCTACCGCGAGTCCACGCGCGCCGAAGACGTGCCGGAGGATCTCCGCCGGCTCGAAACGATCGAGGCGCAGCTCGAGACCCACGTCCGCGTCGACGCCGCGGACACGGCGACGCTGACGATCTACTCGCCGCGGCCGCTCGGCCTGACCTCGACACTGCGCACGCTCGAGTATCTGGCGCTGCCGGTGCAGGAGGAGCTCTCGATCCCGCTGACCCTGCCCGACGGCCGCACCGTCGCCCTCGAGCGGCTGAAGATCGAGGCGTCGCCGACGATCATCGCGGCGATGGTCGAAGGCGAGGACCGCCTGTGCAGTGCGCTGCGCGCACTGCAGGAAGCCCGCGCCACCGACGATCCGCTGAACGGCCTGATCCTGAACGAAGGCCTCGATTGGCGCGAAGTCGAAGTGCTGCGCACGCTGCGCAATCACCTGCTGCAGATCCGCCCGGTGCTGAACGCCGAGACCGTCAACGGCGTGCTGGTGCGGAACAGCGGCGCCGCAGCCGCCATCTATCGCGCCTTCGCCGCCCGCTTCGATCCCTCATACCAAGGCCGGCGCGAAGCCGCCATCGAGCAGGCGGACGAAGCGCTGCGCGTGCAGATGCACGCGGTCGCCAGCTTGTTCGACGACGAGATCCTGCGCGGGCTCGAGAACCTGGTGCACGCGGCGCTGCGGACCAATGCCTACCAGCGGCCGGAGCGGCCGGTGGTGGCGATCAAGGTGGCCAGCGGCAAGGTCGACGGCATGGCCTCGCCGCGCCCGTTGTTCGAGATCTACGTGCACTCGCGCAAGCTGGAAGGCATCCACCTGCGCGGCGGCATGGTCGCCCGCGGCGGGCTGCGCTGGAGCGATCGGCACGACGATTTCCGCACCGAGATCCTCGGGCTGATGAAGACGCAGCAGCTGAAGAACGCGATCATCGTCCCGGTCGGCTCGAAGGGCGGCTTCGTCCTGAAGGGCCACCTGCCGCCGCGGCCGGCGCTCGACACCTACCTGATCGAGCGCTACCGCGAGTTCGTGTCGGGGCTGCTCGACGTCACCGACAACCTGGTGCAGGGCGAGGTCGTGCACCCGCCGGACGTCGTCCGCCACGATGACGACGACGCCTACCTCGTCGTCGCCGCGGACAAGGGGACGGCGCACCTCTCGGACACCGCCAATTCGGTCTCGGCCCAATACGGCTTCTGGCTCGGCGACGCCTTCGCCTCCGGCGGCAGCAACGGCTACGACCACAAGCGCGAGGGGATCACCGCGCGCGGCGCCTGGGAATGCATCCGTCACCACTTCCGCAACCTCGGCATCGACGTGCAGACGCAGCCGTTCACCTGCGCCGGCATCGGCGACATGGCCGGCGACGTCTTCGGCAACGGTTTGCTGCGGAGCAAGGCGGTGCGACTGGTCGCCGCCTTCAACCACCAGCACCTGTTCCTCGATCCAACGCCCGATCCGGAGAAGAGCTTCGCCGAGCGGGCACGGCTGTTCGCGCTGCCGCGCTCGACCTGGAAGGACTACGACTCGGCCGCGATCAGCGAGGGCGGTGGCGTCTTCGAGCGGGCCGCCAAGGAAGTGCCGTTGAGCCCGCAGGCCCGCACCATGCTCGGGCTCGACGACGCGACGCCGAGCGGCGAGGAGGTCGTGCGCGCGATCCTCTCCGCCAAGGTCGACCTGCTCTACAACGGCGGCATCGGCACCTACGTCAAAGCGTCGACCGAAGAGGACGCCGACGTCGGCGACCGGACCAACGATCGCGTCCGCGTCGACGCCACGGCGGTGCGCGCCCGGGTCATCGGCGAGGGCGGGAACCTGGGGCTGACGCAACGGGCCAGGCTCGAGCTCTGGCAACGCGGCGGCAACCTCAACACCGACGCGATCGACAACTCCGGCGGCGTCGACATGTCGGATCACGAGGTCAACATCAAGATCCTGCTCGACGTGCTGCTGCGCGCCGGGCAGCTCGAGAGCCGGGCCGCCCGCAACGACCTGCTGCGGTCGATGACCGACAACGTGTCGGATCTGGTGCTCGCCGACAACCAGCAGCAGGCGCTCGCGCTGACACTCGACGGCCTGCGGAGCGCCGCCGCCTACGACAGCTACGTCGCTTTCGTGCAGGATCTGGCCACGGCCGGAGTGGTCCACCGCGAGGACGACGCGGTGCCCTCGCGCGACGAGCTGACCGCCAACCCGGCGCGGGGGCGCGGCCTGCCCCGGCCGCTGCTGTGCGTGCTCATGGGCCACGTCAAGAACTGGGCTTACGCCCGCGTGCTGAAGACGACGCTGCCCGACGACCCGGCCAACCGGCACTTCCTCGTCAGCTACTTCCCCGCCCTCATCCGCGAGCGCTTCGACGGCCAGATCGATCGCCATCCGCTGCATCGCGAGATCATCGCCACCGGCGCCGTCAACTACGTCATCAACAAGGCCGGCATCCGCCTGTTGTGGGCGCTCGCCGGCGGCAGCGACGGCGACATCGGGGCGGTGATGCAGGCCTACCTGAAGGTCGACACCGGGGCCGACGCCCCGACGGCCCGCGGGCGGCTGTTCGCCGCCGGCCTGCCGCCGACCAAGGAATACGAGGCCCTGCTCGCAGTGGAGAGCCTGCTCGAACAGGCCGTGCGCGACGTGCTGGCCGGGGGCACGCCCGACCTCACGATGCTCCTGCGACGGTCGCCGCAACCGACCGGGACATAGTCCTGCGGATGCGGGGCGTTCGAAAACGACTGCCTTCACCAGTCGAACCCGTCGCCTGGGGACCGGCGTCGGCGCCGCGGCTGGCCCTTCCGCCACTCCCGTATCTGCTTCAGTTCGGGCGTCTCGATGGCGACGTCGACGTATGACTTCCAGTCCGGAGGACGCGGTGCAGGCCAGTCCGCCAGCCGGATGGGCGAGCCAGGCGCGGCGCTCGACCAGGGCCAGCCGTCCGCGGTCAAAGACAGACCGGCGGCGCAGGGATTCCGCTCCACATAGCGGATCACACGGTAGAGGTTGGGGGCGGCCTCGATCGGAAGGGCCTCGAACCGTTCTGGATAGCCGGGTCGCGAGCCTGTGGTGCCGTGCCGCTGATGAAATCGCTTGGCGTGCACGAGCGAAAGCAAACCGATGAAGCGCTCTACCGCGTCATCGGTCTCGGGCCACAGCACGAAATGCCAGTGGTTGGGCATCACGCAGAAAGCGAGTACCCGCGTCGGCCGAAGGTAGAGCGTTTCCTCGATCAGCTCGACGAATGCGCGATACGCCGCCGCTGAATCGAAGAGCGTCGAACCCTCGCGAGCGCGGTTCGTCACGTGATACGGAACGCCGCGGAGGATGGGAAGAGCGGCTGGGCACCCCCTCCGTACCTCAAGGCGCATGCCACCCGACTCCGGAGTCCACGCCAGAAACGACTCCGGAGTCGTCTCCCATGCCCAAACGGCATGACCTCGATGCATACCCGGAATCAGGGCTGCGTTGCGGGTCCATGCGAATCCGGCATGGAAAGAATGATAGCTTTCTATTTCCCTTCACCGGCGTTCTGCCGCCTAATGAGGGTCCGCGCGGTCGGGACACGTGTCCTCGATCGCCGCACTTCCTTTCGGGGTATCACCATGGACGAACACGCCACGGACCGTGCGCCCGGCACGCGCGTCGGGCAGCGCCACCTTCTCGAGCCGTCGACCGCGGACCTCGCGGTCTCGACGCCGGCCGCCCAGGGCCTCTATGACCCGCAGCACGAAAAGGATGCCTGCGGCGTCGGCTTCGTCGTCCATCTGAAGGGCACCGCGTCGCGCTCGATCGTGGCGCAGGGCCTCGAGCTGCTGCACAACCTCGAGCACCGCGGCGCCTGTGGCTGCGAGGCCAACACCGGCGACGGCGCCGGGATCATGGTCCAGGTCCCGGATCGCTTCCTGCGCAAGGTCACCGCCCCGCTCGGCTTCCTGCTCCCCGACAAGGGACGCTACGGCACCGGCCTCGTCTTCCTGCCGCACGATGCGGCGCAGCGCGCCGACCTCACCGCCCGCTTCGAAACGCTCATCCGCGACGAAGATCAGGTCGTCCTCGGCTGGCGCGACGTCCCGACCGACGACGCGACCCTCGGCGACTCGGCCCGGCGGGCGCAGCCGATCGTCCGGCAGATCTTCGTCGGCGCCGGCACCGCCACCGCGGGGTCGAAGGATCCGCTCGCCTTCGAGCGCAAGCTCTACGTGATCCGCAAGCGGCTCGAGCACCAGATCGACGCCCTCGACCTGTCCGAGAAGAAGGCGTTCTACGTCGTCAGCCTGTCGGCGCGGACGATGATCTGGAAGGGCATGCTGACCGCAGGCCAGCTGCCCGAGTTCTTCGTCGACCTGCGCGACCCGGATCTGGAGTCGGCCCTGGCGCTCGTCCACCAGCGCTTCAGCACCAACACCTTCCCGTCCTGGCCGCTGGCGCACCCCTACCGCGTCATCGCCCACAACGGCGAGATCAACACCCTGCGCGGCAACATCAACTGGATGCGGGCCCGCGAAGGCCTGCTCCAGTCGCCGATCTTCGCCGAGGGCGACCTCCAGCAGCTGCTGCCGGTGATCCGTGAGGGCGGCAGCGACACCGCCACTTTCGACAACGTGCTCGAGTTCCTGATCATGAGCGGGCGCTCGCTGCCCCACGCCATGCTCATGATGATCCCCGAGCCGTGGCAGAACCACGAGTCGATGGATCCGGCGCGGCGCGCCTTCTACGAGTACCACTCGTCGCTGATGGAGCCGTGGGACGGCCCCGCCGCGATGGCGTTCTCGGACGGCACGATGATCGGCGCGGTGCTCGATCGCAACGGCCTGCGCCCGTCGCGCTACTACGTCACCAACGACGACCTCGTCATCATGGCGAGCGAGGTCGGCGTGCTCGACATCCCGGCCGAGAACGTCCGCTGCAAGGAGCGCCTCCATCCGGGCAAGGTGTTCCTCGTCGACACCTCGCTCGGCCGCATCGTCGACGATCAGGAGATCAAGGGCGCCCTGGCCGCGGCGCAGCCCTACCAGCGCTGGCTGGCCGAGCACCTGATCGACATCCGCGATCTGCCGGACGCCCCGCACCTGCCGGTCCCCGATCACACGACGGTGCTGCGCCGGCAGCGCGCCTTCGGCTACACCGAGGAGGATCTGCGCCTGCTCCTCGCGCCCATGGCGCAGAACGGCGAGGAAGCCACCGGCTCGATGGGGACCGACACGGCGCTGGCGGTGCTGTCGGCCAAGCCGCGCCTGCTGTTCGACTACTTCAAGCAGCTGTTCGCCCAGGTCACCAACCCGCCGCTCGACGCGATCCGCGAGGAGCTGATCACGTCGATGGCGTCGACGATCGGCCCGGAAGGCAACCTGCTCGATCCGCGGCCCGAATCGTGCCGGCAGATCGAGGTGAAGTACCCGGTCCTCAGCAACGAGGAAGTGGCCAAGCTGCGTTGCATCGGCAGCGACGACAACGCCTCGGCGATCCAGCCGGCCTGTCCGACGCCCCCGGCTTTCGGCGGCTTCAAGACGCGCACGCTGCCGATGCAGTTCGATCCGACGCAGGACGGGCCCGGCCTCGAGAAGGCCGTCGCCGACCTGTGTGCCGCAGCCAGCGCCGCGGTCAAGGACGGCTTCAACATCCTGATCCTGTCCGATCGCGGCATGGACGACACCAGCGCCGCGATCCCGAGCCTGCTCGCCACGGCCGGCGTGCACCACCATCTGGTGCGCGAAGGGGCGCGCACCAAGTGCGCCCTCGTCGTCGAGGCCGGCGACGCGCGCGAAGTGCACCATTGCGCGCTGCTCATCGGCTACGGTGCCGGCGCGGTCAACCCCTACCTGGCGTTCGAGACTTTCGACGACATGATCCGGAACGGCATGCTGCCGGGCCTGACCCACAAGAAGGCGGTCGCCAACTACGTCAAGGCGCTCAACAAGGGCATCCTCAAGGTGATGTCCAAGATGGGCATCTCGACGCTGCAGAGCTATTGCGGCGCCCAGATCTTCGAGGCCATCGGCCTCAAGAAGACCTTTGTCGATCGCTACTTCACCTGGACGCCCTCGCGGATCGAGGGCATCGGCATCGAGATGGTCGCCGAGGAAGTGTGCCGGCGGCACGAGCTGGCCTACCCGAAGCGGCCGGTCAAGATCGATGCGCTCGAGACCGGCGGCGAGTACCAGTGGCGCCGCGACGGCGAGTTCCACCTGTTCAACCCGCAGACGGTGTTCAAGCTGCAGCACGCGACGCGGAGCGGGCAGTACAGCGTCTTCAAGGAGTACTCGAAGGCCGTCGACGACCAGAGCCATGAGCTGGCGACATTGCGCGGGCTGATGACGTTCAAACCGTCCGCTTCGGGGTCGGCATCAGGCCCGATCCCGATCGACGAGGTCGAGCCCGTCGAGGTCATCGTCAAGCGCTTCTCGACCGGGGCGATGTCCTACGGCTCGATCAGCGCGGAAGCGCACGAGACGCTGGCCATCGCGATGAACCGCATGGGCGGCCGCTCGAACAGCGGCGAGGGCGGCGAGGACAGCCGGCGCTACGGCCGCGACGAGAACGGCGACTGGCGCCGGAGCGCGGTCAAGCAGGTCGCGTCGGGCCGCTTCGGCGTGACCAGCGAGTACCTCGTGAACGCCACCGACCTGCAGATCAAGATGGCCCAGGGCGCCAAGCCTGGCGAGGGCGGCCAGCTGCCCGGCCCCAAGGTCTACCCGTGGATTGCCAAGGTGCGCTACTCGACGCCGGGCGTGACGCTGATCTCGCCGCCGCCGCATCACGACATCTACTCGATCGAGGACATCGCGCAGCTCATTCACGACCTGAAGAACGCCAATCCCGAGGCCCGCATCCACGTGAAGCTGGTGGCCGAGGCCGGCGTCGGCACGGTCGCCGCCGGCGTCTGCAAGGCGCACGCGGACGTCGTGCTGATCTCGGGCCACGACGGCGGCACCGGCGCATCGCCGCTGACCAGCATCAAGCACGGCGGCGTGCCGTGGGAGCTGGGGCTGGCCGAGACGCAGCAGGTGCTGCTGATGAACGGTCTGCGCAGCCGCATCGTCGTCCAGGTCGACGGCCAGATGAAGACCGGGCGTGACGTGGTCATCGCCGCGCTGCTCGGCGCCGAGGAGTTCGGCTTCGCCACCGCGCCGCTGGTCGTGTCGGGCTGCGTCATGATGCGCGTCTGCCACCTGAACACCTGCCCGGTCGGCATCGCGACGCAGGATCCCGAGCTGCGCTCGCGCTTCACCGGCAAGCCGGAGTTCGTCGAGCACTTCTTCCGCTTCATCGCCGAGGAGGTGCGCGAGCTGATGGCGGAGCTCGGCTTCCGCACCATGGACGAGATGATCGGCCGCGCCGATCGGCTCGACGTCGCCCAGGCGCTCGACCACTGGAAGGCGCGCGGCCTCGACTACTCGCAGATCCTGTTCCAGCCGACCTTGCCGGAGAACGCGCCGCTGCGCTGCGTGACGTCGCAGGACCACGGCCTCGACAAGGCGCTCGACAACGAGCTGATCGCGCGGGCGCGCCCGGCCATCGAGCAGCGGGCGCCGGTGGCGTTCACGATGCCGATCCGCAACGTGAACCGCACGGTGGGGACGCTGCTCGGCTACGAAGTGACGAAGCGATGGGGCGGGGCGGGCCTGCCCGACGGCACCGTGCGCATCCACTTCAACGGTCACGCCGGCCAGAGCTTCGGCGCGTTCGTGCCGAAGGGCATCACGCTGACCCTCGAGGGCGACGCCAACGATTACGTCGGCAAGGGCCTCTCCGGTGGCCGGGTGGTGGTCTACCCGCCCAAGGCGTCGACCTTCGCGCCCGAGGACAACATCATCATCGGCAACGTCGCGCTCTACGGCGCGACCAGCGGCGAGGCGTTCTTCCGCGGCATCGCCGGCGAGCGCTTCGCGGTGCGCAACAGCGGCGTACACACGGTGATCGAGGGCGTCGGCGATCACGCCTGCGAGTACATGACCGGCGGCCGCGTCGTGGTGCTCGGCCGCACCGGCCGTAACTTCGCCGCCGGCATGAGCGGCGGCGTCGCCTACGTGCTCGACGTCGATCGCCGCTTCCAGACGCGCTGCAACCCCGGCCTGGTCGATCTCGGGCCGATCGAGGATTCGGACGAGGAGCTCCTGCGGCTGCTCATCACCCGGCACATCCAGGCGACGGCGAGCGACCACGCGTCGAAGCTGCTGCTGCACTGGAGCCACACGCGCGAGCAGTTCGTGAAGGTGATGCCGCGCGACTACAAGCGCGTGCTGGCGGCAGAAGCCGCGGCGCGGGCCGAAGGACGGGACGTCGGGTTCGCCGAGCTCATCGGAGCGCAGGGGTAGTCTGGGACTCTAATGGGGAAACCGACGGGATTCATCGAGCTCAAGCGCACCAAGCAACCTGCCCGGCCGGTCTCCGAGCGGCTGCAGGACTGGCGCGAGGTCTACAAGGTGCACGCGCCGCCGGTGCTCGCCGATCAGGGCGCGCGCTGCATGGACTGCGGCATCCCGTTCTGTCATCAGGGCTGCCCGCTCGGCAACCTGATCCCGGACTGGAACGACCTCGTCTACCGCGATCGCTGGCAGGCGGCGATCGTGCGCCTGTTCGCGACCAACAACTTCCCGGAGTTCACCGGCCGGCTGTGCCCGGCGCCGTGCGAGGGCGCCTGCGTCCTCGGCATCAACGCCGACCCGGTCACGATCAAGTCGATCGAGTGGGCGATCATCGAGCGCGCCTACGACGAGGGCTGGGTCAAGCCGACGCCGCCGGCGTCGCGCACGGGCAAGACGGTCGCGGTCATTGGCTCGGGCCCGTCGGGGCTGGCGGTCGCCGATCAGCTGAACAAGGCCGGCCACACCGTCACCGTGTTCGAGCGCGCCGATCGCATCGGCGGGCTGCTGCGCTACGGCATCCCGGAGTTCAAGATGGAGAAGGCGGTGCTCGATCGCCGGCTCCGCCTGATGGAAGCCGAGGGCATCGTCTTCAAGCCGGGCTGCGACGTCGGGGTGTCGCCCGACGCCGCCGCGCTCAAGAAGTCGTTCGATGCGGTGGTCCTGGCCTGCGGCGTGCCCGTCGGCCGCGACCTGCCGATCCCGGGCCGCGAGCTCGAGGGCATCCACTTCGCGATGGACTACCTGCCGCTGCAGAACAAGCGCTGCGAAGGCGACACCATCAAGGAGAGCCAGTTCATCACGGCGAAGGACAAGCACGTCGTGATCATCGGCGGCGGCGACACCGGCGCCGACTGCCTGGGCACGGCGCACCGCCAGGGCGCCAAGTCGGTGCACCAGCTCGAGCTGCTGCCGAAGCCGCCGGCGATCCGCGCCGTCGACAATCCGTGGCCGCAGTGGCCGAACATCTTCCGCGTCTCATCGGCGCACGAAGAGGGCGGCGAGCGACTCTACTCGGTGGCGACGACGAAGTTCCTCGGCGACGACAAGGGCCGCGTCCGCGCACTGGCGGGCTCGAGCGTCCAGGGCGTCAAGGAGGACGGCCGGCTGCTGTTCAAGCCGGTTTCCGGCTCCGAGTTCGAGCTGGCCGCCGACCTCGTGCTGCTGGCGATGGGCTTCACTGGCGCCGAACCGAAGGGCCTGGTCAGCCAGCTCGGGCTCGCGCTCTCGACGCGGGGCACGGTGCAGCGCGACGCCAGCTGGATGACGAGCGTGCCCGGCGTGTTCGTCACCGGCGACATGCAGCGCGGCCAGTCGCTGATCGTCTGGGCGATCGCCGACGGCCGCAGCACGGCCCGCGGGGTCGACGCCTATCTGATGGGCGCGTCCGAGCTGCCGGCGCCGGTGCAGTAACGACCCTGGTCGGAATAGGGTGGTCGACTTGGGCGCCGAGGCGCCCGCCCGGCAAGGCGTGAGGAGCGCGCATACCGGGAGTATGCAAGCGACGAGCAACGCGGCCCGGCGGGATGCATCGGCGGCCAAGTTGGCCGCTCTATTCCGACCAGGGTCCTAAGCCGCTACTCGGCGCGGATCGCGTCCACGGGCGGCAGCCGCGCCGCCCGGAAGGCCGGGTAGAGGCCGAAGACGACGCCGGTCGCGGTCGCCGCAAGGATCGAGGCGACGACGGTCTGCGGCGTGACCGCCGCGTAGATCGGCGCGTCGCTGCGGGCCCGCATCAGCGCGGTGAAGGCGAACGCGCCGCCGAGGCCCACCGCCAGCCCCAGCAGGCTGCCCGTTCCCGAGATCGCCACGGACTCGGCCAGGAACTGCAGGACGATGTCCCGCCGCCTGGCGCCGACGGCCCGGCGGATACCGATCTCCCGCGTCCGCTCGAGCACCGAGGCGAGCAGCACGTTCATGATGCCGATCCCGCCGACGAGGAGGGCGATGGCGGTGAAGGCGCCCATCAGCAGCTTGAACAGCAAGATGCCCTGAGCGACGTCGCGGAGACGCTGCAGCCCGGTGGCCGACACCGTCACCCCGTCGCCGTAGCGCGCGCGGGCCCAGCCCGTCGCCACGACGGTCAGCTTCTCGACGGCCTCGACGGTCGGCGCCTGCGCGACGAGCGCGTGCGGTTCCTGGGTCTCGGCGCTCAGCCCGCTCAGCAGCAGGAACGGCAGCATCACCACGGGCTCGTCGCGGCCAGCCCGATCGGGCAGCACGCCGATCACGCGCAGACGCCGAGCCCCGACCACCACGTCCTGCCCGACCGCCGCGCCGGGTGTCGCCGCGAGGAGCCGAGCCACCGGTGCCGACACGACGGTCACGGGCGTCTCCCCTGCCAGCTCCGCGGCCGACAGCGACCGGCCCGCCTGCACCGCCGGGGACGCAACGGTCCCCGACACCAGCAGGCCCTGGGCCAGCGCGGCGTGCTCCGGTTTGGCGGCTTCCACAACGGCGTTGGCGGCGACCTCGGAGGGCGTCCGCCAGCGCAGCACGGCCCTGCGCACGAGGGTGACGCCGGCGCCGGAACCGAGCGCGGCCGCCAGGCTGTCGGCGTCCGCCCGCGCGAACTGGGCCGGGTGTGTCCGCGGCACCCGGACGCCGTCGATCCGATCGGCGGTCTTCGCCGCCAGCAGGATCGTCTGCAGCCCTTCGCCTTCGATGCGGCGCCGGGCGAAGGCCTCGGCGCCGTCGCCGAGGGCGAGCACCGCCGACAGCGACGCAGCGCCCATCACGATGCCGAGCGTCGACAGAACCGTCCGCAGCAGGTTGGCGCGCAGCGTCTGGACCGCAAGGCGCGCCGGCAGCGTCCACATCAGGGGCAGAGACGAGCGCCAGGCGACGCCGGTTCCTCCGGCCGTGCCCAGCCTGCGGCGGCGCTACGCGGCGGCGCGGCCGATGCCCTGCGGCGTCACCAGCAGCGGTTCGGTGCACAGCGGGTCGCCGGCGGCGTTCCTCGCCAGCTTCCGGTGCGGCGTCCAGTCGCCGTCGGCCGGCGGCGCGATCAGCACCAGCGTGTCGCGATCGGGGATCAGCGCGGCGATCGACTCGCCCGCCTCGAGGTAGTCGGGCACCAGCAGGAGGCGCGCCGCATCGTAGCTGTCGCAGCTCTTGACCACGCTGATGCTCTTGCCGTCGGCGATGGCCTGGCGCACCGTGTCGCGGGCGAAGGTGATCGCGAGGTTCGCCTTGGCGAGGGCCAAGGCCTCGTCGTGGGCGAGCCCCAGTTCGCCGAGGTGGACGTCGGTCAGGTAGGCGACCGACGCCTCGCGGTCGAGCACCAGCACGACCGACAGCCCGGGCACCCCGGACGGCCAGGCCGGCAGCGCGGCCGCTTGTGGATGACGGCGCAACGCCGCCAGCGCCGCGTCGGTCAGCAGCCGCGGCCGGACCCGCGGGCGATCCCGGGCCGGATCGAGGACCATGCCCGCCGCCGCCTCACGGAGCGTTTGCCCGAGGGTCGCGAACACGGATCGCCGCGCCGCCTCGGCCTCCGCCGTCTGGTCGGTCGGGCAGTCAGCCATCGCGCTGTAGAACCGCTGCAGGTGGAGGACGCCTTCACCGCCGCCCGGGACAGTGAAGATCAGGCGATCGCCGTGCACGCGCGTGATCGTCAGATCCGGGGCCTCGCGCTGGAGGTAGTCGACGAGCTCCAGGCGGACGGTCGCCCGCCAGGCGCGTCGGGCCCACGCGCCAAGGATGATCACGACGGCCACGATGAGGCCGGACCAGCCCCACCACGTCAACGCCAGCATCATGTGAGCCTCTGTGCTCAGAGAATCGGCTCACCGCGGCGGAGTCTGCAGGCCCTGGCCGGCGCTCACCAGGTCCGAGCGTAGCTCAGGACGTCGAGCGGGCCAGCCACGCCGCTGTTCGGGAATACCGTGTGACGCCGGAGGACACCCTCGCGGGCGTATCCGCACTTGTCGAGGACATGGGCCGAGGCTTCGTGGTCCACGTGACAGAACGCGTGGAGGCGGATGAGGCCGAGGCGCGGGGCGAGCTCGGTGACGGCGCGCAGCGCCTCGGTCGCGAGGCCGCGGCCCCAGGCCTCGCGCACCAGCAAGTAGCCGGTCATCGCGCGGAACGGCGTCTCGAACCCGAAGCCGGTGCTGCCCAGGAGCGCGCCGTCGCGCGCCGCGATCAGGTAAGGCCCAGCCGGGGTTCGCGTCCACTCGGCGTCCGAGAACGCGAGGAATCCTTCGGTGTCGGCGATCGAGGTGTGGCGCGGCCAGCCGAGCCACCGCGTCACCTCGGGATCGCTGGCGTAGCGCTCGAAGATCGCCGATGCATCCGCGGCGCGTGGCCGCCGCAAGATCAGCCGCGGCGTCTCCAGCCGCTCATGTGCCTGCATGCGCCAGATTCTGCCATGTTCCCCGGGTGGGCCGCGCCGTCGGCCCGCGCAGCGGCGGGCTCAGTGATCGCCGAGCAGCCAGAAGCGGACGCCGGCCATGCCGAACGCGAACAGCGCGCCGCCCCAGAACGTCGACAGGTAGGAGCGGGGCTTGCGGCGGCGGTCGCGCCAGCGGCCGATCGCTTCGAGCGCCAGCCCGTTGACGAGCGGCGAGACGATCAGGCTGACGCCCGGGAAGGGTCCGTTGGCGGCGACCTGGTACGGCCAGACTGCGCACGACAGCCCACCGAGCGCCGCCCCCATCAGGAAGAGGCCGACGCCGGCGGCGACCGGGTGCTGCCGATCGGTGCGGCCGAACGTCGCGCCGATCGCGCGCGCAACGCCCTCGATCACCGCGTTGCCGCCACCGACCCAGAGCACGCCGAACAGGAGATCGAGGAGCAGCGCGATCACGGGGCGCTACTTGACGAGCTCGATCGGACGCCCGGGCCGCACCGGCGAGACGTAGGCGCTCACCAGGCTCTCGTGCCCGCCGGCGCCGATCGCCGCGACGCCGAACACCCAGTCGTCGATCGAGACGCCGGGCAGCACCACGTCGGTGACGGCGCCGACGGTCCGCGCATGCTGCCAGTCGTGGCGCCAGGTCTCGCGCCAGTAGATGCGATAGCCGGCGGCGCCGGGCGACGCCGCCCAGCGCAGCGCGGCGTCGTAGCCGGACGGATCGCGGCCGATCCGCGCGGCCCCGCGCTCGGTCGTGACGACCGGCGCCGGCGGCGCCAGGGCCAGCGACGCGACGGCCGCGGCGTTGACGCGCGCGTTCTGCGCCAGATAGCCGAAGTCGACGCCGTCGAGGGTGTCGCGCGCCGAGTGCTGGCGGTCGAAGTTCTCGTTGGCTTCGCGGAAGACCACGGCCGGATACCCCTGCTGCGTGAACGACGCCTGGTCGCTGCCCCGCCCGAAGCGATCCTCCCGCGCCATCGGCCGCACGCGGTGTGCCGGCACGTAGGTCGCCGACGTCGACACGATGTAGCGCGCCAGCGCCCTGGCCGGTGAGTCCTCGGGGCCGACCGCGTAGACGCGGACGCTGCCGGCGTCGACGACGCCGGAGCCGCCGCGCGAGTTGCCGACGATGTCGTTCGAGATCATCGCCTCGACCGGCACCTTCTCCGCGGCGATCCGCTGTGCGTGCGCCGCCGATCCGATGAGGCCCTGCTCCTCGCCCGCCCAGCAGATGAACACCAGCGTGGCGTCGAACTCGAGGCCGCTCTCGGCGAACACCCGCGCCAGCTCCATCGTCAGCACGGTGCCGCTGCCGTCGTCGTTGGCGCCGGGCGCGTCGATGTCGTAGTCGATGCCGGGCCGCTGCAGCGGGTCGGCCGGCGCGCCGTCCTGACCGGCTACGGCAGTTCCCGCTGCGGCGGTTCCCGCCCCACCGCCCCCCGCCTGCGGAGCCCGCGTCGCCGACGCGAGCTGCCCGCCGGTTCCGAGGTTCAGCGAATCGTAGTGGCCGCTGACGTAGATGCGGCGCGGCGATTTGCCGGGCAGTACCGCCATGACGTTGCGCAGGTCGACCGGCCGCGTGATGCGGCCCTGCGGGGCGATCTGGTAGGTGTCGAACGAGACCCGCAGCTTGGCGCTCGAGCGCGTCAGCTCGTCGAAGATCCACTGCCGCGCCGCGCCGATGCCGCGCGTCGGTGAGGTCTGGTTCGAGAGCGTGTTCCGCGTGCCGAAGCCGACCAGCGTGGTGTCGAGCGTCGTGAGGCGCTCGACCGAGATCGCCGCGACGAGCGCCTGGATACGCGGATCGGCGTCGGGCCGGACGGCGGCGGCCGGCGCACCGGTCGCGGGCGCCTGTGCCGCTACGCCCGCGGGCGGCGCAGCGCCGAGCAAGAAAGCCGCGAGGGCGGCGGCGGTCGAGGCGCGTGTCATCGCGGGCCTCCGATCTCGCGCACGATGCGGATCCGATCGCCGGTGTCGTCGACCTCGAAAAAGCGGGCGCGCTCGACGCGCCGGTTCGGCTGGTGGATGGCCATCACGAGTTGCCCCTCGAACGTGTGGAACAGCATCGGGTGCCCGCCGTCGTCGCTCCAGAGCGGCTCGGCGTCCTGCACCCACGGGCCCTTGAGCGTGCCGCTGGTCGACACTGCTTGCCCGGTCGCGTACTTTGCCTGTCCATACGACGACCAGAGCATCAGCAGTGTCCCGGTCCTGGTGCGGTGGAACCACGGGCCATCGGTGATCGAGGCGTGGTATCGCTTGCCTTGAAACAGCTCGCCGAGATCGCCGCGGCAACGCGTCCACGGCGCATCGGTGGCGTGAAACAGCGTCGTCGGGGCGCCGACTGCTGAGGACAGATCCGGCGACAGCCGCACCATGTCCATGCTGCCGTCGGTGATCTGGATCCACTCGTGGCAGAACACCATGTAGGGCACGCCGTCCTCGACGTAGAGCGTGCCGTCGAGCGCCATCCAGTCGTGCGGCGTCTGCGGACCGTGACCGAACGGCGTGAACGGCCCTTCCGGTCGGTCGGCGACGAGGATCTCGGTGCCGCGCTTGGAGTTCGGCGGACGTCCCTCGGGCGTCGGCAGCGTGTCGGAGGAGGTCAGCGTCACGAACAGGTAGTACTTGCCCTGGTAGCGATGCACTTCCGGGGCCCACACCGTCTCGCGGCCCCAATGGCCGGCCGGCACCGCCCACGCGGTGATCGGCTCGCCCCACTCCTCGAGGTCGCGGGTCTTGTAGACCACGACTTCCTTGCGGGCATCGGTCGGGCTCAGCCCGCGATTGGTGCTGCCGTAGATGTAGTAGACCTTGGCCGCCGGATCCGGCAGGACGAACGGATCGCGGATGCGGATCTGCGACCGGTGGCCCGCGTCACGCGATTCGCCTTGGCCGAACGGAGACGCAGGGGCAGGAGCTGGAGGCGTGGCCTGCGCGGCAGCCA
>JANOIR010000551.1:0-51158 GCA_031407765.1 Vicinamibacteraceae bacterium
GGGAATATTCGACCGACGAGCAACGCCGAGCGCCGGGATGCATCGCCCGTCGAATGCCGTGGGACTTTCACCACGGGCTGCTAGGGCCGACACCGCGCCTGAGAGCGCGGCCGCAACCGATAATGGCCGCCGCCCGCGTGACGGCGCCGCGGCGCGCCCAGCGCCGCGTGACGATGGCGAGGACGGAGTCCGGAGCCATCGTCTGGTCGACGCGCGAAGGCGCGTCGGCAAATAGCAGCCGGCACGCTCAATGGGCGGCCTGCGGACGGCCGTGAGAGGCCGGCCGAAAACACATAATAGGTGCGTGAAGCGCTTCGGGTCCGTTTCCCCATTCGTCGAGCAGGGCGGCGCCGAACGCCGCATCGGGCGGCTCGTCGCCAACCACGACTTCATCAAGGCGCTGGTCCGCTACGGCTCGTTCGACGAGTACGTGCTGGCCAATCCGTCGAGCGAGAACCAGCGCGCCTTCCTCGAGGTCGTGGAGAGCTGGGGCCTCGACGCCGCGACCCGCGTGCGCGTGCGTCCGCTGCCGTTGGTCGACCTGCCGGCGCGAATCGCGCGCGACGCCTTCCACGTCTTCCACGCCGGCGGCTGGGGCGCGTTCCTTCCCGGCCTGCACCGGCTGCGCGCCGCGCACGCGCCGCGCCCCTGGCCGATCACCGGCATGATCTTCTCGATCCACGGCCGCGAGATGCTCGACTACGCGGTCCGCCTGGCCCACGCCGGCCTCACCCCCGGCGACGCCATCGCCTGCCTGAGCCGCGACGGGCTGGACGCGTTCGGCCGGCTGCTCGACGCGGCGGCGGCGATCGTCGGCCGGCGCTTCGCCGGGCGGCTGGTGCCGCTCGGCCTCGGCATCGACGACGATGCCCTCGACGCGACCGGCGATCGCGACGCCGGGCGCCGGCGCCTCCAGATCCCGACCGACGCGGTGGCGCTGCTGGTGCTCGGACGGATCACGCCGGCCCAGAAGATGGACCTGGCGCCGGTGCTCAAGGTGTTCGCCCGGCGCGTCATACCCGAAGCGGCGCGCCCGGTCGTGCTGGTCATCGCCGGCGGGGCCAGCGACGGCGACGTACGGCTGCTGCAGTCGTTGATCGAAGCCTATGGCGTCCGCGCGCACACCCGCGTGCATGCCAACTTCATCGTCCGCGTGAAGCCCGATCTGCTGGCCGCGGCCGACATCGTCGTGTCGCTCGCCGACAACACGCAGGAGACCTACGGCCTGAGCATCCTCGAAGCGCTCGGCCACGGGCGGCCGGTGGTCGCCTCGCGCTTCGACGGCTACAAGTATCTCGTCGATGACAACGTCGACGGTCTGCTCGTCGACACGCTGTGGTGCGAAGCGGATCCGCTGGCGGGGCTCGGCGACGTCATGGATCCCAACATCGCGCAGCTGATCCAGGCGCAGAGCGTGGCGATCGACACCGAACAATTGGCGGACCACCTGCGCGCCCTGATCGCCGACGAGCCGCGACGTCTTGCGATGGGTGCCGCGGGCCGGCTCAAGGTCCGCGAACACTTCCGCGCCAGCGCCGTGGTCCGGCACTACGAGGCGCTCTGGGACGACCTGGCCGCCGCGATGCCGGCGGTCGGCGACTGGCGCGCTCCGGCGCCGAGCCGGCTCGAGGCGCCGCCCTACGCGGCAGCGCCAGCCCTCACGCCGGCGCAGATCTTTCGCGCCTACCCCACCGGCTTCCTCTCGCCCGACGACACCGTCGCCACCGTCGCCGGTGTCGCCATCGATCCGCCCTACTCCGACGTCGCCCCGCTGCTCGATCGGGCGCTGCTCGAGGCGATCCGCGATCGCTGCACGATCCCGACACGCGTGCGCGACGCCGTGGCGCTCGCCGCGATCGACGCGCGCGGCTGGTTCGCGGTGATGTGGCTCCTCAAGTACGGCGTACTGCGTGTGTCTGGCCACGGCGCGTCTCTCGCGCCGCGGCGGGCGGCCCCTTGAGCACGCGTCTGCTGTTTGCCGACGCGCCTTCGCGCGTCGACCGGACGATGGCTCCGGACTCCGTCCTCGCCATTCGTCACGCCGACGCTGGGCGCGCCGGCGGCGCCGCGCGCGGGCCGCGTGTGTCTGGCCACGGCGGCGCCGCGCCCAGGTGAGCCGGATTCGGCGCCGCCGCGCGGCGCGATAGACTGCCGCCGTGGATACCATTCGCTGGGGCATCATCGGGTGCGGGGACGTGACGGAAGTGAAGAGCGGGCCGGGGTTCCAGAAGGCCCGCGGCTCGGCCCTGGTCGCGGTGATGCGGCGGGACGCGGCCAAGGCCGAGGACTACGCCCGCCGCCACGGCGTGCCGCGCTGGTACGCGGATGCCGACGCGCTGGTGCACGATCCGGAGGTCGACGCGGTCTACGTGGCGACGCCGCCGTCGACGCATCTGCAGTACGCGCGCGTCGCCGCGCGCGCCGGCAAGCCGGTCTACGTCGAGAAGCCGATGGCGCTCGATCACGCTGAGTGCCGGGCCATGATCGACGCCTGCGCCACCGCCAGCGTGCCGCTGTTCACCGCCTACTATCGCCGCGCCTTGCCGCGCTTCGCGCGCATCAAGGCGCTGCTCGATGCCGGCGCGATCGGCGCCGTGCGCGTCGCGACGGTGTCCGTCTACCGCGCCTTCTCGCCAGCGCCGGGCGCGCTGCCCTGGCGCATCGATCCGGCAATCTCGGGCGGCGGGCTGTTCGTCGATCTCGCCGCCCACCAGCTCGATCTGCTCGACTACTTCCTCGGTCCCATCACCGACGTCTCGGGCTCGGCGGCCAATCAGGGCGGGCTCTACGCAGCAGAGGACGTGGTCACGACGACCTTCGCGTGGGCATCCGGGGTGCGCGGCATCGGCGTCTGGAGCTTCAGCGCCTCGGGCGACGTCGACCGTACCGAGATCGTCGGCTCGCGCGGGCGCATCCTGTTCGCCACGTTCAGCGATACGCCGGTCATTCTCGAAACCGAGACCGGGATCGAAGCGATTGAGCTCCCTTTGCCCGTCCACGTCCAGCAGCCGCTGATCCAGACGATCGTCGACGAGCTGCTGACGGGCACGCCGTCGTGCCCGAGCACGGCCGAGAGCGCGGCGCGCACCACGCGCATCATCGATACGCTGCTCGCCAGCCACTACACCGCCGGCTAACGCCGGCGGAACTCCCAACTTCCAACGTCCAACTCCCAAGGCACTCCCAACTGCCAACTCCCAACCTTGCAGGGCCTTGGTAGTTGGAGGTTAGGAGTGCCTTGGACGTTGGAGCTTGGAGGTTGGGCGTTCGCGCCCGCGCGCGGCCTACGCGAGGACGGTCGACTTGGTGGTGCGCTGGCCGCGCAGGCGGTTCGGTGCCTGGCGCGTCGCGTAGAGGAAGTGCGCGACCGGCTCGAAACCGAGCGAGGCGTAGAGATCGCGGGCCGCGGTGTTGTCGTCGGCCACGAGCAGCGTCATCCGCCAGCAGCCGGCGGCGCCGGCGCGGCGGCTGGCGTCCTCGACCAGGGCGCGGGCCAGGCCACGGCGCCGGTAGGCCGGGTCGACCGCGAGCTGGGCGATGTGCGCCGTGTCGCGCTGGAGCGCCGTCGTCAGCACCAGACCGCGCAGCCGGTCATCGGCGGGGTGCTGCACCGACACGCTGGCCGCGGGCAGGAAGCGGCCGCAGCCGGGCGTCTTGATGATCTGGGCGACGTACTGGGCCCATTCCTCGAGCGTGCCGCGCGGCGCGAACGCGCGCGCCGCTTCCGACCCGGCGTAGGCCCGCGCGAACAGCCGCACGGTGTCGACCGCGTCGTCCTCGGTCCATGTCCGCAAGTGGGAGGCGATCGCCGCCGGAGCCGTCGACGGCGCCGCCGCCGTGGCCGGGGCCAGCGCCCGCTGCAGGTAGGTGTAGCGGGTGACGTCGAATCGGCGCCGCGTCAGCGCGCCCTCGAGCGCGACCGACGCCGGGAAGGCGAAGCACAGGACCTCGCCGGCGAGCTCGGCCTCGGGCGTACGCAGCACATCGTCGAGCAGTTGCCGCGTGACCTCGCCCGATTCGGCGACCAGCCCGCCGATCTGCAGACGCCGGTTGTGCAGGAAGTAGTGCGTCCAGCCGATCGGCCGGCCGTCGGCGTCGTAGGCGAGCAGCCCCGCCGCCTGGCCCGACTGCCGCGAGCGCTCGAGCAGATCGAATGCCGGCTGGGCGTCCCAGTGCAGGGTGGCGATCCAGCGCTGGCGCTCGGCCTCGAGCAGCCCGGCAACCATGTCCGCCGGGGCGAGACGCCAATCCTCCGAGGCGCGTAGGGTCATTTCGTCGGTTCGGACTTCTTGCCGAGGCGGGCGGCCACCGCCGCCGGCAGATCGCGGCGCGCCGCGGCGGCGCGGTTGGCCTCGACGATCTGCTCGTAGATCTCGAGCCGGTGGACGGGGACGCTTGGCGGCGCCTTCACGCCGAGCCGGATGCTGTCGCGGCCGACCCGGAGCACGCGGATCTCGATCCCGTCTCCGATGATGATCGCGTCGTTGCGCTTGCGCGTGAAGACCAGCACCGGGTCACCTACTCCGCGAACAGCGGCTGCCGCAGGGGGTAGACGCTGTCCGAGGGCACCAGCTGGAAGCCCAGCATCCGCGCGGGATTGATGACGACCGGGGCCCTGAGGTTGGCGAACAAGCCCTCGTCGACGACGGTGACGATGGCCAGCCAGACGAGCGTCGACTCGTCGGTCGCGCCGAGTCGGGTCAGATCGCTCTGGTTGAGGCGGGCGCGATAGTCGGGCAGCACCCGCCGGGGATCGACGACGAGGAACGACGGCGACGCCGCGTCGATCGACTGCAGGCACTGCACCGGCTCGTAGCTCGGCGCCGACAGCAGGACGAACCGGCGGTCGGCCTCGAAGCCGGGCAGACCGCTCGGGAAGGCGATGACGTCGTCGGTCTTGAGAGTGAAGGCGCCAAAGTGCGTGAACAGACGCAGCACGTCCGGCGCCGCCCCTTCACCCTGGGCGGCGGTCATTTGAGGTAGTCCATCAGGGACAGCCGGCCGGCGTTGGCGAGGGCGCCGAGGGCGGCCCGGTGCGCGGCATCGGCCTGGGTCAGGGCGCTGATCGACTCGGCCAGGTTGGCGTCCTCCGCCGAGGAGCGGCGTGCATCGGCCGCGTTGCGCTGGGTCACCAGCCGGGCTCGATCCTCGGGCATCCGCGCGAGCTCGATGCCGATCCGCGTCTGGGCGTTGGTGACGCGCTCGAAGGCCTGCGACACGTCCGCCAGCCCCTGGTCGATCCCGGCCATGTTGCCGGTCTGCACCGCGGTCGCCAGGGCGTCGAGCGTCTGGAAGACATCGGCCGGCGCGGCACCCTGGAAGATCAGACCGGCGTCGAAGGTCACCTGCACGGAGCGTTCGCGGGCGACGTCGACCGACTGCACGTTGGCGTCGCCCTGGTAGCCCGAGATCGGCGGACCGGGCGTGTAGGGCGCGGTCAGCGACTGGCCGCCGGAGAAGAGGTACATGCCGCGGTAGCTGGTGTTCACCGCGGTCAGGATGGCGCTCGCGGCGCCGCGAATCTCGCCGGCGAGCGCGTCGCGCTGGGTCTGCGTCAGGAAGCTGTTGCGACCGCCGGCGGCCCGGGTCTGGACGTTGGTCAGCCGGTTGATGATGTCGCTGTAGACGGTGTCGACGACGGTCAGGCGCGAGTCCACCGAATCGCTGGTCTGGGTGAACTGGTCGAGCGTGGACACTTCGGTCCGCTCGCCCATCGCCGTGGCCATCGCGGACGGGTCGTCGCTCGGCAGGTGAATCCGCCGTCCCGACGACACCTCGCGCTGCCGCCGCACGAGATCCTCGGAGGTCCGGTTGATGTCGGCCAGGCCGTGCCGAAAGATCGATCCGAAAGTGACGCGCATGAAGGCTCCGTCTAGCGCCCGAGATTGAGCAGAACGTCGAGCGTCTGGTTGACGGTGGTGAAGAAGCGTGCGTTGGCCTCGTAGGCCCGCTGGAAGCGCATCATCGACGCCGCCTCCTCGTCGAGCGAGACACCCGAGACGCTGTCGCGCAGATTCTCGAGCTGCTGCACGACTTCGGCCCGCACCTGGCCCTCGGAAACGGCGACGCTGCGATCCTGGCCGACGCCGTAGACGAGGTCGGTGTAATAGCCGGTGAAGGTGGCGGTGTTGCCGGAGAGCACGCGCGCGTCGCGCAGCGCCGCCAGGGAACGGGCCGTCCCGTTGTCACCGGGCGTCGCCGCGACGCTGCCGGCGGCGATCAAGCTGCCGTTGGCGGCCACGGTCGGGTCGAGCGCAATCTGCGAGGCCGCACCGGCGACCGTCGCCAGCGGCTGGAAGAACGGCGGCGCGTCGACACCGGCGAGCGTGAACCCGGCGTCGTGCAGCGTGTTGACCTGCTGGACGACCTCGTAGGCCAGCGCGTCGAGCTCGCTGCGGTAATTCGGGATGTTGACGTCGCGAGCGGCGATCAGGCCGGCCGCGCGCCCGCCGCTGATGGCCGTCGTGACGTCGCTGACGCCGCTATAGAGACGGGCGAAGCCGGTCGTGGGCTCGTTCTGGACCGTCACGGCATAGGCGACGTCGGCGATGACGAGCGGCTTGCCGCGGCCGAACGAGACCTGGACGGTGCCGTTCGAGTGATCGATGGTCTCGACGTCGATGAGCGACGACAGCTCGCGCACGACCTCGCTCTGTTCGTCGCGGAGGGTCATGGTGCCGCTGGCGTCGGAATTGGCGATGCGATCGTTCAGCGACGCGAGGCGGTTGGCGAGCGAGTTGATGTCGTCGACCGTCGAGCGCACGCGGCGATCGGCGTCGAGCTGCGCCGCCCCGAAGCGATTGTCGGTGGCGCGGATCTCGCCGGCGAGGGCCTGGCCCTTGGCCAGCACGTCGGCGCGGGCGGTCGCCGACGTCGGGGCCTGGGCGAGGCCGGAGAAGGCGTCGAAGAACTGCGTCAGGCGCGGGTTCAGCGTGCTCTCCGACGAGCCGATGCTCGCCTCGACGATGGCGAGCGCGTCGGCCAGCGCCGCCTCGCGGTGCTGGGCCGGGTTCTCCTGGAACAGCCGGCGATCGAAGAAGCGATCGCGCTGACGGCGCACCCCGAGGACCTCGACACCGTTGCCGGCGTTCAGCTGCTCGCTGGTCGGGGGCACGGCACCGAAGTCGACGGTGCGGCGGGAATACCCGGGCGTATTGACGTTGGCGATGTTCTGGCCGGCTGCGTCCAGGCCGTAGCGCTGCGCGTCGAGCGAGCGCGCCGTGGTCGTCAGCATGCCGAAGAGACCCGACATCAGACCCTCGCTTGGAGAACGCCTGCGGCGTCGGAAGTCGCGAAGTGGCCGGATCGCCCGTAGCCGTGGCGGGTGGCGTAGACGTCGTTCAGTGCGATGACGGTACCCCCGAGACGCTCGCAGCGGCGGAGCGCCGCTTGCGCCGCGATCAGCTCGGGGCGGAGGGGCGCGACGTCGGTTGGCGGAAGAGACGCGAGGCGGGCCGAAATTTCGGCGAGCCGCGGCTCGGCGTCGAGGAGGCGATTGGGCAGCCCCTCGACAAGACCGAGGCTGATGGCTTCGAGCGTGGCGCGGAGTTCCCGCACGAGCTCGCCCAGACCGGCGTTCGACGTCATCATGCCTCGCACGTGCGCCGGACGGGCCCAAAGGCCGCTGTCAGCGCAGCAGGGAATCGATCAACTTGTCGGCCAGCCGCTCGGCATCCTTGCCGAGTTCTCCGGCGGCGCGCTTCGCACGCGCACGCTCGATGGCGGCGTCCGACGAATCCGGTAGCTCGTGGGCAGCCTGCACGGCCGCACTCAGCAAGCGGGCCTGGTCCGAAACCTGGACGCGATCGGCCGGCACCTGCGCCGCCTGATCCGACCGCCCGGTGCGAACACGGTCAGCGGTCGCCTGGGTCTGTCCGACGTTTTCGGGCCGTTCGCCGTGAATCCTCATGACAGTCACTCCAATGCCGGGCAGATAACCCCGGTCGAGGGGTTAATCGACAGCCACGTCATCGGACTTTAATGGTCCTCTCCCGACACGACCCGCCCATTGGGCGGGGTCCACCCGCTCGCCGTTGACCAGCACCTCGAAGTGCAAGTGTGGTGCCGCAGATCGCCCACTCGAGCCGACGCGACCGATTGGCGTCCCGGCGGCGATGACGTCGCCCTCCTTGACCAGCGTCGCCGAGAGATGGGCATAGCGGGTTTCGACGCCGGCGCCGTCGCGGACCACCACGATCGTTCCGTAAGTGCCACGCTCACCGGCACTTACAATGGTGCCACCGCTCGCGGCCGGAACCTCGGTGCCATAGGCGGCGCGCAGATCGACGCCGCGGTGGAAGCGCGATTCGCCGGTGAAGGGATCAGAGCGCCAACCGTAGGCGGACGTGACCGACGAGGCCAGCGGGAGCTCGACCGACGCCGGAGCGTCGGGAGTGTCGGTAGACCGACTCACCCCTGCGACCGCAGCGCCCGCAGCGGTGACGGCGGGCAGCGCCAACGACACCGGACCCGCTGGCGCTGCTGCTGAGTTCGTGGCTTCACCGGCGCGTGCGTCGAGCGTCCGCATCATGAAGGCGGCCAGCCCGACGCCGCCGGCCTGCGCCAGGTAGCGCGACAGTTCGGTGTCGAAGGTCTCTTGCATGGTCGTGGCCCCGAAGCCCTCGGACGCCTCCGACTCATCGAGCATCGACTGCCGCATCTGCCGAACCATGTTCAACATCAGCATCGCCTCGAACTGCTGGGCAAGCTCGGCCACCTGGGCGCGCTCGGCGGCCGGCGACGGCGCCTCGCCCAGCGGGCGCGGCGCGTTGAGGGCGAGGGCGGGCGTCGCGGCGGCGTTGGGCAGGATCCGATCGCTCATCATGGACCTCAGATGATGACGAGCTCGGCGGTCAGGGCGCCGGCCGCCTTCATCGCCTGCAGGATCGCGATCACGTCGCGCGGGGTCGCGCCGAGGGCGTTCAGGGCCCGCACGACGGCATCGAGCGTCGCCCCCTCCTCGAGCGTGACGAGCTTGGCTTCGCCCTCGGTCACGTCGACCTTCTCGTCGGGCACGACCACCGTCTCGCCCTCCGGCGAGAACGGGCTCGGCTGCGACACGTTGTACTTCGTGCTGATCCGGACCGACAGATTGCCGTGCGCCACGGCGGTGCGCCCGAGGCGGACCTCGTTGCCGATGACCACGGTCCCCGTCCGCTCGTTGATCACGATGCGGGCCAGGCCGCTCATCGACACCGGCAGCGGCTCGAGCCGGGCCATCAGGTTGGGCAGCGCGCCGCGATAGTTCGCTGGCACCGCGACCTGGACGCTGGCCGCGTCGAGGGCCTGCGCCGCACCAGGGCCCATCTCGGCGTTGATGGCGTCGGCCACACGCGTCGCGTTGGTGAAGTCCGGCGTGCCGAGCGACAGCAGAATGGTCTCGGTGGCGGCGGGCACCGCGCTCGCGATCTCGGCCTGGATGATCCCGCCGGCCGGCACGCGGCCGACGGTGAGGTGGTTGACCTGCACCGAGTTGCCGCCCTTGCCGCCGCCGAAGCCGCCGAGCGACAGGGGGCCCTGGGCGAGCGCGTAGACGGTGCCGTCGGTGCCGCGCATCGGCGTCGGCAGCAGCGTGCCGCCCTGCAGGCTGCGGGCGTCGCCGATCGACGACGCCGTCACGTCGAGGCGGCTGCCCCGGCGCGAGAACGCCGGCAGCTCCGCGGTCACGAGCACCGCGGCGACGTTTTCGATCTTGATCTGTTCGCCCGGCACCAGCACGCCGAAGCGCTCGAGCATGTTGGCCAGCGTCTGCGCCGAGAACACGGTCTGCCGGCGGTCACCGGTCTTGTTGAGACCGACGACGAGGCCGTAGCCGATCAACGGCACGGGCGCGGTGCCCTGCAGCGAGGCGACGTCGCGCAGGCGGACAGTGGTGTCACCCGCGGCGGCCGGCGCGGCGGCGATCGCCAGGCCCAGCGCGGCGAGGGCGCCGATGAGGCTGACGAGGCGGGAGCAGGCCGTGGGAGCGGGCATCATCAGAACACCTTGTTGAGAATACGAATGAGCCAGCCGGGCTTGAGGTTGTCCTTCATCAGGCCGCGGCCGAAGTAGCGGATGCGCAGCTGACCGATCGACGGCGACAGCACGATGTTCTGGTCGCTGACGTCGCGCGGCCGGGCGACCCCGGTCAGCACCACCATCTGGCGGTCGCCGTTGATCTCGATCTCGCGCGCCCCTTCGAGGACCAGGTCGCCGTTGGGCAGCACCTCCAGGACGCGGGCGGTGATCGTCGCCGACAGCGTGCCGCTGCGGCTGGTGGCGCCGCTGCCCTTGAACTTGCTGTCCGAGGCGGTGCCGACCAGGGCGCTCGGATCGACTACCGACGGCAGCTTCTTGGTCAGACCGAACAGGCCGCTGACGCCGGCACTGGCGCTCGAGTTCTTGTCCAGCGCCGAATCGGCGGCACCGGCGCCCTCGATGCTCTCGACGACGCGGATGGTCACCAGGTCGTTGGTGGCGCGGGCGCGGCGATCGAGGCCGAGGTTCGAGATCCAGTCGATCGACGGCCCGGCAGCCGGCGCCGGCGGCGTCCGCCGGGCCGATTCGAGGTAGCGCGCGTAGAGCACGTCGTAGACGTCGCTCGGCGGCGGCACGGCGGTGACGGGCGTCTTCTGGCCCGCGGGCGTCTTGTCGGCCGCGGCTGCGACCGGCGCGACGGTGACGAGGCAGGCCAGCGCGAGGCCGGCACGACATGCATGCTTCATGGTGTGATCTCAACTTCCCCGAGGCCGCTGACCCGGCCGCGCAGCTTGCGGCGATCGACCTGCACGCGAACGAGCTCTCCCAGTTGTCCATCGTCGAGCGCGGTCGCCCGGCCGTGCGCAGCGACCAGTCCGATGCGCACCGACGTCCCGACCTCCTCGCCGCGCTTCACGAGTGGCGGCGCCGTGACCGCGTCGGCGGCCACAGCGGCCCCGGCCGCGATGGCCCGGCGCGCCTTGGCTCCGACCAGGGCGGCGGCGCCGGGGAATCGGCGGAGCGCCACGCGCCCCGGATCGGCGTCGACCTCGACCAGGTCGACCGGCGCCAGCACGCTGCCGGCGCCGATGGCTCGTGTTGCCTGCGCGTGCCGCACCCGGATGTGGACGACGGCATCGGCCGAGCCGAGCCGCGGCGCCCGTGCGCCGCCGCCGCCGTGCAGCACGAAGCGGACCGGCCCGCCGAGGCGGCTGCCCGCGTCCGGCACCGCCCGCACGCCGGCGGTCGACGCCAGGCCGCGGACGCGCAGCCCGTCGACGCTGACGATCGCATCGCCCACGCGCTCGCGCACGGCGCGGACGATGGCCGCGCGCACCTCCGCTTCGGTCGCGACCGCGGCCAAGACCGGGGCTGTGACCGGGCCGCGGACGGCTGCGACCTCCGCCGAAACGGCGGTGACGGTGGCGACGGCGAGGACGAGCGCGGCCAGCATCGCGATCAGCGGCCCAGGTTGTTGACCTGCTGCAGCATCTCGTCGGCGGTCTTCACGACGCGCGAGTTCGCCTCGTAGGCGCGCTGGGCGAGGATCATGTTGATCATCTCCTCGACGATGCTGACGTTCGACTCCTCGAGGAACCCCTGCTGCAGCGTGCCCATCCCTTCGGTGCCCGGGGCACCGGTGGTGGCCTCGCCCGAGGCGGTCGTCACGGCGAACAAGTTGCCGCCGAGCGGCGACAGTCCGGCCGCGTTCTGAAAGGTCGCCAGCTCGATCGTCCCGACCTGCTGGGCAGCGTTCTGTCCGGTGATGGTCACCGACACCACGCCTTCCTTCGAGATGCTGATTGAGGTCGCGTCGGCCGGGATCGTAATCGCCGGCTCGAGTCCGTAGCCTTCCGCCGTGACCAGCCCGCCTTCGGCGTTCATGTGGAACGCGCCGGCGCGGGTATAGGCCGTGCGGCCGTCCGGCAGCGTCACCTGGAAGAAGCCCGAGCCCTGCACCGCGACGTCGAGCGGCCCGCTTGTCGTCTTCAGGTTGCCGGTGGCGAAGTCGCGCGCGGTGCCGACGGCCCGGGTGCCGAGACCGATCTCGAGCCCGATCGGCGTCTCGGTCGACGTCGAGTTCGGCGCGCCGGCGCCACGCACCTGCTGGTAGACCAGGTCCTCGAACTCGACCCGCGACTTCTTGAAGCCGGCGGTGTTGACGTTGGCCAGGTTGTGCGCCGTGTTGTCGATGTTGGTCTGCTGAGCGGTCATGCCGCTGGCAGCCGTGTAGAGCGCGCGAATCATGTCGAAACTCCTCTATCTTCCGCGTGTCCGGGGCCGGGCTAGCGGCGGCCCAGCTCCGAGATGGCGCGGCCGTCGACGTCGTTCATGAGCGTCGTGATGCCACGCTGCAGTGCCTCGAATGCGCGCGTGACTTCGGTCAGCTGCACGATGCGCTCGGGCAGCTGCACGTTCGCCGCCTCCAGCATGCCGCCGCGGACCCGCGACGTCGCCGGCGCGTCGACCGGCGTCGAGCCGGCCTCGGCGCGGAAGCGACCCGCTTCCTCGCGGCGCAGGCCGATGTAGTCGCCGAAGTCGACGACCTTGAGCTTGCCGGCCAGGACGCCGCCGGCGCGCACCGAGCCGTCCGGCTCGATGCCGATGGCGCCCTGCCCCACCGTGATCGCCGCCCCGCCGTCACCGCGGACGACGGCGCCGTCGGCGGTCACCAGCGTGCCGTCGGGACGGCGCGAGAACTGGCCGTTGCGCGTGTAGCGCACACCCTCGGCCGTATCGATCTCGAAGAAGCCGCGCCCTTCGAGCGCGACATCCAGATCGCGATTGGTGGTCTGCATCGATCCGTCGCGGAAGTCGATCAGGCCGGGCGCGGCCGCCACGTCGATCGCCGTCTGCAGGACCTGGCCGAAGTCGGGCCGGCGCGCCTCCACGGTCGGGACGCGCTCGGTCTTGTAGCCGGCCGTGCCCGCGTTCGCGATGTCGGCCGCGATGCGATCGAGCTGCGCCAGTCGCGTCCGGAGCCCGCTCAGTGCGCTGTAGGTGCCGCCAGCCATGATGCGCCCTCCTTGGTGACGAGGCCGCCGACCGCGGCGCGCTCCGGAATCCGGACCGCCCGCGATGGCACGATGATCTCTTCGGGTTCGGCGCCGCCGTCGAGGCGCACCCACACCCACGGTTCGCAGCGGACCGGCTGCACCCGGCACACGCGGCCGGATTCGATGGCCAGGGCGATGTGCTCGGCGGCGGCGCGGAGCGACACCGCCCGCGTCACCCGCGCCGCGTGGACCGGTGCCGTCCCGTAGGCCTCGCGCAGCGCCGCGGCGACTTCGTCGCTGACGAGCAGCGGCTCCACCGTGTCTGTCACCAGCGCCCGCAGCACCGCCAGCGCCTGGCGCGGCAGCGGCGCCGGGCAGGCGACGACCAGGCGCCCGCGCTCGGCGTCGGCTTCGATCGGCACCAGGCCGAGGGCCTCGACGACGTCGCGCGACAGGCCGCCCGGAGCGACGCGAGCGCGCGCCGGGTCGACGGTCATCAGGTAGCCGGTGCGCGACTGGGTCGCCAGCGTCCGCAGCAGATCGCCGGACTGCAGGGCGCCCATGGCCACGAGCTCGGCGCCGAGGCGGCGTCCGCTCGAGCCCTGCCGCGCCAGCGCCGCGTCGAGCGTTGCCATCGTAATCAGCCGGCGATGGACGAGCAGCGCGCCGAGCCGCGAGACATTCTGGCCGCGGCCCATCTCGCCGGGGAACGGCGCCGATTCGAGCCGGTGCCGCGTCTCGGCCTCGAGACACGACCGCGAGCAGTACCACCCGGCGTCGAGGACGACGCCGCGACCGGGACGGTGGGCGAGAAAGGCCGGCACCCAGCGGGCGCAGGGCTCATGCGCGCAGCGCATCGCCCTGTCCTTCCGTGGCCTTGGCCCGCGCCCGCGCCGCTGGCGCGTGCTCGGCGAGGTGGAGCCGGAGCCGCACCTCCCCTTCGGACATGTGTTCCGCCGCGGCGATGTCGGCGATGCTCGTGCCCCTGCGCGCGGCCGCACGCATCCGGGCGATCGGGGTCTTCGGCCGCGCCGCCGGCGCCAGCGCGACGGCGCGCCGGCTCAGCTCGTCGGCGATGGCCTTGAAGCCGACCTCGCTCGTCTCGGTCAGGATCGAGAGCGCGTCGCCGAGGTGGCCGACCTTCTCCTCGAGCCGGGCCGACGCCGCGACCATGCGCGACAGCCGGAACAGCAGCCAGGCCTGGACGGCGGAGAGCAGTGTGAGCGCGGCGCCCACCACGATGACGATGAGAGTTGGGGTCATGGGAACGAAGCTCCGTCTGCCTAGGCGCTCAGCGTGCGCATGCGTTCGGCCGCGCTCACCACCTGGGTGACGCGGACGCCGTAGTTGCCGGCGACGACGACGACTTCGCCGCGCGCGACGAGCCGGCCGTTGATGAGGACATCGACCGGATCGTCGGGCTGACGCGACAGCTCGACGAGCGAGCCCGGACCGATCCGCGACAGCGCCTCGATCGACAGCGTGGCCTCGCCGAAGCGGACCGTCAGCGGCATGTCGATGTCGAGGATCAGCTCGAGGTTGTCGGGCAACTTCTCCGCCGGCGCGGCCGGGGCCACCGGTGCAGGTGCCGTCGCGGCCTCGCGGATCGGCATCGCCGACCCGGGCGCGTAGGTGCAGCTGAGGAAGAGCGAGGTCGTTTCGTCGAGTCGGCAGGCGAAGCTGCCTACGGCGGTGCCCGGCGCCACCGGCGCCGTCGCCGGCTTGCCGACGCTGACCGTCAGGCCGGTGAACGGCTCTTCCTGCCCGATGCCGGAGAACGCCTGCGCCGTCAGTTCCTTGAGGGCCTCGCCGATCTCGTCGGGCGTGGCGCTTTCCTTCATCAGCACGCGCGAGGCGAGGTTGGCGGCGTCGTCGTTGGTGATCGCCAGGTACCACATCCCGGTGACGGGCCCGGCGAGCTCGCACGGCACGAGCCAGCCGGGGGTGACCACGCCGTCGAACGGCAGGGCCTCCGCTTCCGGGGTGACGACCGACTGCATCACGCCGGCGAAGCGGATGGAGACGGCCTCTGCGAGCTGAGGGACAAGTGGGGACATGGAAACCTCAGGCGGCGTAGTTCGACGAGTCGTTGGTGGCGCCCTGGATGCGGATCTGCGAGCGTGTGGCCGAGGCAATCGGCGCCCCGGTGAACTTGGCCTTGCCGTTGACGTGAACGGCGATCGGCTCGTTGGCCGGGTGATCGAGGCCGACGATGTCGCCAACCTGCAGCTTCAGGAAATCGCCGGTGCCGATGGCAGCCTGGATCCCGGCCTGGAGGGTGACGTTGACGCGACCGACGTTCTCGGCGACCGCGGCCTGCTCGCCCGGCGTCATGTCGCGCCGGGCGCGCTGCCACGAGCGCGTGAAGCTGCCGCTCACCACCTCGATGCTCGCGGCCGGGAAGCAGATATTGAGCGCGCCGCGGGTCTCGCCGATCTTGACCTCGAACCCGAGCAGCAGGACGACCTCGTTGGGCGCCGCCACCTGCAGCATCTGTGGCCGCGTCTCCCGACCGGTGATGCGGAACTGCACGTCGACGATGCCGCGCCAGGCATCGGTCAGGTTCTCGAGCAGCAGCTTGACGACGCCGTCGGTGACGTTCTGCTCGATCTCGGTCAGGGCGCGGTTGACCATCACGCCGCGGCCGGAGCCACCGAGCATGCGGTCGATCATCGTGAAGGCGACCGACGGATTGAGCTCGAGCGCGGCAATGCCTTCGAGCGGCCGCATCGACACCGCGTAGAACGCCGTCGGGTCCGACAGCGACATCAGGAACTCGGAGTAGGTGAACTGCTCCACCGACAGGATCGAGACGTCGGTGACGACGCGCATGTAGGCCGACATCGACGTCGAGACGTTGCGCGCGAAGCGGTCGTGCAGGAAGTGCAGGGACCGCATCTGGTCCTTGGTGATCCGATCCGGCCGGCGGAAGTTGTAGCTGACGACCGAGGCGCCGCGGTCCGCCTCGTACGTCGGGATGCCGCTGTGATCGGCGGCCGACGTCAGCAGGACGTCGATTTCTTCCTGGGAGAGGACCGGGCTCATCGGCGCAGGTCTCCAAGCGAAGCGCGCATGCTGGCGCGCAGCCGGGACAGCGCGAGCGAGCGCAGCTGCGAGACGCGCGACTCGCAGACACCGATGACCTTGCCGATCTCCGCCATGGTCAGCTCTTCTTCGTAGTAGAGCGCCAGGATCTCGCGCTCGCGCTCGGGCAGCTCGCGGATGGCGCTCGCCAGCAGGCCGCGCAGCTCGGTGCGGTGCAGCTGCGCGTCCGGGCCCTCGTCCGGATCGAGGCACAGCTCGAACAGCGGCGAGCCGTCTTCGCCGGTGGCGTCGAGCTGACGGATGGCGCCCATGTCGAGGGTGCGGATCTGGTCGAGCGACTTGTCGTACTGGACCCGCGTCATCGACAGCTCGCCAGCCAGTTCGTCCTCGTTGGGCTCGCGCTTCAGCGTGTGCCGGAGCTTGGCGATCGCCTGATCGAGGTCGCGACGCATGCGGCGCAGCGACCGCGGCGCCCAGTCGAGCTCGCGCAGCGCGTCGAGCATCGCGCCCTGCACCCGCCGCCGCGCGAAGGCGTCGAAGGGCACGCCGAGCGCCGGCTTGTAGCGATCGGCAGCGTCGATCAGCCCGACGACCCCGACGCTGATGAGCTCGTTCATCTCGACCTGCGCCGGCAGGCGCTGCGCCAGACGATGCGCCATCGCCTTGACCAGGCCGACGTGGTTGATCACGAGCTGATTACGATCCGACTCGACCGGCGGGGGCGTGCTCACGGGCATACCTGATCCTCCTGAACGACCCTGCCGATTGCGTCTAGTCACCGACGACTGCTGTTCCGCGCTCATGCCGCGAGCCCCTCCGGGCCTTCCGGTCCGAGAATGTGTCCAGCCAGGGCTGCGCCGCTGGCCCGTTCGAGATCGTCCGGGACGCGCTGCCCCGTCCCCAGGTACGACAAGGTGAGGTCACGCTCGGCGAGCAGCTTCAGCAGCGGCGCCACCGAGTCGCCTTCGTCGAGGCGGGTCAGCACGACGCGGCGCGCGCGCTGGCCATAGGCATCGAGCAATCGGGCCGCCTGCCGCACCGACGACCCGGCCGGCAGCACCACGTGGGTGCGGACGCCCGGCAGCGACGAGAGCCGCTCCGCCACTTCGAGGGCGCGGGCATCGCCGAGCGATCGCCCGGCGGTGTCGACGAGGATCGGGCTGCGGGTCGACCCCAGCGAGCGCTCGATCTCTGCTGGCGTCCGCGCCACGGAGAACGGGCTGCCGATCATGTCGGCGTAGAGCCGCAGCTGCTCGACCGCGCCGACGCGGAAGCCGTCCGCCGCGAGCAGGCTCAGCCGGCGGCCGCCCTGGGCGCGCTCGCGCGCCGCAATCTTGGCGATGGTCGTGGTCTTGCCGGCGCCGGGAGGGCCGACGAACAGCTCGACCGGCGCGTACGGCTCGTCGCCCGAGACCAGGCCGCCGAGCTCGGTGGCGAGCGCGGCCTCGATGGCCGCGGCCGTCGCCACGCGGCGCGGACCGCGCGTCACGCTGCGGGCAACGCGGACGGCGAGCTCACGATCGAGGCCGGTCGAGAGCAGCTGCGCCACCAGCGGATCCGGACGATCGGACGCGATCGGGGCCGCGCCCCGACGACCGGCCAATCGCAGCCGCTCGAGGATGCCGGCCTGGGCCGCCGCGGCCGGCGCCGCACCGATCGACGGCGCGTGGTCGCTGGGCCGGACCGTCGGTCGGCGGGCCGACGTTTCGCGCGCCACCACCACGGTGACTTCGACCTCGCGCAGGCCCATCAGGCCGCGCAGGCCACGCGCCGCGACCAGCTGCGTGGCGACGATTTCGACGTCGGGCCCGTGCGCAGCACAGGCCGCGGCCACGGCGTCTTCGACAGTCTGCGCGCGGAATCGGGTGGTTTCCATAGTCAATCCAGCACCGCCACCGGGGCGATGCGAATGTGGGTCGGCACTTCGCTGTGCGAGAGGACGCCGATTTGCGGAAGCACGCGGGAGAACAGGCGCCACAGGTGCGGGCGCAGCGCTGGCGTGCATAGAAGCACAGGCTGTGCCACGGCCTGCTCGAGAGCGCGCGCGATCTTGGTCGCCATGTTCTGGGCCTCGGCCGGCTCCAACGCCAGCACCGCGCCCTGGTCGGTCCGCACGATCGACTTCATCAGCCGCTCTTCGAGGCTCGGGGCCAGGTTGATCGTCGTCAGTTCGTTCTTCTCCGACTGATAGAGCCGGCAGATCGCCCGTCCGAGCTGCCCGCGGACGGCCTCGACGAGCAGATCCGGGTCCTTGGTCGCGATCGCCGCGTCCGACAGCGCCTCGAGGATCGTGGTCAGGTCGCGGATCGGGACGCGCTCGCGCAGCAGCTGCCGCAGCACGCGCTGGACGTCGCCGGTCGAGAGCACCTTCGGCACGAGGTCTTCGACCAGGCGCGGCGACGTCTGTGCCACCTTGTCGAGCAGCTCTTTGGTCTGCTGCCGGCTCAGCAGATCCGGCAGGAAGGTACGCACCGTCTCGGAGAGGTGCGTCGAGAGCGCCGTCGTCGGATCGACCACGGTGTAGCCGGCGGTCGAGGCGCGATCGCGCTGGTCGGTCGGGATCCACCACGCCGGCAGCCCAAACGCCGGCTCGCGCGTGGCGATGCCGTCGATGGGGGTCGACGCGGTGCCCGGGTTGATGGCGAGCATGCGGTCCGGCATCAGCTCGCCGCGCGCCACTTCGACACCCTTCAGGAGGATCGCGTAGGTGCGCGGCCCGAGCTGGAGGTTGTCGGCGACGTGGACCGGCGGCACCACCAGGCCGCTGTCGGTGGCGATCTGCTTGCGGATCGAGCGGATGCGCGACAGCAGCGTGCCGCCCTGCTTCTCGTCGACGAGCGAGATGAGCGCGTAGCCGACCTCGACACCGAGCGGATCGACCGCCGCGAGATCGGGCGTGTCGGACACCGGCGCCGCCTGAGCCGCGTCCTCGACCGTTGCTGCCGCGCCGGCGCCGCGATTGAGCCACGCCGCCAGCCCCAACATGCCGCCAACGGTGATGAAGGCCAGCTTCGGCAGGCCGGGGACCGCGGCGAGCAGCAGCAGCGCGACCGCGCCCACAGCCAGCGGCCGGACGGCGGTGAGGAGCTGCGTGGCAACTTCCTCGCCGAGCGGCTGCTGCGAGGCCGCCCGCGTCGTGATCAGGCCGCCCGACATCGACACCAGGAGCGCGGGGATCGCCGTGACCAGGCCCTCGCCCACGGTCAGAATGGTGAACGTCTGCGCCGCTTCCCACAGCGGCATGCCACGCTGCAGCACGCCGATGATGAGGCCGGCGATGATGTTGACACCGGTGATCAGAATGGCCGCCAGCGCGTCGCGCTGGGTGAAGCGGATGGCGCCGTCCATGGCGCCGTAGAAGTCGGCTTCGCGGCGGATCTTCTCGCGGCGCTCGCGCGCCTGGAGCTCGTTGATCAGGCCGGCGTTGAGGTCGGCGTCGATCGCCATCTGCTTGCCGGGCAGGGCGTCGAGGGTGAAGCGCGCCGTCACTTCCGAGATGCGCACCGCGCCGTGGTTGATGACCACGAACTGGATGGCGATGAGGACGAGGAAGATGACGATGCCGACGACGAAGTTGCCGCCGACCACGAACTGGCCGAAGGCCATGACCACGTGGCCCGCCGCGTCGACGCCGTCGGCGCCGTTCAGGAGGATCAGGCGTGTGCCGGCGACGTTCAGCGACAGCCGGAGCAGCGTCAGGACGAGGAGCAGCGACGGGAAGACGCTGAAATCGACGGGCTCCTTGACGTAGATGGCGGTCAGCAGCAGCACGACGGCCAGGCCGATGTCGATCGACAGCAGCAGGTCGAGCAGCAGCGGCGGCATCGGCACGATCATCAGCGCGACGATCGCGAGGATCGCGCCGGGAGCGATCCAGTGCATGGCGGGACGGGAGGTCGGCGTCATCGTCGTCTCCTCAGATCGCCAGCTGCTTCAGCCGGACCAGGTAGGCCAGCACTTCCGCCACCGCTTCGAACAGGTCGGCCGGAATCACTTCGTCGATCTCGGCGTGGGCGAAGAGCGCGCGCGCGAGGGTGACGTTCTCGACGGTCGGGATACCGTGCTCCTGCGCCACCGCCTTGATCCGCTCGGCGACGAAATCGGCGCCCTTGGCCAGCACCCGCGGCGCGGCCATGGCATCGCGCTTGTACTCGAGCGCGATGGCGATGTGGGTCGGGTTGGTGATGATGACGGTGGCCTTCGGCACCGCGGAGAGCATTCGACGGCGCGACATCTCGCGCTGCAGGCGGCGGACGCGGCTCTTGATCTCGGGGTTGCCCTCGAGCGTCTTGTGCTCTTCCTTGACCTCCTGCTTCGTCATCTTCAGCGTCTTGCGCATCTGGTAGCGCTTGATCAGGTAGTCGAAGGTGGCGATCACGGCGAAGACGATGAGCCCGCGCTTGGCCAGCGTCAGCACCGTGCTCCACGCCGAGCCGGCCGCGGCCACCGGGGCGACGCGGCTGAGGAGCGCGGCCTCCTCGATGAACGGCCGCACCACGCCGAGGCTCACCCACACCAGCGCGGTCGCGACGATGGCGACGCGGATGAGATCGATGCCGGCCTTGGTCGGCAGCAGGCGCTTCAGGCCGTTGGCGGGATTCAGCTTGGTGAAGTCCGGCTGCAGCGGCTTCCAGGACACGTTCCAGCCGCCCTGCGCCGAGACGGCGGCCAACGACGCGACGACCGCCGTCCCCATCACCGGACCGACGATGAGGGCGAGGTGCCCGAGGTAGCCGGTGGCGATCGCGGTCAGCTCGGACGGCATCACGGCGCGGTGCGCCACGCCGTCGATGCGGGCGAGACCCGAGCCGACCCGGTCGGCGAGACTGCTCACCATGTAGCCGCCGACCCACGACAACGTCATGAGCGCCGCCGCCAACTGGACGACGTCCTGCACTTCCTTGCTGCGCGCGACCTGGCCGCGTTCGGCCGCATCGCGCAGGCGTTTGCCGGTGGGCTGTTCGGAGCGTTCCTGTGAGGACATCGGGGTCTCAGCGGAACGCCGCCGCGATCCGCGCGGCGAGCTGGAAGGCCGGCGCCAGCGACGTGTGGATCACGTCGGGGACGACAGCGAGGGTGGTGGCGAGGACGGCGAGGCCGGTGAACAGGCGCATCGGCGCGGCGTTGACCGTCAGGTTGAGCTGTGGCGCCACGCGCGACAGCAGCCCCAGCGCCACTTCGACGACGAACAGCACGAGCACGACCGGCGCGGCGATGCGAAGGCCGATCACGAACACGGTGCCCAGCGTCCGCGCGACGAGCGGCGCCAGGTCGCCGGTCGAGGCCCAGGCGCTGGCCCCGACCGGCAGTGCGGCGTAGGAGGCAACCAGGGCCTGGAGCAGCTGGTGGTGGCCGTCGACGGCCAGGAACACCATCACCACCAAGTTGGCGTAGAGGACGCTCAGCGCGCCGTTGCGGACGCCGCTCTGCGGATCGACCAGCGAGGCGTAGCCGAAGCCGATCTGGAAGCCGGTCAGGTGACCGGCGAACTCGGCGCCGGCGATCAGCACGCGCACCGACATCGACAGCGCCAGGCCGATCAGCAGCTCGCGCCCGGCGACCAGCGTCGTCGACACCTGGCCGAGGTCCGAAGGCAGCGTGATCAGCGGCGCCATGGCGAGCGTGATCATGAGCACCAGGCCGATGCGGACCATCGGCGGCGCGAAGGAGGCGCCGAACACCGGCGTCGCCATCAGCAGCGCGCCGGGCCGCACCACCAGGATCCCGATCCGCTCGAGCGTCGCCAGATCCATCAGCGCACCATCTCCGGCAGGCGCAGCACCAGGCGTTCGGCAAAGCCGGCGAGGAGGCGCAGCATCCACGGGAAGGTCAGGGCGAACACCACGAAGATCGCCGCCGCGCGCGGAATGAAGGCGAGCACGTTGTCCTGGATCGAGGTGACCGTCTGGAAGACGCTCACCAGGATGCCGGCGATGAGGCCGGCGGCGAGCATCGGCAGGCTCACCAGGATGGCCAGCTCGATGGCCTGACGGACGACGCCGACGACGAGGGCTTCTGACATGGTCGGCTGGGACTCCTACACCACGAAACTGCGCACGAGCGAGCCGACCAGCAGATTCCAGCCGTCGATCATCACGAAGAGCATCACTTTGAACGGCAGCGAGATCATCGCCGGCGGGAGCTGCAGCATGCCCATCGAGAGCAGCGTGGTCGAGACCACGAGATCGATGAGCAGGAACGGCAGGAAGAGGAAGAAGCCCATCTGGAAGCCGGTCTTCAGCTCGGAGATCACGAAGGCCGGCACCACCACCCGCATCGAGATCTCGTCGGGCGTCTTCGGCCGGGGCTGCTTGGCGAGCTCGACGAACAGCGCCAGGTCCTTCTCGCGCGTCTGCTTCAGCATGAAGGTGCGGATCGGCGGCGTGCCGCGCTCGAGGGCCTGAGCGACGGTGATGCGACCGGCCATCGCCGGCTGCAGCGCCAGCGTGTTGACCTGGTCACCGACGGGCGCCATGACGAACACCGTGAGGAACAGGGCCAGGCCGAGCAGGATCTGGTTCGACGGCTGCTCCTGCGTGCCGAGGGCCTGCCTCAAGAAATGGAAGACGATGACGATTCGAGTGAAAGACGTCATCGTCATCAGGATCGCCGGGACGAACGACAGCAGCGTGAGGAGCAGGACGACCTGGAGCGGCGCGGACACGTTGCCCACGCCCTGGATGGACAGATCCACCTGCGACGGCGCGGCGGCCGGCTGCTGGGCCCAGGCGGGCGCGGCGATCAGCAGCAGCAGCACGCCGGCGATGACGGCGAGGCGTCGGATCATCATGATTCGTTGGCGGTCGCGCTCTCACGCGCGACCGCGGGCCGCGCTTCAGGCGGGCCGTCTGCTATTCGCGACGCTGGGCGCGTCGCGGCGCCGTCCCGCGCGCGGGTTGGTTGGGTCAATGTCGGTACGGTCGCCTCGGCGCGCGCGAGCGCAGCGTCGAACGGCGCAAGGGAAAGCTCGGTCACGAGGCTGATCTGCGTCGGCGTCAGGCCGAGCAGGAGGCGGCGGCCTTCGATCACCACCACCATCAGCGAGCGGCGCTCGCCCAGCGGCACCGTCGCCTCGACGCGCACCTGCGACGTCTGGCGTGTGAAGAACCCCAGGCGGCCGCGGCGCGCCGCCCAGGCGAGACTGCCGAGCACGCCGAAGACCACCACGATCGCCAGCAGGCTGCGCCACAGCTCGCCATCGGACAGGCCCGCGGCTTCCACCGCCAACAGGGGCAGCAGGCTCACGTCGCCACCTCGCCGTTCGGCGAGAGGACGTAGGTGACGCGCGTCGCCACCGAATCCTCGATCATCACCACTTCGCCGAGGGCCATCGGCACGCCGGTGGCGCGCACGACGAGGTCGGCGCCGGCTGCGGAATCGAGCCGCAGGACGACGCCGGGCTCGAGGCGGAGCAGTTGACGCAGGGGCATCGCGCCCTGGCCCAGCAGCACCTCGAGCGTCACCGGCACGTCGCGGAACGCCGCGCGCGACGGCGGCAGCTCCAACTTACTGGACGACGAACTCGGCGAGGAGGACATCGTTCACCTTGAAGCGGAACGCCTTCGACGCGCGCACCGCGATTTCCTTCTTGAGAGCGGTCTTGCCCTCGGCGGTCATCAGCTCCTCGGCCGTCTTGGTGGTCAGGAGCTCGAGGATGGCCGAGCGCGCCATCGCGATGCGGACCGGTTCGCCGGCGGCCTTGTGCCCGCCGCCGCCCGACAGGGTCGCGGCCTTCTCGGCGTCGTTGACGACGAGCGAGATGGTCGTGCGCAGGTAGCGGGGCGCGTCCTGGTCAGCGAGGTTGACGGTGAACGTCGGCAGGGCCACGACCGCCGGCTCGTGTGCCTCGGCGCCCTCCTCTTCCTCCTCCTCCGCCTCGCCGTCGCCGTGCCCGGCGGCATCGTTGCCGGCGGCCTCGTGGCCGGCGGCCTTCTTCTGCTTGGCGGTCTTGCCCTTGGCCGCGTCTCCGCGTCCCATGAAGAAGTAGGCGGCGCCGCCGCCACCGAGCGCGAGCACAAGCGCCGCGACCAGGATGATCAGCAGCTTGCCCTTGCCCTTTTTCTTCTTGCCGGCGTCGGCTGCCGGTGTCGGTGTCGCGGCCTGACTCATGTCTCGGTACCTCTCCGCCTTCGCGGGATCTCGTCACGGTCCAGTCGGAGTCCGCTCACGATGAGCGCACACTACTGACCGCGACGCCTAGCTACACTGCAAGGGGGATACCGGCGGCCATGAGTGCACGCCTGTGCTGGAAAATACCTGATTTTGCTCGTCGATGCTGCGGGTGCGCTGTGAGCGTCGACGCTGTCGGCTGGCCGGCCGCGCGGCCAAAGTGACGGACTACCGACACTTTTAGAAGGGTTTTAAAGCTCGGTCCGGGGCGGCCGATTGTTTCCGCCCCGCACCCGGGCTCACACCATCACTTCGAAGCGAGGTGCGTCGGCCGAGACCTGTGCCCGGCGGGCCCGTGCCGGGCGGGCCGGCGGCGCATCCTGCCGACGGTCGCGGCGGGCATCCGGATCGGTCGTCACGACGAGGTCCTTCACGTCGAGGCCCTGCTCGCGCAGACCGTTTCGAAGCTCCTGCTGGTGCGCCTCGATCCAGCGCTGCGCCGCCGGGGTGTCGGTCCGGAAGTGCGCGCTGACGCTGCCCTGCTCGACGCGGATGGTGAGCGCGACCGGCCCCAGGTGGTCGGGCTCCAGAGTCAGCCGGGCCTCGCTGGCGCCGTTGCCGCCCGTAAACAGGCGCACGGTCCGGACCATCGCCTGAAGGTTGCGGATGTCGGGATCCGCCGACGACAACGCCTGCTCGAAGCGAAGGGCGGCCGGCGCATCGATCGATCGCAGCAGGGTGTCCCCCGCCGCACCGAAACCGGCGGCCGGTGGCAGCCCGGCCGCGATCACGTCGGACGCGGTGGGCGCCGCGGCGGCAGCCAGCGTGTCCAGTCGCGACTCGAGGCCCCGCGCCACGACGGCGCGGGCGAACCCGCCGTCCGCACCGCCTCCGGACGATCCCTCGCCGGCCGATCCGGCATCGGCCGACGACAGGAATGCAGCGACTGGCGATGCCACCGAGGCGGCGGACGAAACGGGCGCGGGGTGCGCGTCGTGCGCGCTCCCGCGGACCTGCCCAGCCGCCCCGCCGACCAACGCGGGCGTTGCCGCCACTACTTCGGCCTGCGGAGTCGCCCCCGTGGTGGCCAGGGCGGACGCCTCGACCCCAGACTGCGTCGCGGCGATCGCGGCGAGTGCCTGGCGAAGCGGATGCGGCGACGCCGGCGCGGCCCCGCGTGACCGCGGAGCCGCCGGCGACGCGGACGCCGTGACGGCCGGCTCGGGCGTCGTGACGGGCTGAGGCGCCCCGGGAGCGGGCCCAGGCCCGGAGGCCGGCGAGGTCGTACCGAGCGCCTCCAGCGCCGCCGACGCCTGCGCCGAGATGGTCGCAGCCGGCGCGGACGCGGTGCCTTCCGGCGCCGTCGGCGCCTCGGGTGCCGCGGCCGCAGCGGCGAGAGGAGTGCCGGCCGGGGCCGGAGCGGCCACGGATGAGGCGCCGCCCGCGGCGGGTACCGCCGGTGGCGCGACCGCCGAGGCCAGCACGTTTCGGAAATCGGAGTTCGGCGCACGCCCGGCGGCGACCGCCGACGTGTTCGTGAGCATGGTGGTGCTGCTCGCCACCGTACCGCTGACGGCGCCGGGCGCCGCCGCGCCGTTGGCGATCAGCGCTGCCGGCTCGGGCGCGGGCGCCGGCGTCGCCACCGGCGTCGGTATCGGTGGTGGCGATGCCAGCGCGATCAGCACGGAGAGCGTGACCGCATCGAGGGGTGCGTCGAGCGCCGAGGCGTCGTCGTGTGCGTCCGCGTTGGCCGCCGCGGCCTCGGCCGCACCCTCATGCGCGGCCGATGGCGAGCCGGCAGCCGAGCTGGCCGGCGACGACGCGTAATCCAACTGGTCGAGCGCGAGCGCGACCAGCGACGCGAAGCCGGCCTCGCCCGACGGATCGAGCTGGCCGGAGCCGGAAGCGATCCCGGCACCGGCCGCGAGGCCGATGCCGGGCTTGCTGACCGGCGACTGGGACCCCGCCTGGGCGGAGCCGGCAACGAGCGTGGTGAAAGCCACTTAGCGCGCCTCGCGAATCACTTGGGGAACCGGACCTTACCGCTTCATCGACAGCGTCTCGACGAGGATCTCGTCGGCTGTGGTGATGCTGCGCGAGTTGGCCTGGTAGCCGCGCTGCGCCAGGATCATCTGCGTGAACTCGGTCGCGATGTCGACGTTCGACGACTCCAGCGCACTGCCGATGATGCTGCCGCGGCCGCCGGTGGCCGCGACGCCGACGTTGGCGATACCCGACGACGCGCTCTCGGAATAGCGGTTCGAGCCCATCTTCACCAGCCCCTTCGGGTTGTTGAAGTTGGCCATCGCCAGCTGACCGACGACGACGGTCTGCCCCGCGCCGAAGGTGGCGACGATCTCCCCCGAGCTGTTGATGATGACGTTGTCGACCTGACCGGCCGCCGAGCCGTTCTGGGTGATCGACGAGGTCGCGGACGGCGACGCGAAGCTGGTCAGAATCGGGCTGCCGCCGACCGCCGGGACGACGTCCCAGGTGACAGCGTTCGGGGTCGCGCCGTTGGCCCACGTCGCCGGACCGGGGATGGTGATGTCGGCGGCGGGCGCGGTCAGCACGCCGGCGCCGTTGAAGGTCAGGTTACCCGTGGTCAGCGTGACCGGCGCACCGGCGACGCCGGTGACGTCGACCTGCGGCACCGTCACCGTGTAGGTCCAGGCACCCGCAGCGGTGCGGTTGAAGTTGACCGTGAGGACGTGCGGGCTGCCGAGCGCGTCGAACACCTGAATCGGCGTCGTGTACTCGGGGTTCACCGGGTCGATGGCGACGTTCGGATCGAGGTTGACCTGGGTTTTGACGTTGGTCGTCGCCGTCGGCGCGCGGAGCACGCCGGGCGGGATGGAGATGTCGTTCGGCTGCGTGGCCGTGATGATGTTGCCGGTGACCGGATCGGTCTGCGAGTACCCCTGGACGCGCCACCCGTCCGGCGAGATCAGGACGCCGTTGTCGTCGAAGGTGAAGTTGCCGGCGCGCGTGTAGCCGACCTGGGCGCCGTTGCGGACCGCGAAGAAGCCGGCGCCCTGGATGGCGACGTTGGTGGCCTCACGCGAGTTCTCGATCGAGCCCTGGGCGAACACCGGAGAGATCGCGCCGGTGACGACGCCGAGGCCCACCTGGGCCGGATTGACGCTGGTGCCGCCGACGGTCTGGCTGACCAGGTCGGCGAAGCTGACCGCGCTGGTCTTGAAGGCGACCGTGTTGATGTTCGCCAGGTTGTTGCCAATGACGCTCAGATACGTCGAGTTGGCACTGAGCCCGGACAGGCCGGACGAAAAGGATCCTACCGCCATGATGTCTCTCCTGTGACGCGCGCTTCGCGCCCGTCGATATGGTGTTTTGTTGCGAAGCGTGCGAGCTACGGCGCGGGCGTCCCGGTCGTCGAAGGCGTCCCGGCCAGCTTGGCGAAGGCCGCGGACAGTTCCTTCATCGACGTCTCAATCGACGTGAGCTTCTCGAGCGAGCTGAACTGCGCCAGCTGCGCCAGGAACTCACCGTTGTCCTGGGGCTCCAGGGGGTCCTGATTGGCGAGCTGCGTCGTGAGCAGCTTCAGGAACGCGTCCTGTCCGAGCCGGCTCTCGCGCGGGGTGAGACCCGACGTCGCGTCGGTCGAGGATCCTGTGGACGACATGCCTGAAATAGTCACGATGGCTCTCTCCTCTGGCGGATGGCGAAGCGCAGGGTCGCCAGGTCGTTCATGGCTTTCTGCTCTTCCCGCCGCTCCCGTTCCTGGTGCGCCGCGATAGCCCGCTCCTTCAACCGCTCGAGCGCCTTGACGCGTTCACGAGCGACGACGAGCGCCTGTTCGGCGGTCTCGAGCTGGACCCGGCGATCCTCGGCGATGGCCTCGCCTCGCACCAGCTCTCGACGCAGAGAACGAATCCAATTCCGATGCCAGATCATGTCGGTGATGCAACCACCCGCCGCGTCCTGCGCCGCGGAGCGCGCCCTGCCCGCGTCGAAGGCCGTCTGCGCGTCGGCGAACGCCTGCGCGGCGCGGTCGGAAATCACGCGCGCTTCGGAAACAACCAGCTGCGCGGCGTTTTCCTGGCGGCGGCGCAGATCGAGCGCGGCCTGGGGGCGGAAGCGGAAGGCAGGCATCAGGAGTGGTCCGTCAGCGCGCGCCGCGCGAAGCGTCACTGCACCGACTGCCGGTGCACCGACTCGCCTTCGCCGCCGGAGGACGCGGGGCGGCTACGGCGCGCCGGGCCCGGACGCCAATCGGCGGGGCTTTTGGCTGATTTTTCGGGGTTTGCACGAAGTGGCGGCCGGCCGACGCCGTCCGGCGCGTCGGGACCGGGATCACAGCGCCTCGAGCGACGCGCGCGCGTCCTCGAGGGACACGAGGTCGTCGGCGGGCTGGCGGAGGAAGCTTTCGACGACGTCGCGCTTGGCCAGCGCCTCGTCGATGCGGGCGTTGCTGCCGGCGACGTAGGCGCCGACGCTGACCAGATCCTCGCTGTCGCGCAGGGTCGCCATCCAGTCGCGCACCATACCGGCCTTGAGTCGGTGATCGACGGTGGTGACGTCAGGCATCGTACGGCTGACGCTGTGCAGGACGTCGATCGCCGGATAGTGGTTGCGGGCGCCGAGGTCGCGCGACAGCACGATGTGACCGTCGAGGATCGCGCGCACGTTGTCGGCGACCGGCTCGTTGGTGTCGTCGCCTTCGACCAGCACCGTGTAGAAGCCGGTGATGCTCCCCTGCCCGCGGACGTTGCCGGCCCGCACGAGGAGGCCCGGCAGCAGCGCGAACACCGACGGCGGATAGCCCTTGGCGGTGGGCGGCTCGCCGGCAGCGAGGCCGACCTCCCGCTGCGCCATGGCGAAGCGGGTCACCGAATCCATCATCAGCAGGACGTGCTGGCCCTGGGCGCGGAAGTACTCCGCGATGGTGGTCGCGGCATAGGCGGCGCGCAGGCGCACCAGCGGCGGGTTGTCCGACGTCGACACGATCACGACCGAGCGCCTCAGGCCCTCGGCCCCGAGATCGTGCTCGATGAAGCTGCGGACTTCGCGACCGCGCTCGCCGACGAGCGCGATCACCGCGATGTCGGCCGAGGTGCCGCGGGCCATCATGCCGAGCAGCGTGCTCTTGCCGACGCCGCTGCCGCCGAACAGGCCGAGGCGCTGGCCGCGGCCGCAGGTCAGTAAGCTGTCGATGGCGCGCACGCCGGTGCCCATCGGCGTCACGATCGGATCGCGCGCCAGCGGGTTCATCGGCGGCGGATAGAGGGGCGCGGTGGTCGCGGTGCGGATCGGCCCGAGGCTGTCGAGCGGCTGGCCGAGCCCGTCGAGCACGCGCCCGAGGAGCTCGGGCCCGACCTGGACCCGGGCGCTGCCGCCACGGGCGACGATGGTGTCACCGGGACGGATGCCGGCAGTGGTCCCGAGCGGCACGGTCTGGAGGAAGCCATCGCGGAAGCCGACCACTTCGAGGGCGAGGCGGCGGCCGCTCGCCATCTGCAGCTCACAGAGCTCGCCGACCTGGGCCCGTGGGCCGCGCGATTCGACGAGCAGGCCGACCGAGCGCACGACCTGGCCGATGAGCGGAATCGGATCGGCGGCTTCGGCGACGGCGATGTAAGTGGAGAGCGACATGGTCCTCCGCGGGGCTCAGCGATCGCCGAACAGGGCCCGGCTCAGCTCGTCGAACTGCCGCTCGATGGTGGCGTCGACGCTGCCGAACTGGGTTTCGACCAGACACCCGCCGCGCGAGATCGACGGGTCCGGTACGACGGTGACGGTGTTGCCCCCCCAGCGCGCGCCGTCCTGGGCCACCACGGTGTAGTCCTCGGGGTTCAGGCGGATCGTCGCCGGCGTGGTGGTGCCGAGACGCTCGAGCGCGACGTGGGCCAGCGCGGCGGCGAGCTCGGGGTCGAGGGTGATCTCGCGGTGGACGACGCGGCGGGCCAGCGTCAGGGCCAGCTGCACCATCTCCCGCTCGGTCTCCTGGATCAGCGTCTGGCGCAGGCCGCCGAGCTCCTCGATGGTGTGGGCGATGCGGCGCAGCATGGCTTCGGCGCGCTTGCCGCCCGCTTCGAGCCCGGCCCGCTCGCCCTGGGCATAGCCTTTGGTGAATGCCTCGCGCTCGATCGCGGCGAGCCGTCCCTGGTGCTCCGCGAGGAGCGTGTCGTCGCTGACCGCCGGTGCGGCCGGGCTTGCGCCCGTCGCCGGCGCGGTCGCCGGCGCGACGGCAACCGGCGCGGGCGCCGAGGCCGGCGCAACCGGACGCGTGACGCCCGGCCCCAGCACGACGACCGGGGCGGCCGCCTCGGCGAACGCGACGCTCTCGATCGTCCAGGCGAAGCTCTCGGATTCGGTCCCCGGCGAGAGGAGGCGGGCCCTACGTGACATAGGCCTCCCCGGCGGCGGCGCCGGTCACGAGCAGGCCCTCCTCTTCGAGCTTGCGGGCGATGGCGACGATCTCCTGCTGCGCCCGCTCGACCTCGCGGAGGCGGACCGCGCCGAGCACTTCCATCTCTTCCTTGATCATCTGCGAGGCGCGCTTCGACATGTTCAGGAGGAAGCGGCCACGGATGTCCTCGGAGGAGCCCTTCAGCGCCAGGGTCAGCGTCTTCTTGTCGGCGCGCTGGATGATCTCGCGCACCGCGTTGTCGTCGACGTGGAGGAGGTCGTCGAAGACGAACATCAGGTTGCGAATCGAGACGGCGAGGTCGGGCGATTCGTTCTCGATCGTCGACAGCACCGCGGTGCTGACCCCGCGATCGAGGCGGTTCAGCAGCTCGGCGACGACGCGGACGCCGCCCATCGACTCGCTGGCCTGGTTGCCGAGGGTCTTCAGCCGGGCCTCGATGACCGACGACACCCGGGTCATCACGTCCGGCGAGATTTCATCGAGCGTCGCCATCCGGGTGATGACCTCGACGCGGAGCTCGTCCGGCAGCGAGTTGGCGAGCTGGGCCGCCTGCGCCGGCTTGAGGTGGGCGAGCAGCAGCGCGATCGTCTGCGGGTGCTCGCTGAGCACGAACTTCGAGAGTTGCTGCGGGTCGGCCTTCTCGAGGTTCGAGAACGCGACCGTCGACTCGAACGACTTGACGACGCGGTCGAGGACCCGGCGGGCCATCTCCGGGCCGAGCGTCTTGACCAGGAGCTTCTGCGCGTACTCGACGCCGCCGCGGGTGGCGTACTCGGAGGCGCGCCACATGGTGTGGAACTCCTCGAGCGTCGTGGCGCCGGTCTCCGGCTGGATCTGACCGACGATGGCGACCTCGCGCGCGATCGTCTCGATCTCGTCCTCGCTGAGGTGCTTGAACATCGCGGCGGCGGTGGTCTCCCCCACCAGCAGGGTGAGGATGGCCGCCTTGCGGACCCCGGAGAGGACGGTGACGGCGCCCTTGACGCTCATGCCTCCTCCTGCGCGAGCCAGGCCCGGACGAGGCGGGCGGCGTTCTCCGGCTCGGTTTCGATGGCGTTGACCACGCGCTTCTGCAGGATCGGCGTCCGGCGGTTCGAGATGTGGTCGACGAGGCGGGCGTCGAGCTCGGCTTCGATCTCGTGCTCGACCTCCTCGATCGTCTTCGGAATCTGCCGCGGCAGCGGCTGCGTCTCGGTGCGCGTGACCGGCGCCGGCGGGGGCGGCGGCGCGTAGGAGAACACGCCGCGGACGATCGGCCGCAACACGAAGAGCAGGGCGACCAGGCCGACGATCAGCACGATGGCCGGCCGGGCGACGTCGCGGGCGCCGCCGCCGATCCGGTCGCCCCAGGTCGGCCCGACCACCGGCTCCTCCGCCGGCTCGTCGAACGACACGTTCTCGACCATCAACTGATCGCCGCGCGTGGTGTCGAGGCCGACGGCAGCGGCGACGAGCTGCTGGATCTTCAGCATCTCGGCTTGCGGCCGCGGCGTCGACGTCCGCGTCACCTTGCCCCCGGCGTCGGTCTTCGACTGGCGCGTGTTGTCGACGACGACGGCGACCGACAGGCGGGCGACGTCCCCGCGCGGCGCGACGCTGTGAGTGGTCCGCTTGCCGACCTCGTAGTTCACCGTCTCGGCCTGGCGGCCAGTGCCGCCGGCGGTCAGCGACGGGGACGGCGGAGGCGTCGGCGTGACCGGGGTCGCGGTCGGGGCCGGCTGGACCGCGCCGGGCAGGTTGCCGCGCGCGCCGGCGAGGCCGCTGGCCGCGTTCGCCGCGGTGCCTTCGAGCGTGACCTGGCGGCTGCGGACGACGCTGGCCGGATCGTACGTCTCCTGCGTTTCTTCCTGCGTTTTGGTGTTCAGGCGCAGCGTGACGTTGGCGCGGACACGATCGGCGCCGACGATCGGCTCGATCATCCGCACGACTTCGCTGGCGAGCTCACGCTCCATCTTGTCCTGGCGCTCCATCACCGCGGCGCTGAGCGGCTCGTCGCCGTCCGCGCTCGGACGCGCCAGCGGCCGGCCGGTGTTGTCGATCAGCACCACGGCCTCGGGACGCAGTCCCTCGACCGAGAACGCCACCAGGTTGACGATGCCGGCGATGGTGCTGGCGGCGAGCGGCCGGTTGCGCTTCAGGGTCAGGATCACCGAGGCTTTGGCCGGCTGTTCCCGCGACTCGAACAGCGACGACTTGGCCATCGCGATGTGGACGCGGGCGCTGCGTACGTCACCGATCGTGGCGATGGTCCGCGCGATCTCGCCTTCGAGGGCGCGGCGGTAGTTGACCTGCTCGAGGAACTCGGTCTGGCCGAACGCGGTGCGATCGAACAGCTCGTAGCCGACCCGGCCCGAGGTCGGCAGGCCGGTGCTCGAGAAATGGAGGCGGAGGCGATCGACGTCCTGCTTCGGCACTTCGATGTCGCGGCCGCCGTTGGTCAGCTGGTACTGGACCTTCTCGGTCTTGAGGCCGGCTTCGACGCGGGAGGCCTCTTCCGGCTCCATGTCGGCGAACAGCACGCGGTAATCGGGCGCGTTCAGGTACCACGAGGCGCCGACCACCAGCACCACCGCGGCGAAGAAGACGAGGCCGAGCGTGGTCAGCTGCCGCGGAGTCAGCGCGGCGGTCAGCTTACGGACGCGGAGGACGAGATCCTGCATGGGCAGCCGGGGACGGAAACGGGGACTGTGTCAGATGACCAGGGAGAACCGGGCGCCTAGATCGGCATCCGCATGATTTCGTTGTAGGCCTGCACCAGCTTGTTGCGGATCTGCACGGAGAACTGCAGCGTGAGGTCGGCGCGCTGCAGCGCGATCATCGCGTCGTGCACATCGGTCGAGCCCGAGAGCATGCCGCTGACCGCCGTGTTGGCCTGGGCCTCGGTCGATTCGACCGCGTTCACGACGCGGCCGAGCGCGTCGGAGAACCCGGCGCCGCCGGACGTCGCCGAGGCATCGTCGGTGGCGACCTTGGGCAGGCCGGAGGGGATGCGTCCCACGAGTGTGTCGATGGTCATATGAAGCTACCCTCTCCCGAGCTCGAGTGCCCGTTGCACGAGATCGCGGATGAGGCCAATCGCCGTGAGGTTGGCCTGGTAGGCGCGCGCGGCGCCGAGCATGTCGACCATTTCTTCGGCCGGGTCGACGTTGGGGAGTGCGACGTAGCCGTCCTTGTCCGCGTCGGGGTGCGACGGCTCGTACCGCTGCCGCGCCGGGCTCTGATCCTCGATGACCGCCGCGACCTCGACGCCGACCGCGCTGGCGCGGCCGAGCGTGTTGTCGAAGTCCTGGAAGGTCGCCGTCTGCAGAACGACGTCGCGACGCTTGTAGGGCAGGCCGTCGGGGCCGCGTGTCGATTCGGCGTTGGCGAGGTTCGAGATGGCGACCTCGATCCGCATGCGTTCGGCCGCAAGGGCACTGGCCCCGGCTCTGACCGCCGATCCAAGGGTAGACATGGTTAGCGGGCCTCGTTGATGGCGTAGCGCACGAGCCGGAACTTGGCTGAGAGCGCAGTCTGGGCCCGGGCGAACTCGCCCGCGGCGGTGGTCATCGAGAGGAGCTCGCGATCGATCTGGACGTTGTTGCCGTCCAGACGCGACGCCAGGCCCTCGGCTTCGTGGGTCGCCGGCCCCGACGGTTCGGCGGCGGGCAGGTGCCGCGGGTTGGTGAGGCGGAGGCTGTCGCCGAGCTTGCCGTCGAGCGTCTGCGCAAAGTCGGCGTCGCGAGCACGGTAGCCGGGCGTGTTGATGTTGGCGAGGTTGCTCGCTGCCGCCGCCTGCCGCGCCGCCGCCAGCGTCATCTGCTGCCGGAGTGCGGCCATCACCGTGCTGTCGCTCGTGATCTCGCTCATCGAAATGGCCCCCTCAAGGTTCCAGGGCCACCGCCGATTGCTTCAAGGAGGCGGCCCACCGACGGGGTTCCGAGCAAGACCGGTGCCGACTGTGATCCCCCGAGAAATTCCGTAGATCTCCGGTTCGGAAGGGGTACTTTCGACCGCCTGTGACGATTGGCCGACACGCCTACCGACTCAACCGCTCACTGGCCAGCACACGAAACCGGACGGCGCGGCCTGGCGGCCGCAATCCCCGGACCGCGTCAGCGGAAGCGATCCCGTGGCTCGCCGCTCTCCCGCAGCATCGTCTCGATGCGGCCCAGCCGGCTCTCGATGGCTTCGAGACGGGCGAGGATTGGCGTGCGCGCGTCGACGCCCTCGCGCTGGCTGACCTGCCGCGACAGCCGGCGATTCTCGGCTTCGAGCACCATGCGATCGCGGATCCGCTGCAGCACAACGTCGATCTGGCCGAGCGAAAACGGCTTGGTCAGGTAGTCGTAGGCGCCCAGCCGCACCGCCTGGATGGCGGAATCGAGCGAAGCGTAGCCCGTCACGATGACCACGTAGGCCGACGGATTGGCCTGCTTGACCGTCCGCAGCACGCCGAGCCCATCGATGCCGGGCAGCTGCAGATCGGTGAGCACCAGCCCGTAGCGGGCCGGTTCCTTCAGCAGGGCCGCCTGCGCCGCTCGTCCGTCGGCCGCCGAGGACACGTCGAACTGCTTGGTGCGGAAGTACTCGACGAGCAACTCACGCACGTCGGCCTCGTCGTCCACCACCAGCACGCCAAGTGACGCCAGGGCGTCAGCCTGCCCGCTCATGGCACCTCCACTGGTGTCGGAAAATCGGCTAATTCTGGAATGTTTGCGTAATTGCTTGACATTTTGCGATCAGGACGTCGATAGTAGTGGCCAACTTTTCGTCGCTCCCCTGGCACTCGCGGACCGGAGCGCCGTCCATCATGCCACCTCGCCCGTTGGCGCGTGGGCAGGAAGCGGCCCGACACCGTCGCCTCCGGCTGTGGGTTGGTAACGTGCGCAGAGACAGGTTCCCATTCCATGTCGAGCCCCACCCAGCCCACCGTCCTCGTCGTCGATGATGAAGCCGATCTCCGCCAACTGATCGCCGAATCGCTCAGCGCGGACGGCTTCGAGGTGGCGCAGTCCCCCGACGCTGCCGACGCCATCGAGCGCCTCAAGACCTTCGCCTACGACGCCCTCGTCGTCGACCTCCGCCTCCCGGACGCCGACGGCATGGAGGTCCTCGACTCGGCGCTGTCCCGCTATCCCGACATCCTCGCCGTCATGGTCACCGGCTTCGGGGGCGTCACCGAGGCGGTGTCGGCCATGAAGCGGGGGGCGGCCGATTTTCTCATCAAGCCGTTCCAGATCGCGCAGCTCTCTCGCGTCCTCAAGACCGGGATGGAGCAGCGGCGCCTCCGTCAGGAGAACGCCGAGCTCCGCGCCCAGCTCCGCGACCGCTACCGATTCGACTCCGTGGTCGGCCAGAGCGGCGCGATGCAGTCGGTCTTCCAGACCCTCGAGCTGGTCGCACCCATGAACAGCACCGTGCTGATCCATGGTGAGACCGGCACCGGCAAGGAGCTGATCGCTCGCACCATCCACCACAACAGCCCGCGCTCGGACCAGCGCTTCGTCGCCTTCAACTCCGCCGCAATTCCAGAGCCGCTGGCCGAGGCCGAGCTGTTCGGCCACGCCAAGGGCGCCTTCACCGGCGCCGTCGCCGCCCGCGTCGGACGCTTCGAGCTCGCCCACCGCGGCAGTCTGTTCATCGACGAAGTCGGCCTCATGTCGCTGGCGCTGCAGTCGAAGCTGCTGCGGGCCCTGCAGGAACGCGAGATCGAGCGCGTCGGCGAGTCGAAGCCGATCAAGTTCGACGCCCGTGTCATCGCCGCCACCAACTCCGACCTGCGCAAGATGGTGAAGGAAGGGACCTTCCGCGAGGACCTCTACTATCGGCTCAACGTGATTCCGATCACGCTACCCCCGCTGCGCGAGCGGCGCGAGGACATCCCGCTGCTCGCCCGCCACTTCGTGCTGAAGTCCTGCCGCAGCAACGGCCTGCCCCAGAAGTCGCTGAACCAGGATGCGGTCCGCGTGCTGATGAACTATTCGTGGCCCGGCAACATCCGCCAGCTCGAGAACGCGGTGGAGCACGCCGTGGCGATGACCGGTCAGGAGAAGGAGATCCCGGCGCGCTCGCTGCCCGAGGACATCCTGCAGCCCGCCTCCTCGCTGCTCCTGCCGACGGTGGCGATCCCCGACGAGGGCATCAACTTCACGTCGGTCGTCTCACAACTCGAGCGCGAGCTGATCGTGCGCTGCCTCGAGAAGACCGGCGGCAACAAGCGCCAGGCCGCACGGCTACTCCAGCTCAGCCGCACGACGCTGATCGACAAGCTGCATCGCCTCAACCTTCCTGACGATTTGCCGGCCGCCAGCTAGTCGCGGGCGGCCACTCTGTTGTTCGTCGCGGTTCCCCTCAGGAGCCGCCTGCCTGCGGCCAGGAGACGGTGACCACCGCCGGCGAGGCGGATACCGTGAGGCTGCCGCCGTCAGCTTCGAGCAGACGCTTGGCGACGGCCAGACCGAGCCCGGCCGCTCCCCCGTCCTTGCTGGTCAGGAACGGCTGCCCCACGCGGGGCTCGATCGCCGCATCGAAGCCCGCGCCCGAGTCGACGAATTCGACGTGCACGGCCCCGCCATGGCGCCACAACCGGATCCGGATGGTACGGACGTCCTGCTTGGCGACCGCCTCCTCCGCGTTGATCACCAGGTTCACGAGCACCTGGATGACGTGCTGGCTGTCGGCCTGGGCGACCAGCGATCCGTCGGCCGGCGCGTCGATGGTGACGGCGACGCGGGCACGCGTTATGTAGTACCGCCGCAGTGACACGGCCCGATCCACCGCCGCCTTCAGTTCGACTTTGGTGCTGACGCCGTCGCGGCGGGCGAACGCGACGAGCTCGCGCAGATGCCCGGCCGCCTTGGTGGCCTGCACGGCGATCTTCTGGACCTTGTCCGAGACCTCGGGCGGCAACTGGCCGCGCAGGCCGAGAATCTCGACCATCCCGGCGATCACCTGGAGCGAGTTGTTGACCTCATGCGCAACCGACGGCAGAACCATGCCGGTCGTGGTCATGCGGTTGATGTAGGCGAGGTCGGCGGTGGAGAACGCGCGGTCCGTCGTGACGGGAGGGCCGGTCTCGCTAGGATCGGTCATGGCTGGGTGGAAAACATGGAGACTCAAGCTGGCCGGGCGCCACGCCGATTACACAACCGGATAATCGCTCGGCCCGGAACCGGCCGTAAATATCTGATTCTACACTTAGGACGGGACAGGAATGCGCTTCCTCATTGTCGATGATTCGTCCACGATGCGCCGCATCATCATCAACACGCTCACCAAGCTCGGCTACGAGGCGTTCCTCGAGGCTGGCAACGGACGTGAAGGTCTGGATCGTCTCGGCGGCGGCCAGGTCGACCTCGTCATCACCGATTGGAACATGCCCGAGATGAACGGCATCGACTTCGTGCGCAACCTGCGCGCGACGCCGCAGGGCAAGTCGATCCCGGTGCTGATGGTCACGACCAACGCCGCCAATGCCGACGTCGCGGAGGCCCTCAAGGCCGGCGTCAACAACTATGTCGTCAAGCCGTTCACCGCGGAGACGTTGAAAGAGAAAATCAACGCCGTCGCGTCGCACGCCTGAGCCGGCTTTCGAGGGTTCCATGACGCTCGCCACCGCTTCTGCCATCGACATCCTCGTCGGGGCCACGACCGACGTGTTCGAAACCATGATCTTCCGGAAGGTCGTGGCGAAGGGCACCACGTGGGGGCACGCCACCCGGCCGAAGAGCCAGATCGTCGGCAGCGTCGGCTTTGCCGGATCGTCGACCGGCCTGGTCGCGTTCCACGCCACGCTCGATGCCGCACGTGACATTGCCACGGCCATGCTCGGCACGCCCGTCGACGAGGACGGCGTCCCCGACGCGCTCGGCGAGGTCACCAACATGATCGCCGGCTCTTTCCGCACGCGGATGGCCCAGTTCCAGGACGCCTGGGCGATCAGCGTCCCGACTGTGACCGTCGGATCCGATTTCTACATCAAGTCGATTACCACCGGGGATCGTGTCCTCGTCGGGTTTACCATGGACGCGCACGAACTGTTCGTCGAGCTCATCATCACGCCTGGCGCCGCCGTGGCGCTCTAGGACGAGGGATCCATGCTGCCTGTGATTCATCCGCCGCCGAGGGGGACCAAACCGTTCGACTGGCTCAACACCGACGAGACCGCGGTCCCGATGCTGCCAGCGGTCGCTCTCAAGGTGATCGAGCTCGTGAGCGATCCCGACGTCACCGTGATGTCGCTCGCGCCGGTCGTCTCGAAGGATCAGGTCCTGGCCTCGCGCGTGCTCGGCCTCGGCAACTCGGCGGCCTACGCCGGTTACCAGCCGGCGACGACGCTGCTCGAAGCCATGGTCCGGCTCGGCACCGTCGCTGTGCGCAACGTCGTCGTGACGGTGTCGTTCGCGTCGCGCATGCACGACCCACGCATCTATGGCGACCAGGGCCGGCACCTGGTCGATCACGCCATCGGTACCGCGTATGTCGCCCGGCTCCTCGCCGAGCGGGTCAAGGTCGATCTCGAAGAGGCGTTCATGTGCGGGCTGATGCACGACATCGGCAAGCTGGTCATCCTGAAGCTCGCCTACGACCATGCCCGCAAGACCGGCAAGCCGGCGCCCCCCGATGAAGTGAAGTCGGCGGTCGACGATCGCCACGCCGCTTTCGGTGGCCTGACGCTGAAGCGGTGGAAGCTGCCCGAGTCGCTGATCGAGCCGGTGACCTGCCATCACGACTACACGATGGCTCACACCCGCATAAAAGAAGCCGCGGTCTGCTACGCGGCCAACCAGCTGGCGCACCGCTACGGCTTCGGCTGCGAGTCGGACGGCCGCAACCTGCTCGACGATCACGTGGCGACGTTCCTCGGCCTCGATGAAGCCTGGCTGGCCAACGCCGACGACCGCGCGCCCGGTCTCTACGACGTCGCCCGCAAGGTCCTCTCCTAGTCTGCGGCCGCGCTCTCACGCGCGGCCGCGGGCCGCCCTCCTGGCGTGCCGGCTGCTATTTGCCGACGCGCCTTCGCGCGTCGACCGGACGATGGCTCCGGACTTCGTCCTCGCCATTCGTCACGCTGCGCTGGGCGCGCAGCGGCGCCGTCACGCGGGCGGCGACTGGCTCAGCTGGCGACGCGTGGCTGATCGAGAGACTCGCGGACCTTGTCCACGAGGGCGCTGAGCGCGAACGGCTTCTGCAGGAACATCGTCGGCTCGTCGAGCAGATCCCGGTCGCCGGGAATGGCGTCGGCGTAGCCCGACATGAACATCACCTTCATGCCGGGGCGCAATGGCTTGAGCGTGCGCACGAGCGCCGGGCCGCCCATCGCCGGCATCACCATGTCGGCGACCACGAGATCGATCGGGCCGGCGAAGGTCTCGCTGAGGCGCAGCGCTTCCACCCCGTTGCCGGCGGTGAGCACGCGGTAGCCGTGCGATTCGAGCCAGGCCTGCATCAGCTCGCGGACGCCCTCCTCGTCTTCGACGACGAGGACCGTCTCGCTGCCCCGCCGCGCGCCGCTGCGCGTGGCCGGCCGCTGCTCGAGCCGCTGCGGCGCCGCCATGTCGCGCGGCAGGTAGATGCGGATGCAGGTCCCCTGCCCCATCTCCGAATCGACCCAGATGTAGCCGCCGGTCTGCTTGACGATGCCGTACACCGTCGACAGGCCGAGGCCGGTTCCGCGGCCCAGTTCCTTGGTCGTGAAGAACGGCTCGAAGGCACGGGCGCGCACGTCGGCGGGCATGCCCTGGCCGGTGTCGGTCACCGACAACCGCACGTACGGGCCGCGCGTGACGCTGAAGGCGTCGGTGCCGGACGACGGATCGAGCGACGCGTTCTCGGTCTCGATCGTGATCGTTCCGCCTGACGGCATCGCGTCGCGGGCGTTGACCACCAGGTTCATCAGCACCTGTTCGAGTTGTACCGGATCGGCGCGCACCGACCACAGCTCCGGCGTGAGGCACGCCACCAGCGTCACGTCCTCGCCGATCACCCGCCGCAGCAGGCTCTCGATCGTCACCACCACTTCGTTCAGGTCGAGCACGCGCGGCTGCATCACCAGCTGGCGACTGAAGGCGAGGAGCTGCCGCGTCAACGCCGCGGCCCGCTCGCCGGCGTGCAGGATCTCGTCGAGCGTGTCGCGGCGCGGATCGTCGGGCGCGAGGCTCTCCTGCAGCACTTCAGAGTAGCCACCGATCGCCTGGACGATGTTGTTGAAGTCGTGGGCGATGCCGCCGGCGAGGCGGCCCACCGCCTCCATCTTCTGCATGCCCTGGAGGCGAACCTGGTCGCGGGCCCGGCGCGCCTGCAGCTCGCCGGCGTCCTCGCCCAGGATCGCGCGGCGGCTGAGCGCATGATCCAGCGCGCGCTCCACGGTGGCGGCAAAGCGGGTGACGTCTTCGGCGCCGACGTAGTCCCAGGCGCCGCCGCGCAGCGCGTACAGCACCTCGATGGCGTTGGTCGGCGTGTCGCCGGGCACCACCACGACGAGCGGCGGCGCGGCGCCGTCGTGGCCGACGCGCTCGAGCAGACGATCGGCGAGATGGTCCGGATGCAGCGCCCCGACGACCAGCAGGTCGCAGGGCGCGACGCCGAGCAGTGCCATCGCGTCGGCAGCGCTGACGGCGTGGGCGATGACGGGCTCCAAATCGAAGCGGCTCAGGCCGGCCAGGAGGCGGCGGCCGGAGGACACCGGATCGTCGGCGAGCACGACGGAGAAGGCGCGAGGCATCGGGCGCGCTCGCCCGAAACCTGCGGGGTGGCGCACTCTGGCAATCGGCACTTTGCGAAGGGGGCCCGAGCGGCGTCGACGACGCCGCCGCAGTCGCCGCACGATGCCGTGCGAGACCGCGCAGCCGCGCGTGAGCGTGCAGCCGCCGCCGTCCGCGTGCGGGGGCCGCGCGCGGCGGTCTCGCGTCAGCGGCGGGAGCCGAGGAGACTAGCTGGCGCGCCGGGCCTTCAGCCGCTCGAGCTCGGTGCGCGCGTCGCCGGCGTAGGGCGATTCGGGAAATTCATCGCCGATCCGCGTAAACGTACGGATGGCGTCGGCAGTCTTGCCGCCCTTGTCGTAGGCGCGACCGAGCTGCATCAGCACGCCGTCGACCGGCATCTCGAGATCGGTGCGCTGCGCCAGCGACGACAGCGTCGCGATGGCCGGCTCGATCCGGCCCGAGTCGACCTGGATCGTCGCGATCCCGAGCCGGGCCATCCGCCCGTACAGGCCATCGGCGTCGAGCCGCACGAGCTCCGCGAGCTGCTTCTCGGCGTCGGCCACTCGCCCGCTCTCGCCGAGGAGGCTGGCGACGTGCAGACGCGCCTCGAGCCCGGCGCTCGTCGACGGGAACGCGGCGGCAGCGGCCTCGAACTTCTTCAGCGCGGCGTCTCGCCGGGCCGCCTCGGTCGGAAACGCGTCCGGTGAGGGCGGCGGCACGACCAGCGCCGGCTGCCCCGGCACCGCCGCTGCCGGCGGCGCGGTCACCGGTGCGCTGGCCGTCGAGCGCGCCTCGGCGAGCAGCGCCGACGCCTGTTCGAGGCGCCGATGCTCCCACCACCAGTAACCGGCAGCGATCAGCCCGACGACGGCGACGACGCCGATCACCTGCATGATCAACCGATTGTTCGTGTCCCACAGCTCGCCGGCGCGGTGCAGCCCCTCGGCGACCTCGTTGTCCTTCAGACGATGACGTTCGGCAGTGTTCATATCTCTGTTGGCGGCGGCTCCCCTCAGGAGCCGCCCCGGGCCGCCCATTGGGCGCCTGGTCCTGCTATTTGCCGACGCGCACTCGCGCGTCGACCGGACGATGGCTCCGGACTCCGTCCTCGCCATTCGTCACGCGGCGCTCGGCGCGCCGCCGCGCCTGGGCGCGGGCGGCGGAATGGTGCGCGTGCCCGGACTCGAACCGGGGACCTACCGCTTAGGAGGCGATCGCTCTATCCACCTGAGCTACACGCGCTCAGCAGATCAGTATAGCGTCTGAGCGCCTCGTTCTCGAATCATGGGTCAGTACTGCAGGATCGCCGAGACCTGCTCCCCGGCCAGCTGCGCCCGCCCGCCGAGCGCGACGAGCTCGATCAGGAAGGAAACGCCCACCACCTCGGCGCCCTGGCCGCGGAGCAGCGACACCGTCGCCTTGGCGGTACCGCCGGTCGCCAGCAGGTCGTCGATGACCACGACCCGCGTGCCCCGCTCGACCGCGTCGCAATGCATCTCGAGGCAGTCCGTCCCGTACTCCAGGTCGTAGGTCACCTTCACGGTCTTCGAGGGCAGCTTGCCAGGCTTGCGCACCGGAATGAAGCCGATGCCCAGGCGGTCCGCGACGGCGGCGCCGAAGATGAACCCGCGGCTCTCCATCCCGACGACGGCCTCGATCGCCCGCCCTTTGAAGGGGGATGCCAGGGCGTCGATGGCCTGGCGGAAGGCCTCGCCGTCCCGCAGCAGCGTGGTGATGTCGTAGAAGAGGATGCCCGGCTTCGGGAAATCGGGAATGTTGCGGATCTTGGCTTTGAGCTGGTCCATGGGATGGCGATACGGGAGGCTGGCGCGGTCAGGTGGTGATGCGGAACCCGGTGGTGCGGCCGGAGGGCGCGGCGGGCTCGACGGAGAGATCGTCGACATGAGCGCCCGGCGGGCCCTGGGCAAGGGCCCGCTCCACGCGCGTGACGGCCTCGATCTCCCCTTCGACCTGCGCCTCGACCCGGCCATCGGGCCGGTTGCGGACGAAGCCGGAGACACCCTCGCGGACGGCGGCGTCCTGCACGAAGTAGCGGAAGCCAACGCCTTGCACGCGGCCGGACACGACATAACGACGGGCGACGATCATACGTGCGGCGCGCTGTCCGCGAAGGAGCCAGCGCGCCGCGGGAGAGATCGTATGCGAAGCCGAGCAGGGCCGCAACCGCCCGCGTGCGGGGAGCCGGGCGGCCCCGATCGGACCGCCCGTCAACACACCGCCCGCTACGCTGCCGGTCGGCCGAGCGGCACGTAGGTCGACTGGCCGCGCCGATCGATCAGCAGGAGCGCCGGGCGACCAGCGGGCGTGCCGTCGAGTGCCGCTTTCAGCGCGTCACCGTCGGCGACCTTGGTCCGGTTCACCGAGACGATGACGTCGCCGGGCTCGATGCCGGCCTCGCTGGCCGGCCCCGCCGGATCGACCGCCGCCACCACGACACCGGCACGCGCGGTGGTGCGCAGCTGCCGCGCAACGTCGGCCGTCAGCGGCTCGACGTCGAGGCCGTAGCGGCCGCTCGGCTTCGGCGCCTTGCGCGTCGTCGCCGGCGCGTCCTCGTCCTCGCCCTCACGTCCCTCGCCGGCCGGCCGCTCCGCGAGCGCCACGGTCAACGCCCGGCGGGCGCCGTCGCGCACGACGTCCAGCTTGACCTTGGTTCCGGGCGCCAGACGTGCGACGGCGTTGCGCAGCGCGTTCGACGAGTCGATCGGCTTGCCGTCGAGCGAAAGGATCACGTCACCCTGCTCGACGCCGGCGCGCTCGGCGGCGCTGTCCTCGGTGACCTGGGTCACGATGGCCCCGCGCACGTCGGTCAGGGCGAGGCTCTTCGCCAGGTCGGCGTTGATGCCCTGCACATAGACGCCGAGCAGGCCGCGGCGCACGGTGCCGCGCTCGAGCAGCTGCGTCATCACGTCGTGCGCCATCGTCGACGGGATCGCGAAGCCGATGCCGATGTTGCCGCCGGTGGGCGAGAGGATCTGCGAGTTGATCCCGACCAGCTCGCCGCGCAGGTTGACCAGCGCGCCCCCCGAGTTGCCGCGATTGATCGGCGCGTCCGTCTGGAGGAAGTCCTCGTAGCCGCCGCGCACCGCGCCGGTCGAGCGATCCTTGGCGCTGATGATCCCCATCGTCACCGTCTGACCGAGGCCGAGCGGATGACCGATGGCAAGGACGACGTCGCCGACGCGGACCAGGCCGGAGTCGGCCAGCGGCAGCGTCTTGAACCCGGTGCCGGCGACCTTCAGCACCGCCAGATCGGTCGGCGGATCGGTGCCCACGACCTTGGCCGACAGCGTGCGGCCATCGACGAACTCGACGGTGACGCGCTCGGCGCCGGCGACGACATGGTTGTTGGTCAGGAGGTAGCCGTCCTGGGTGACGACGACGCCCGATCCGAGACCCGCCTCGCGCCGCGGTCCCGTCGCCTCGTCGTCACCGAAGAAGCGGCGGAAGGGGTTGTCGGCACCGAGCGAGGTCTGCTGGACCATGCGGGACGATCGGACGGCGACGACCGCCGGCGAGACCGTCTGGACGAGATCGGCGTAGGACGTCGCGACCGGCCCGCCGTGCACCAGCGCGGGGCTGGCCGCCTGAAGCGTGGCGCGCGCCGCCGGCGCCTGGTCGGCGCCGAACAAGGCCGGCCACGCCGCGCCGCCGACGGTCATGGCGGTCGCAGCGACGGCGACGGCCACGCCGGTGCGGACGCGGCGCGCGGGCGCAGCGGACGCGTGAACCGGGGACGGGAGAACCTGGGAAGTGCGGGGATCGACCATGGCTGACTGTTCCTCTCCTTGCAATCTCTCGGGGCAAGCTCTCGGGCACGCGGCCCCTGATGCTAGGACGCCAGGTAGCCGCGGCTGGTCGGCGTATCATGCGAGCCATGCCACAACCGGCCGGCGCCCGGAGGCTGCTCCGATGAGTGGCCCCCCGTCCGAAGACCAGACCATCCTGCCGCCGACCCTGCTGGAGGACGCCGCCGGCGCGCCAACCCGCCTCGACGTGCTGCCGGGCGCAGCCGCAGGCATGGCGGGCGACGCCACCGTCTTCGTCGACGACCGCGTCGCGGCCTTCGAGACCGACGACCGCGCCGCCACGGTCCTCGACGCCGCCGACGCGGCCACCCTGCTCGACCCGGGCGCTCCGGCCCGCCGCGTCCGGCCCGCGCCAACCACAGGTGATGCCACGGCCGTGCCGGGTACGCCGTCCGCGGGGGCGCCCGCGGCGCCGGTGGAGGTCCCGGCCAACGTCCGCTACGTGCTCGAATCGCTGGCCGGCCGCGGCGGCATGGGCACCGTTCACGTCGCCCGGGACGTCGAGCTGCTCCGCCGGGTGGCCTTGAAGGAGCTCTCACTCGAGGTCGCGCACGACCGCTCCGCCCGCTCGCGCTTCGTCCGCGAAGTGCAGGTCACCGCCCAGCTCGATCACCCGCACATCGTGCCGGTCTACAGCTTGGAGGTCTCCTCCGGCGGCCGGCCGGCCTATGCGATGAAGCTGGTCGAAGGCCAGACCTTCGGGCAGCTGATCGCCGACATCAAGGCGACCTACGAGAAGGACGCCAAACCGGACGAGGACCACGCCCTTCCGGCCCGTCTCGAACACTTCCTCAAGGTCTGCGACGCCATCGCCTACGCGCACGAGCGCGGCGTCGTCCATCGCGACCTCAAGCCGGCCAACCTGATGGTCGGCCGGCACAACGAGGTCTACGTCATGGACTGGGGCATCTGCCGCCTGATGACCCAGCCCGCGGTCACCGACGCGGCGCCGACGCCGGCCCCGGCCGCGAGCACGGGCGGCGCCGCGGCCACCGCGGTGAGCGCGGCCCGCACCGGCTCGATCAGCCGCGCCGAGGTGAGCCTCGACGCCAGCCACGGTGAGACGGCGTTCGGCGCCATCGTCGGCACCCCGCTCTACATGTCGCCGGAACAGGCGCAGGGACGTCACGCCGACCTCGACGCCAAGAGCGATCAATGTGCGCTCGGGCTGATCCTCTTCGAGCTGGTCGCACTCAAGAGGCCGCTCGGCGGCAAGACGCTGGCCGACGTGCTGCAGCAGGCCAGCAGCGGCGCGCGCGAGCCGCTGGTGCACGCCTTCGGGGACGCGATTCCCAGCGAGCTCGGGGCGATCATCGCCAAGGCGTCGGCGCGTACGCCCGCGGATCGCTACGCCTCGGTCGGCGACCTCGCCGACGATCTGCGGCGCTTCGGGCGCGGCGATGCGGTACATGCGCGACCGGATTCAGCCTGGCAGCGCGCCGTGCGCACGCTGGGCCGCCACCGCCAGGCCGCGGCGCTGACGCTGCTCGGGCTGATCGTCGCCAGTCTGGCCGGCGCCACGGCGTTGCTCTGGCGGCAGGAGCGCGCCCTCGAGGCGCAGGCGCGGCGCGATCGCCAGATCGAGCGCCTGGTCGCCGACGTCAGCGAGCAGGGCGACCGTTTGCAGGTCAGCCTGTTCGAGCTGCACGACGCGCTCGACATGGCGGTGTCGGCGATCGGTCATGCCTTCGAGTACGGCAGCCCGTCGAGCGGCGCGATCCTGTGGGACGGCGCCTCGCGCGATGCGACCATCGGTTTCGATACGGCGCCAGGCGTCTCGCGCGCGCTGGTCGAAGCCGAGGCCCGGCGCGTCGTCACCGTGCAGGCCTCGGTCTCCCGCGTCCTCGGCGCCGTGCGCGCGCACCTAGGGCGCGGCAGCGCCGCCGCTCACGGCCACGCCATCGACGGCGTCGACACCGGCCTGCACGAGCTGCGGGTCGGCTTCGAGAGCGGCCTCAAGTTCACGGTGCCGGCCGCCGCGCTCGAACGCACCGCGCCGGACATGCGAACGACGGAGTGGTATCACGCCGCGCAGGACGGCCGCGACTTCCACTGGGCGCTCGTCAACCACGACGCCGACGGCGACCAGGAGCTGGCCTTGAGCGCCCCGATCCTCGGCGACAGCGGGCGCCGGCTCGGCGCCGCGGGCCTGGTCGTCGCCCTCGATCACGCCCTCGCCAACCTCGTCACGGCGCGGCCCGTCCCCAACGCCAAGGTGACGCTGCTCCTGGCCGAGGACGGCCAGCTCCTGGCGTCCCACTCCGCCGCCGGCGGACGGGGCGGCGGCGCCCTCCACAAGCTGCTGCCGGCCTCCGAGATTGCCGCCGCCATCGCCAAGAACGACGTCGGCTTCCTCGAGACCGATCGCCTCGGACCGCCGCACATCATCGCCTTCGACACCATCCAGCCGGTGAAGTGGACGCTGGTCACGATCGCGGAGGAAGCGGCGGTCGTCGCCGCCAGTAACGAGCCGTAGCCTGACGACTCCGGAGTCGTCAGCTCCGTCACTCCGTCAGCGCACGAACTCGACGCTGACCGGCTTGCCGACCGAGATCGTGTGGCCGGTCGCGGTCAGCGTGCCTTTCGCCGGATCGATCTTGAAGACCACGACCTGATCGCTGTTCTGGTTGCCGGCGACGAGAAACGTCCCGCTCGGATCGATGTTGAACGCGCGCGGGGCCTTGCCCCCGGTCGGCACGTGTTGCAGCAGCGTGAGCTTGCCGGTCGACGCATCCACGGCGTAGACCACGAGGGTGTCGTGGCCGCGGTTCGATCCATAGAGGTAGCGGCCCGACGGGTGCAGCAGCACCTCGGCGGTGCTGAAGCCCTTCTCCACCGCCTGGCCCGCCGGCAGCGTGCTGACGGTCTGGACCGGTGTCAGCGCGCCGGTTGACGCGGCCCGGTCGAACACCGTCATCGTGCACACCATCTCGTTGATGACGTAGGCTCGACGGCCGTCGCGGGCGATGGCGAGGTGCCGCGGCCCGGAGCCCGCCGGCGCCACGGCGGCAAAGGGCGGCGTCGCCGGGGCGATCGTGCCGGCGGCGGCGTCGATGCGGTAGACAAGCACCTGATCGAGCCCGAGGTCTGCGACGTAGAGGAAGCGGCCCGACGGATCCGGCGTGACGGCGTGCGCGTGCGGTCCCTTCTGGCGGTCCGGGTTCACGCTCGAACCCTTGTGCTGCACGAAGGTCGACGCCGGCTTCAGGGTGCCGTCGGCCGCCGTCGGATAGGCCGCGATGCTGCCGCCGCCGTAGTTGGCCGCAAACACCATCCGGCCGGCGACGCTGACGTGGGCCGGCCCGCCGCCCACCGTCGACTGCGAATTCAACAGCGTCAGCGTGCCCGCGGCCTTGTCGATGCCGTACCCGGTGACCGCGCCGCCTGGCTTGCCGTCCACGGCATCGACTTCGTTGACGGCGTAGAGGAAGCGGCCGTCCGCGCTCGCCGCGAGGAAACTGGGATTGCGTCCCTCGGCCGCCAGTACTGGCGTCGAGAGTGCGCCCGTCGACGGATCGAGGCGCGACACGTAGATCCCTTTGCTCGCCGGACTGGTGTAGGTGCCGATGAACACCAGTGTCCCGGCGCCGCCGGCGCCGGATTGCGCCACCAGCGGCACGACGAGGGCGAGGACGGTCAGGACCGCGGCGAGTCCGAGGAGGAGGGTACGGCTTCGATGGGCACAGCGCATGGGATGTCGACTCGGGTCAATACTTGTTGGCTTCGAGGTCCTTGTAGACCTTCTCGATGTTGGCACCAACGGAGCCGGCGAACTCGCCGTTCATGCCGGCGTCGTACTTCGGCTTCAGCGACGCCGTCACCGACGCGGTCGCCTGGGCCAGCGTCTCGCCTCGGCTCCGCGCCGCCCGGACGGCGGCGACGAGGTCGGCGAGGTAGTTGCGAAAGAACGTCAGGTGGGCTCGCGGCTTGACCGTGCCGTGGCCGCCGATGATGTGGTCGAACTCGAGCTTCTCGAGCGCGTCGAGGGTTGCCACCCATTCGGGCGGATGCGAATCCCCCATGTACGGCATCCAGCCGTGCAGCAGGTCGCCGGTCGCGACGACCCGCTCCTTCGGCAGCCACGCGACGATGTCGCCGTTGGTGTGACCGCGTCCGAGGAAGAGCAACACAACGCGGCGATCGCCGCGATGGACGATGAGCGACCTGTCGAAGGTGAGGTCCGGCAGCGTGAGCTCGAGGCTCTTGATCTCCTGCAGGTAGTCCTTCTGCTGCGCGATTTCGTCCGACAGCCGCGCCCGCGCGGCGGCGTCGGACGCCTTGCCCAGTTGTGCCTCGAGCGCGGCGATCTGACGCGGCGTGCTGGCGAGCTGATCCTTCAGCCGCTCCCCGCCCAAGGTGCGCAGGTTCTCTCGGGTGGCCTCAGAGGCGACGATCGCGACCTGCTTCGGGAACGCGACCGGGTAGGCGTGGTTGCCTTGGGCGTGATCCCAATGGAAGTGGGTGTTGACCGCGAAGCGCACCGGCTGATCGCTGACGCTCCTGATCTGCGCAATCAGCGCCTTGGCGCTGGACGGGCGCGAGTGGGTATCGACCACCAGGACGCCATCGCCGAGCAGCACGACCGCGGCGTTGCAGTTGATCGGGGTGCGCGGCCTGGCCAGCGCCGCATAGACGCCGTCGGCGACTTTCTGCAGATCGAACAGATCCTGGGCCGCGGCCGGGATCGCAGCGGCCAGCCACACCACGGCAACGGCGAGGGCACTTCTCACACCCGTCATCTGCAGACCTCCCTGCAACCGAAGACGGGAACTTACCACAGCGCGCCACACCCCTGGCCCTGCCGTGGTCGTGGGTCAGCGCGGCCGCGCGTTACTTGCCCTGCCAGCCGCCGTCGACGATGAGCGACTGCCCGGTGAGGTAACTCGCCTCGTTCGAGGCGATGAAGGCCGCGACACGCCCGATCTCGTGGGGATGACCGGCGCGCCCGAGCGAGATCTGCCCGAGGACCGCGCTACGGACCTCGGCGTCCTGCATCACCCACGCCGTCATCGGCGTGTCGATCAGCCCGGGATGGATGCAGTTGACGCGGATGCCCAGCGCGGCGACCTCGGCGGACATGTTGCGGGTCAACGCTTCGAGCCCCAGCTTCGCCGGCGCGTAGTGCGTGCGGCCGGGCAAGACCTTCGCCGCCTGAATCGAGCCGATGTGGATGATGCTGCCCGGGCGTCTCTCCGCCACCGCGCGGCGGCAGAAGACCTGCGAGCAGAGCCAGGCCCCGCGCAGATCGACGTCGACGACCCGTGTCCACTGATCGTCGGTGAGGTCGAGGAACGGCACGACGGTCTCGATGCCGGCGTTGTTGACCAGGATGTCGACCGGACCGAGCTCGGCCCAGACGCGGTCGAACATCGGCTCGACGTGGGCCCGACTCGAGACGTCGGCCTGCACGGTGATGGCGCGCCGCCCATGCGACCGGACGACGTCGGCGGCAGTCTCGGCCTCGCCCAGGTCGCCGAAATCGTTGACGGCGACGTCGGCGCCCTCGCGCGCGAACACTTCCGCGATGCCGCGGCCGATACCGCGGGCCGCACCGGTGACGAGCGCTACCTTGCCCGCGAGTCTCATCGTCACACGACGCGGTTGCGCAGCGTGCCGAGCCGCTCGACCTCGAGCTCGACGACATCGCCCCGGCGCAGCAGCGTGCCGCGCTCGGCGCCGGAGCCGCCGCCGACGGTTCCCGAGCCGAGGATCTCGCCGGGCCGCAGGTACTCGTCCTGCGACGCGTGCGCGATCATCTGCTCGAAGGTCCAGTGAATCGTGCCGGAGTGGGTGTCGCACCAGACGTCGCCGTTGACGCGGGCGACCATGCGGAGATTGTAGACATCAGGCACCTCGTCCGCCGTCACCAACGCGGGCCCGAACACGTGGCCCCCGCGAAAGTCCTTGCCCTTGGCCGGGCCGAGGCCCACCGACATCTCGCGCGCCTGAATCGTGCGCTCGCTGAAGTCGTTGTAGACCATGTAGCCGAAGATGTGGTCGCGGGCGCGATCGACGGGAATGTCGATGCCACCCCGCCCGATCACCAGGGCCAGCTCGAACTCGATGTCCAGCACGTCCGGCCCATACGACGGTATCGCGATGTCGTCGCCGTGCGCGGCGACGCTGCCGGGATTGCCCTTGTAGTAGA
>JANOIR010000559.1:0-4729 GCA_031407765.1 Vicinamibacteraceae bacterium
GGCGTCGACGTCTTGCTGACGTTGACCGGCCGCGCCAGCGGATCCATGCGCATCGTCTGCGTGAAGATCGTCCAGCCGTCGGGCGACAGCAGGTTGATGTTGTCGACGTAGACGCGGCCGCCCGGCCGCAGCACGCGGAACGCCTCGGCCAGGTAGCGATAGCGCTCCCACTCGTCGAGATGCATGAACACGCCGGTGCAGTAGGCCACGTCGACGCTGGCGTCGTCGACGCCGGCGAGGTCGACGCCGTTCAGGTGCACGAGCGCGACGTTGGCCTGGCCGGAGAGCGCGCTTCGCGCGTGGCGCAGCATCTCGGCCGACACATCGGCGCCGATCCACCGCGCGCAGCGCGGCGCCAGGCTGGCACCGACGCGGCCGACGCCGCAGCCGATCTCGAGGACGGTGTCGGTCGGCTGCAGCCCTGTCTCGCGCGCGACGTCGTCGGCGGTGCTGCGCCCGCTCTCGAGCAGGGCCGCGGCGTCGGTCGTACCGGCGACCGAGAACTGCGCGTCGGACAGCGTCGTCGCGACCGCGTCCCACACCGCGCCGTAGGCGGCGCGCTGCGGCAGCTTGTCTCCGGGCCGGGCCCGCACCAGCTGGGTGATGCCGAGGACGCGCGACGCGGTCGGATCGTTCTCGGCGCTGGCGACGACGCGCAGCCAGGCTCGCGACGGCAGGCGTTCGAGCGGGATCACCGCATCGAAGCTGGCGCGGATGTGCCCGGCCGGCGTCGGGGCGCTCGGGGTCGGTGTCAACGGCAGCCGCTGCAGCCTGCTGTCTCCGACCAGCACGTCGACGGCGACGCGGCGGTCCGCCGGGGCCGACACCCAGCCGCGCACGTCGACCGATCGTGAGTAGCGCTGCTTGCGATCCGGCCGCTCGAGCCCGCCGGCGATCCACGGCGCCGCGTCACGCGCGGCGGCCCAGCGCCGCAGGCGCCAGGACAATCGGAACGGCAGGTCGTGCGCGCGGGCGAGACGAATCATCGGCTGCATCCTACACGGCTGAGCTCATAAGTTGCGCTTGTCGAGACCGTGTGAAGCGCTTATGGTGAGGGCACGTATGCCCCGACTGGTCGCTCCTCTGCTGCTGTGCCTTGCGCTGGCGGTTCCGGCGAAGGCTGTCGCTCAACAACCGGCCGGAGCCGCGGCTCCGCCTGCCCAGCCCGCCGATTCCAGGCCGCCCGACCAGACGCCCCCGCCCGACCAGCAGACGGAGCCGCCAAAATACGAGGACCAGGTCGTCGTCACGGCGTCCCGTGTCGAGCAGAAACTGGTGAACGCGCCCGCCACGGTGAGTTTGATCTCGGCGCAGACGATCGCCTCGTCGCCGTCGGCGAGCTATGCCGACCTGCTCCGGGCCGTGCCGGGCATGAACGTGACGCAAACGTCGGCGCGGGACATCAATCTCGTGTCCCGCTCGGCGAGCGGCACGCTCTCGACCTCGCAGCTCGCGCTGATCGACGGGCGCTCGATCTATCAGGACTTCTTCGGCTTCGTCGCCTGGGACTTCCTGCCGGTCAATCCCTCCGAGATCAAGCAGATCGAAGTGATCCGCGGTCCGGCCTCCGCGGTGTGGGGCGCCAACGCGCTGACCGGCGTCGTCAACGTCATCACCAAGTCGCCGCGCGAACTGATCGGGTCGAGCCTGCTCGTCAGCGTCGGCACGTTCGGCCGCGACGCCAGCGGCGTCGAGCGATCGAATGGATCGCTGTTCTCGATCTCTGGCGGCCACGCCGCCGCACCGTCCGACACGCTGGCCTACAAGATCACCGCCGGCTTCTCGAGCCAGAACGCGCTCGGCCGGCCGAGCGGGCTGATCCCGAACGCCACCAACACGCCGTATCCGGACTACCAGAACACTGGGACCAGCCAGCCGAAGCTGGATGTCCGGGTCGACTACGACTTCCCGGACAAGGTAAAGAAGCTGGTGTTCGCCGGCGGCTTCGCCGGCACCGAAGGGATGATCCACACCGGCATCGGCCCGTTCGACATCGATCGCGGCACGTTCCTCGGCTACGGCAAGGTCAACTTCAGCCGCGGCGGCACGCGGGTCAATGCCTTCGTGAATCATCTCGACGGCGACGCCACCAACCGGCTCTCGCGCGACGCGCAGGGCGTGTTCCTCCCGTTCGCGTTCACGAACACGACCTTCGATGTCGAGGCGAGCGACGTCCGCACCTTCAGCAACCGCCATGTCGTCAGCTTCGGCGGCAACGTCCGCTACAACATGTTCGATCTGTCGCTGGCGCCGCGCGGCGATTCACGCACCGAAGTCGGCGTCTACGGCCAGGACGAGATCTTCCTGACGGATCACTTCCGCGCCGTGATCGGCGCCCGCGTCGACAAGTTCTCGTCGATCAGCGGCGCCGTGTTCTCGCCGCGGATCACCTTCATGTACAAGCCGGCGCCGTCGCAGACGGTGCGCGCCTCGTTCAACCGGGCCTATCGGGCGCCGTCGCACGTCAACAACTACCTCGACGTGACGCTGGCCAACGTGCTCGATCTGGGCGCGCTCAACCCGGCGCTCGCCGGCCGCCAGTTCGTCTTCCCGGTGCGCGCGATCGGCAACGAGGATCTCAAGGAAGAGAAGCTGACCGCCTACGAGATCGGCTACACAGGGATCCTCGCCAATCGCGCCACGGTCAGCGCGGCGTTCTACGTCAACGACACCGACAACTCGATCTTCTTCACGCAGACCGGATCGTTTCGCGCCACCAACCCGCCGCCCGGCTGGCCGATCTCGCCGCTCGCTCTGGAGCTGATCCTGCAGTCGGGCCGCTTCGGTCCCGGCAACGGCCTGCCGTCGACCTTCAGCTACTTGAACCTGGGCAGTGTGCGGCAGAAGGGCGTCGAGCTCGGCGTGGAAGGCCTGGTCAGGGACGACCTCACCGCCTACGTGAACTACTCGTACCAGCCGGAGCCGGAGCCGGAAGGCTTCGACATCTCCGAGCTGAACCTGCCGTCGCAGCACCACTTCAACATCGGCGCCGGCTACAACGGTCCCAAATGGCTGGGCAACGCCGGCGTGAGCTACGCCAGCTCCGCGTACTGGCAGGACGTGCTCGACTCGCGCTTCCACGGCCCGACCGACGCGTACACGATCACGTCCGCGACGGTCGGCTACAAGTGGCGCGGCGATCGGCTGGTGACGTCGCTGAAGATCACCAACCTGTTCGACGAGGAAATCCTGCAGCACGTCTTCGGCGACGTGATGCGCCGGCAGATCGTCGGCGAGCTGCGGGTCGGGTTTTAGGTCAACTCACGATTTCGAGCAGGCCTTCGAGGGACTGCGCCAGCTCTTCATCCGAAACCCTTCCGAGGCGCTTGCCGATGCGCTCCGTCGACAGGGTTCGGATCTGGCTGGTCTTGACCCAGGAGCGCTTCGGCAGCTGCGCCGAGGTCAGCTCCAGCGTGAGCGGGTAGCCCGCGCGAGGCTCCTGGCTGGTGAGGGCCATCGCAATGACGGTCCCCGACCGCTCGTTGAAGACGTCGTGGCTCAGGATCAGCACCGGCCGTTGCCCAGCCTGCTCATGGCCGCGGACGGGATTGAGGTCCGCCCAGCGAATCTCGCCTCTCAGTATTCTGGCCACGTGTCGCTCGAAGCGGCCAGGCCCTCGTCCGCCAAATGCCGCTCTTCACGCGGATCGAGCTTCGCGCATTCCTCCGCGAGGCGGGTGCGCGCCAGCCGGGCGAGCTTCTCGGCCAGAGCAGCCTCGATGGCCTGGCTCCGGTTGCGGAATCGCTGTCGCACAACCAGGGCGTCGACCCGGTCGAGGAGTCCGCTGTCGATCGTCAACGCCACCTTGGTCTTGGCCATTGCGTATGATGAATCATCATACCACGGGCCGGCGGCCCGTCGGCTGTTGGCGTCGGCGCCCACCGCAACGAGTGCCGGCTAGCAGCGGAAGCGGCCGACGAGCCAAACCGCAGCGGCACCGAGGGCGGCGTAAACCGCGATCGGGAGCAGGTGCCAGAGCATAACGTGCATCGGCAGACTGATCGGGCAGGCCAGCTCGGACGTCAAGGCGCCGGCGGCGCCCGCAGCGACCAGCGACAGCAGCGCCGTCCATACCGGATCGAGCGGCGCGGCGCGGCGGATCAGGAACATGGCCGCGACCACCGGCACGGCACCGACGAAGGTCAGCTTGCGGACGCAGCGCCAGGCCTGCATCGGGCGGCCGGCGTCGCCGACCAGCGACACGACGACGAGCTCTCCCGCCGTCACCGCGATCACGGCGCCGAGCAGCACGAGCGGCCACCAGCGTGTCCACGCACGCGGGTCGGCGCCCGGCACGGCCAGCCGCAGCGCCGCGACGACCGACAGCCACATCGTCGCCGCCAGGAGCGCGATGCGGAGCAGGAACGGCACGAACGTCAGCGCACCGCCGATGTCCGAGCGGACGCCGACGTAGGCGACGCCCAGGGCGACGCAGACCAGCGCGAGCGCGACCCACAGCGCCGCCCGGCGGCGCGGATCGATCAGGCGGCGGACCGGCGAAGCGTCCGCGACGAGCCGCTCAATCAGCTGGTCGGTGTTCGACGTCGGTGAGCCCAACGGTCCTCCTGAGCAGCTTGTAGCCGCGATGCGCCGAGGCCTTCACCGCCGCCTCGCTCATCCCCATCCGCCGGGCGACGTCGCGCACCGACAGGTCCTCGTACTTCAGCAGCGAGACGACCTCGCGCTGCACGCGCGGCAGGCCGGCCACGGCCCTGGCCAGCGTCTCCTT
>JANOIR010000568.1:0-16069 GCA_031407765.1 Vicinamibacteraceae bacterium
CGCTGCAGCTCAATAACATCGAGCTGGTGGCCGCCAGCCGGATGAAATCCGAATTCCTCGCCAACATGTCGCACGAGCTGCGGACGCCGCTCAATGCCATCATCGGCTTTTCCGAGGTGCTCAGGGACGGCCTCGTCGGCCAGATGACCGAGCGACAGCGCAAATTCATCGGCGACATCTTCAGCAGCGGCAATCATCTCCTGGCGCTCATCAACGACATTCTCGATCTCTCGAAGGTCGAAGCCGGCAAGATGACGCTCGACCTCGACCCGGTCGACGTGTCGGCGTTGTTCGCCAACAGCCTGTCCGTCATCCGGGAGAAGGCCGTGGCTCGCCAGATTCGCCTGACCCTCGATGCCGCCGATGACCTGGGGTGGATTCAAGTCGACGCGCGCAAGGTGAAGCAGATCGTCTACAACCTGCTGTCGAACGCCGTGAAATTCACGACGGCCGGTGGTCAGGTGACGCTGCGGGCCAGCCGCGTCGCCCCTGACCAGGTCGGCCGGCTGTCCGGGTCGAAAGCCTCGCGGAGCTTTCCCCTTTCCCTCGGTGGGTTCGAGGCGTTTCTCGAGGTTCGGGTGACCGACAACGGGATCGGGATCTCCGACGACGGCCTGGAGCGCCTGTTCAAGCCCTTCAGTCAGATCGACAGTGGCCTGGCGCGCCAATTCGAAGGTACGGGACTTGGCCTGGCGATGGTGAAGAGCCTGGCCGAGCTGCACGGCGGCACGGTGGCCGTGGAGAGCACCGTTGGCGAGGGCGCCTGCTTCGTCGTCTGGCTGCCGGCCCGGGGAATGGAGCCAGAGCCGAGCCCGATCGTCAACACGCTGCCGCACGCCGTGACTGGAGCGGCGAGGGGCGAGCGTGTCGCGCTGGTCGTGGAAGGGGACTTCAACTCGGCCAACCTGATTCGTCTGCAGCTCGAGATGGAGGGCTTCACCGTGCTGCACGCGGCGTCCGCGGAGGCCGGGCTGACGGCCGCGGTGCAGCAGCCCCTCGCCCTGATCACCCTGGACATCCGGCTGCCGAAGATGGATGGCTGGGAGTTCCTCAGCCGGATCAAGCAGATTCCGGACCTGCAGCGCGTGCCGGTCGTCATCATCTCGATTGCGGCGGACAGCAACAAGGGGTTCGCGCTCGGCGCCGCCGCCGTCATGCAGAAACCCATCTCCCGACGGGAGCTCTACGACGCGCTGGTGGATCTGGGCGTGTGCCCTCGCGGGCATGGCGAGTCGCTCTCGGTTCTGGTGGTAGATGACGACCGCAACGCCGTGGAGATCGTCGCCGCCGGCGTGGCAGGACTGGCGAGCACCATACTGCGCGCCTACGGCGGCCGTGAGGCCATCGACATGGCGCGACGCGAGCTGCCGGACGTCATCGTGCTCGATCTGATGATGCCGGACGTCACCGGCTTCGACGTCGTCGAGGCGCTCAGGGAGTTCCCGGCCACGGCCCGCATCCCCATCCTCGTGGTGACCGCCAAGGAAATCACCAGCGAGGATCGGGCCAAGCTGAGTGACGACGTCGCCGCCATCATCGAAAAGACCGAATTCAATGGCCCGCGCTTCGTGGTCGAAGTCCGCCGGGCCATGTCGGGCCGCCAGGTGCCCGTCTGAGATGGCGACGATCCTGGTCATCGAAGACAACATCGCCAACATGACGCTGGCGGCGTTTCTCCTCGAGTCGGCGGGGCACACCGTGCTCCGCGCGACCGACGCGGAAACCGGGCTCGCCCTGGCCCGTGGTGAACGGCCGCGCCTGATTCTGATGGACATCCAGCTCCCGGGCATGGACGGGCTCGAAGCGACGGCCTCGCTCAAGCGGGACGAATCGACTCGGACCATCCCGATCATTGCGCTCACGGCACTCGCGATGAAAGGTGACGAGGAACGGATTCGCGCCGCGGGTTGTGACGGCTACATCGCCAAGCCGATGCGCTACAGGGAACTTCTCGACGCGGTGGCCGCGGTGCTGGGGCCCTCATGATTACGATCGCTGACATCGAGGCTCACCCGCCACGCATCCTCATCGTGGACGATGAGCGCCACAACCGCCAACTGCTGGAGATCATGCTCACGCCGGAGGGGTTCGTGCTGCTCACCGCCTCGAGCGGCGAAGAGGCGCTGGCCATGGTGGCGCAGCACCCGCCGGACCTGATCCTGCTCGACGTCATGATGCCGGGCATGGATGGGTATCAGGTGGCGAGCCGGATCAAGAGTGACATCGCGACCAGGAACATTCCCGTGATCATGGTCACGGCGCTCAGCGATCATGCGTCCCGGATGCACGGGCTTGACGCCGGTGCCGAAGAATTTCTGAGCAAGCCGGTGGATCGCGCCGAGCTGGTCGCGCGGGTGCGGAACCTGTCCAGCCTCAAGACCCGTGACGACGGCAAATACACCGCGCTCGCCGAACAGAGCTCGTTCAAGGATGAATTCCTCTCGCACGTCTCGCACGAGCTGCGTTCTCCGCTCACCGCCATCAAGCAGTTCACCTCGATTCTCCTCGGCGGACTGGCTGGCGAGCTGAACCACGAGCAGCGCGAGTATCAGAAGATCGTGCTGAGGAACATCGAGCAGCTGCAGGCGATGATCGACGACCTGCTCGAAGTCACCCGCCTGGAAAGCGGCAAGCTCACGATCGCCGCGGAGCAGGTCTCGCTCCCCGACGCCGTGTTCGACGCCATCAACACGCTGCTGGGAACGGCCCTGGCCAAGGGGGTCAAGGTCACGAGCGATCTGCCGCCCGATCTGCCGTCGGTGCGCGCCGATCGCACGCGTGTGCGGCAGGTCCTGATCATCCTCCTCGACAACGCGATCAAGTTCAGTGCCGACCGCGCCGTGGTCAGCGTTCATGTTCGGCTGTTCCCGGCCGATTCCGGATTCGTGCTGATCGAGATCTCCGACACCGGCTGCGGTATCAGCCCGGACATGACCGGAAGGATTTTCGAACGGCTCTACCAGGTCGTATCGTCCGCCCAGACCAGCCGCAAAGGGCTGGGCCTGGGCCTCTATATCTGCAAGGAGCTGGTGACCCGCCAACGGGGCGACATCTGGGTCCAGAGCCAGCCACAGCGGGGCAGCACCTTTTCATTCACGTTGCCCGTGTGGTCTGACGATTAACTCGAAATGTTTCAGAGGCTGGTTATCACATGAGCAAGAAGAAGATTCTGGTTGTCGAGGACGACGCCGACGTGCGTCTTGGCTATCACGTGCTGCTCAAGGCGCACGACTACGACACGTTCTTCGCGGCCGACGGGTCAGCCGCGATCGGGGAAGCGCGCAAGCATCAGCCGGACCTGATCATCCTCGACCTCGGGCTGCCCGCCGGCGACGGCTTCCTCGTGATGGAGCGGCTCAAGGCCAACACGTACCTGGCCATGGTTCCGGTGATCGTGGTGTCCGGCCGGGACATCCGTGCCAACCAGGAACGCGCGCTCGCGGCCGGCGCCAAGGCGTTCTTCCACAAACCGTGGCGGGACGAGGAGCTGCTGGCCATCATCGCCCAGACCCTCGGTCAGCCCGTGCCCGTGCTCGCCGGCGCCCAGCCCAAGCCGGCGTAGGCAGGCGACGGTGGGGCTGAGGACAGGCCCCGCGAACGCGTCCTGGCCGGCGTCGCCGTCGGCCTGGGCGCCTCGCACGAGACCGCCGGCGCGACCCCCGTCAGCACGCCCTGGGGTCCATGTAGCGACGTGTACGGCGATATCGGCTACGTCCTGGCGACGCGATCGATGCGGAACAGCACGGCGTCCACCTCGTAGATCTCCTGCGTCACCCGGTTCGACCACGCTTCGTCGATAGCGCAGAGCCGGTACCCCAGCCCGGCGAGGTAGGGCAGCATGTCGGTGATGAGCGGCGCGCCCTCGTAGCTCCTGACGAGGGCCAGCTCGATTCGCATGCCCACGACCTTCTCGAGCTGCGATCCCGCGCTCTCGAGGATCCGCTGCTCGTAGCCCTGCGCGTCGATTTTCAGGAAGAGGCGGCTGCCCTGCGGATAGCAGCGCTCGACGATCGACCGCAGCGTCTCGACGCGCACGACTTCGGTGCCGACCACGCGAAGGTCCGGCTCCTGCGCCTCGATGTGGCCGTTGCTGGCGAGGAACGAGCTCGAGATGCCGTTCACGCCGGAGACGTGGAGACGCCGCTCGCCCGGCTCGTCGCCGACGGCAATGTTCTCGCACACCCAGTCAGGATCGTTCGCGGCGCGCGCCGCGAGCTGCCGGTACACGCCGGCCACCGGCTCGTACGAAACAATCCTTCCACGGAAGCCGAGATTGCGGAGATACTGACCGGAATCACCCCTGTTGGCGCCGATGTCGAACACCGTGTCGACCGCGTAGAGGTCGAGCAGGGTCGGCAGCGCGTGAACGGGATGGGGCACGTGCCACCGGACGTCGAGGCCGAGCCGGCGGAAGATGCGTCGGACGGCCTGCTTCGCGGTGGGCGGCATGAGTCAGAGGCAGTCGTCCGCGGACAGTATGCACTCATCCACCACGCTTCTCGCGGAAAGCGTGTCGACGCGTCAGCTGCCGGTGAACCTCGAGCCCGGCGATCTGTGGCTGTTCGAGCGCGAGGTGCGGCGGACCCTTCCGGAGTCGCGCCTGATCGAGATGCGCGACGTGCGGATCAGCGCCGACGGACTCCTCTTCAAGGCAGGCCGGATCCTTCCCGAGTCGTTCGCGTTCCCGCACCTGCGCGACGACTGGACGCGCCTGGGCCGTCTGCGCTTCGTGCTCGCCAACTACCTGCTGAGAACCTCGACGCGCATCGATGGGAACGCGCTCTGGATCGTCGACAACTGGAGCGCCGGCTACTTTCACTGGCTGGCCGACACGCTGCCGAGGCTCTTTCTGGTGCGGCAGCACGTGCGGGAGTGGACGCTGCTGCTGCCGCACTATGCCCGCGCCCTGCCGTTCGTGGAGCCGTCGCTGGCGCCGTTCGGTGTCGGCCGCGTCCGCTACGCGGACGAGGGCGAGGTCCTCGCATGCCGGCGGCTGTTCGTGCCGATGCACGCCGCGCCGCCGGGCCACTTCAACGACGAGGTGATTCGCAGCGTCCGTCAGCTCCTCGTCGCAACGTACGGCGTCGGAGACGCCCCTGCGGATCGCTTGTACATCAGCCGCAGTGCGGCGCGGCGGCGCAGGGTGTCGAACGAAGCGGGCGTCCTGGACGTGATGCGGCGCTTCGGCTTTCGGATTCTCCATGCCGAGTCGTGCCCGTTCGACGAGCAGGTGCGCGCCGCGTCCGCGTCGCGCTATCTGGTCTCGAGCCACGGCGCCGGACTGACGAACATGCTCTTCATGCGTCCGGGCAGTCACGTGCTGGAACTGCGTCACGAGGGCGACGGCGTCAGCAACTGCTATTTCACGATGGCGTCGGCGCTGGAACTGACCTACGCTTACCAGACCTGCGCATCGCTCGATCCCGGCGCGCCCGCCCACACGGCGGATCTGCACGTGGATCTCCGGCGGCTCGGACGGCATCTCGAGCGCCTGCTCTCCGGCGGATGAGCATCAGCCTCGTCATTCCGGTCCGCGACGAAGCCGGGACGATCGGCCGCACGCTGGACGATCTGCTCGCGCAATCGCGGCGGCCGGACGAGATCGTGTTCGTCGACGCTGGATCGCGCGACGGCACCGCCGGCCTGATTTCGTCGCACGCGCTGGCCCGGACGCTACCGGTTCGGGTGGTGGAGGCGGGGCCCGCGTATCCCGGGCGCGCGCGCAATGCGGGCGTGGCGGCGGCGCAGGGTGACTGGCTGGCCTTCACCGACGCCGGCGTCCGCCTCGCACCGGCGTGGCTCGACACGCTGTCTCGCGCGGCCGCGGCCAACCCGGAAGCCGACGCGATCGCGGGCGACTGGGACCTGGACGTCGCCTCGCGATTCGAGCGCTGTCTGGCGCTGCTGTCCGCGCCGACGGAAGGTCTGGCCAGCGGCGCCATGCGTCCACCCGTGGTCGTCTCACTGCTGCTCCGGCGCGCCGCGTGGGATCGCGTCGGCCCGTTTCGCGAGGACCTGCGCTCGGCGGAGGACCGGCTCTTTCTGACCCGCCTCTTCGCGAGCGGCCGCGTAGCCCGGGCGCGGGGCCGGCACGTGCGCTGGCGGCCGCCCGTCACCGTGGGCGCCGCGTGGCGCCGCTTCCGCACGTATGCCAGGCACAACATGCGGGCGGGTCTCTTCAGCGAGTGGCAGGCGCCGGTGCTGCGCCGCTACGCGGTCGTCACCGCCGGTGCGATCGCGCTCAGCCTGTGGACGCCGCTCGCCGGCGCGCTGGGCGGCGCGCTGCTGTGGGCCCTGCTGTTGACCGTGCGCGCCGCCAAGGCGCTGTACGCGAACCGGGAAGGCGATGGCCGCGGCCTCGTGCAGGGTGCGGCCGATCTCGTGCGTCTCGTGCCGCTGCTGGCGCTGCTCGATGCGGCGACCGCGGCGGGCACGCTCGAATGGCTGCTGCGCGACGCCGGACGTCCCACGGCGTGATGGCGCCCGTATACTATGCTGTCTCTGCCTTGCCCGTGCACATTCGCATCCGTCCCGGTCGCGGGTGGACAGCTCTCGATCCGCGGGCACTCTGGGCGAGCCGCGAGCTGCTGTATCTGCTGATCTGGCGCGATCTGAAGGTCCGCTATGCGCAGACCGCGCTCGGCATCGTGTGGGCCCTCCTGCAGCCGCTCTTGATGATGCTGCTGTTCACCGTCCTCTTCTCGCGCATGTCCGTGCTGCAATCGAGCCAGGTGCCGTATCCGCTGTTCGCCTACGCGGCACTCGTCCCGTGGACGTTCTTCTCCAGCGCCACCACGCACGCCGCGCACAGTCTCGTGGGCAGCGCGCACATCCTCACCAAGGTGTACTTTCCGCGCGTCCTCATCCCGCTGGCCGCCGTCCTGTCGTACCTGGTCGACCTGCTGCTGGGGCTCACGATGCTCGTGCCGCTGATGGCGTTCTACGGCGTGGCCCCGGGGTGGCATCTCCTCTGGCTGCCGCTGGCCGTCGCGCTCGCGACGGTCGTGGCACTGGGCGCCGGGGTCTGGATCGCAGCCGTCAACGTGAAGTACCGTGACGTCCGCTTCGCGCTCCCTTTCCTCATCCAGCTCTCCCTCTTCGCGTCGCCTGTCTTCTATTCGACCGATCGCCTGCCGCCGCGGTGGCAATGGGTGGCGGCGGCGAACCCGGTCGCGGCGCCGATCGAAGCGTTACGCGCGTCGCTGCTCGGACTCCCGATCGATCTCCCCCTCCTCTGGATCAGCGGCGGCGCGACGCTCCTCCTGCTCGCGGCCGCGGCTGTCACGTTCCGCCGCGTCGAGCGCTCGTTCGCCGACATCGTCTGAGCCCGGCCATGGCCCCGATCATCTCGGTGCGCGGCCTCGGCAAGCAATACCGCATCGGGGCCCAGCGCACGGCCTACCACACGCTGCGCGAGTCGATCATGCGCGCGCTCAGCGGGCCGTTCAGGCGCGGATCAGCCGGCGGCGATCGGACGTTCTGGGCGCTGCGCGACGTTACGGTCGACGTCGCGCCGGGAGAAGTGGTCGGCGTGATCGGCCGGAACGGCGCCGGCAAGTCCACCCTGCTGAAGGTGCTGTCGCGCATCACCGACCCGACCGAAGGGGAAGTCGATATGTACGGCCGCGTCGGCTCCCTGCTGGAGGTCGGCACCGGGTTTCACGCCGAGCTGACGGGACGGGACAACATCTTTCTGAGCGGCGCGGTACTCGGGATGCGGCGCGAGGAAATCACCCGCAAGTTCGACGACATCGTCGCCTTCGCCGAGGTGGCGGCGTTTCTCGACACGCCCGTCAAGCACTACTCGAGCGGCATGACCATGCGGCTCGCCTTCAGCGTCGCCGCCCATCTCGAGCCCGAGATCTTGATCATCGACGAGGTGCTCGCCGTCGGCGACGCCGCGTTCCAGCGGAAGTGCCTGGGCAAGATGGGAGATGCCGCCCGGCAGGGACGGACGATCCTGTTCGTCAGCCACAACATGGCCGCCGTGCGCGGCCTGTGCCACCGCGTGCTGCTCCTCGACGAGGGACGCCTCGTCATGGACGGCGACGTGGACGCCTGCATCAATCGCTATCTGGCGCGCCCAAGGGAATCCGGCGCCAACCAGGTGGACGTGTCGGCGATCCATCTCCGCCACGGCTACGGCGGGCTGCGGTTCCATCGCCTCGTCCTGTGCGCGACCCGCAATCAGGCCATCGTAGCCGCCGGCCGCCGCATCGACCTCCAGATCGACCTGCGAGTCGAGACGGCGGTGACCGACGTGGAGCTGAGCGTGGCGATCGAGACGCCAGAAGGCGTGCGCGTGTGCGAGTGTCCGAGCGGCGGGACGCTCGGCCGCCTCGCGCGGATCGAGCCAGGTGCGTACCGGCTGCACTGCGGCATCGACCAGAACATCCTGAATCCCGGACGGTACGTGGTCACCCCGATCGCGCGGAGCGGGCAACGCGTCCTCGACCACGTGCCGGGAGCGATGCCGTTCGAGGTCGTGTGGACGCGCGACGGGGCGCCGGAGGGACGCGAAGATCTGCACGGCCTAGTTCGCGTCGGCTCGACGTGGACCGCGCCCGCGCCGCTACCGGACCTGTGAGCGCGGATGGCCGAGGCGCGCGAGCGAATCGAAGGACTGGATGTGCTGCGGGGGCTCGCCTCGCTGGCGGTCTGCTGGTTTCACCTCACGCGCTTCCGCTACAACGTCCCGGATCGGCAGGGGTACGCGTTGTTGTGCGAGACCGGCGATTTCGGCTGGCTTGGCGTAGAGGTCTTCTTCGTCATCTCGGGCTTCGTGATTCCGTACTCGCTCTACCGGGCGCGATATCGCCTCCGTGATTGCTTCGGGTATCTCGCGAGACGGATCGTCAGGCTCGATCCGCCGTACCTGGCGGCCATGGCGCTGATTCTTGCCCTGGCGTATGTCTCCAGCCTGAAGTCGGGTCGCCCCGTCCAGATCGAGGATGAGCCCATCGGGTGGGGGCGGGTGCTGCTTCACCTCGGCTACCTGAATACCTTCACCCGCTACGCGTGGCTGAATCCCAGCTTCTGGACGCTGGCGATCGAGATGCAGTACTACCTCTTGATGGGCCTCGTGTTCCCTCTCGTCGTGGCGCGGCGCCGGGGCGTCAGGCTGGCGGCGCTTGGTGCGATGGCCACGAGCAGCGTCGCGTCGGGGTCGGTCCTGTTTTCGACAGCGCCACCGTGGGCGCAGTCCATCCCGAGCCTTCTGTGTCTGTTTCTGCTCGGCATCGTGACCTTTCAGTTTCACATCGGGCTCATCCGCACCGCCGAATTCGTGCCCTTGCTGGTCCTGACCGGCGTGACGAGCGTCGCGACGCTTGGCCTCGCGCCAAGTCTCGCGGGCTTTGTGGCGGTTGCCGTCATCCTCGCGAATCCGCGGCGCTCGATCGTGTCGGGGTTCTTCGCACGGATCTCGTACTCCCTCTACCTGCTGCACTGGCCGGTCGCTCACTACACGCTCAGTGTCGTCGGCATGAAATACCTGAAGGCCGAGAGTGACGTGGCGCGCATACTGGTCCTCTTCTTCACGCTGGCCGTGTGTCTCACGTCGGCGTACGTGCTGTACGTCCTGGTCGAACGGCCGGCGCAGCAGTGGTCGAAGCGCTTTCGCTACGGCGCAGCCTAGATGGCCACGACGTTCTCGGTCGCGTTGTGCACGTGCGATGGTGCGGCCTACCTGCCCGATCAGCTCGCGAGCCTCGCCGCCCAAAGCCGCCCTCCCGACGAGCTCCTCGTCTGCGACGATGCGTCGGCGGACGGCACGGCCGCCGTGGTGCAGGCGTTCGCCGCGCGCGCCCCGTTTCCAGTGCGGTTCGAGCGGAACGCCGAACGACTCGGATCCACACGCAACTTCGACCGCGCCATCGCCGCCTGCACCGGCGATCTCATCGCCCTGTGCGATCAGGACGACGTCTGGCGTTCCGACAAGCTGAGCGTGCTCGGACGGCGGTTCGACGAGAACCCGAGGACAGGGCTGGTGTTCTCGGACGCGGATCTCGTCGACGCCGCGTTGAGCCCGATCGGCGCGCGGCTCTGGGCCCGCATCGGGTTCGACCACCGGCGGCGGCGCGTCTGGGAGTCCCGAGGCGCACTGACGGCGCTCGTGCCGGGACGCCTCGTCACCGGCGCGACGATGGCGTTCCGGTCGACGTTCCGCGGGTTGGTGCTGCCCACGCCTGAGGGAATCGCGCCGATGATTCACGACGGCTGGATCTCGCTGGCGATCGCCGCGGTCGCCGGCGTCACGTGTGTCGACGAGCCCCTGGTCGCCTACCGTCAGCACGGCGCGCAGCAAATCGGAACGCCCGCGGCGTTCGAGGCGCGGCGGCTCGGGCCGATCGCCTCGGCCGCGCACGTCAACACCTATTCGATGTACATCGCGTCGCTGAGCGCGCTCCAGGAACGGCTGGCCGCCGGACGCGCCGGAGGCGACGGCGTCGCGGCCGCCGGCCGAATCGGGACGATCCTCCGCCATTTCGAGACGCGGGCCAATCTGCCCCGCCGTCGCCTCGACCGGCTGCCGCTCGTCATTCGAGAGCTCGCCAGCCGGCGCTATCACGACTACGGCAGCGGCGTGCGCAGCGCGATCAAGGATCTGGTGGCGTAGTCTCCAATCCGATCGCGCGCGCGAACTGCCGCTGCGCGGTCCTGACGTCGAAGTCAGTGTGCGCTCGCTCCCAGGCGCGGGCTCTGAGCTGCGCTCTGAGCGCCGGATCGCTCAGGAGCGACTCGAGCGCCGCGGCCAGCTGGGCCGGATCGCGGCGGTCGATGACGACCCCGCACTGATGGTCGCGGAAATAGCTGGCGAGGAAGGAATGAGGCGGCGCATGGACGAGGATGGGACGGCCGGCCGCCAGGTACTCCCCTATCTTGCCCGGCGCCGCCGTTCTGACGATCTCGGGATCATACGTATGCAACCCGAGAGGGAGAAACAGCACGTCGGCCTGCTGCTGCACGGCGGGCATGGCGGCGAGAGGCTGCGGCGGATGAACGACGACCGGGCCGCGGATCCCTTCGCTCTCCAGCCGCGACGGCGATTGCGCCGTATAGAGATGCAGCGTGAGATCGCGCCGGCCCAGCGCCGCCATTCCCTCCAGCAGGTTGCGAAAGGCCTCGTACTGCAGCGGTCCGACGGAGCCCGTGTAGACAATCCGTCTCACATCCGCCCGCGCGATGCCGATGTCGGCGGCGCCGGCGTGCGCCGGACCGGCATACTCCGCCAGGTCGCACGGGTTGTGGATCACCACCGCCTCGACGTGATGGCGGCGGCGCACCTCGTCACGCAGGAACTCGTTGGGCGCGATCACCGCCGCCGCGCGCCGCAACAGCAGCGGCTCGAGGCGTGCGAAGAGATGTTCTCCGGTGACGGTCGCAACCATCTGGCCGTACTGATCGAGCAGGTACGCGTAGAAGCGCACGCCTGTCAGGCGGCTCGCGAGAAACGCGGACGGAAAATCCAGAATCTCGTAGCCGCCTGTACACACGACCACGGCATCGCAGGCCTCCTGACGAAGAATGCGCGCGATCGTCCTGGCGCGCGCGGTGACGCCCACGCCGAAGTTCACGCGTTCCCGCCACCACCGCAGTCCGAAACGATAGCCGCGCGTCAGCCGCGGCGTCGGCGGCAGGGAGTAGCGCGTGCCCGCCAGCCCACCCGGATCGGCGGAGCGGCCGTTGGCGGCGCTGCCCGACGACAGCAGGCAGTAGTGGCGGGTATCCAGATCGCGCAGCAGCCGGTAGATGACCGCCGCATGGGACGAATCGCCGGGCGGCAGCACGTTCGAGACGAGCGCGAACCTCACACGCGTCCGGCCGTGCGCAGGACGACCCCCCACGCGGATTGCAGACGGACGTGAACCGCGCGCGGAAGTCCGCGCTCGAGCAGCCCCTTGAAATACACCCACGCGGACGGGTCCTCGAGGACGAGAGACCGCCGCCCGGAGGCCGGACCGAGCGTACGGAACGCCCACAGGGCGGCCATCGGTCGATCCATCGGCCTGTTGTCCTGGTCGAGCAGGATGTAGTCTCGGCCGATCACCACGTCCCACTCCTCGCCGAAGTCTTCAGGGGCCCAGCCCGAACGGTGCGTCTGCCAGTACCCGCCGTCCATGCCCCAGCGGTCCGGCTTGCGCCGATCGTCGTAGGACTGCGGGAAGAAGCCATGCGGCGTGTACACGACGATCTGCCGGCGCGCGACCCGCGCGGCCTCGCCGAGCATGCGCAGGCCCTCCTGCTTCTCCAGGTGCTCGATGAAATCGAGCGCGAACACCGTGTCGACCGATTTGTCGGGCAGCATCCCGATGACCTGGTCCCATGACGCGTTGATCAGCACGTAGCGCGGGTCGTCCACGGATTCGCGCTTCAGCCGTTCGAGGTACGGGCGGTGCGCATCCACGCAGATGTGGACGGACGGCTTGACGAAGGACTGGGGACGGATGCCCGGTCCCAGGTCGAGCACGACGTCGACGTCCTGAATCCTGCCGGCCACGGCGGCCGCCGTCTCGCTCGCCTCGGCATAAGTCACGCGCATGGCGGGGTGGGCCCCGGCGCGGGCGGGTCGATGAACGTGCGATGCCACAGCTCGATCATCAGGAGGTTCCAGATCCGGTTGGTGTGCGTGGCGCGGCCGGCGGTGTGGTCGTCGACGAACCGCCGCACGGCGCCGGGGATGAAGTAGCCGCGCTCGCGCGCGCGGGTGCTGAACAAGGTGTCGTGCACCAGATCGCGCCACTCGTGGCGGAGCCAGCCGGCCATCGGCACCCCGAATCCCATCTTCCTGCGGCGCAGGATTGCCTCCGGCAGGACGCCGGCCATGACGCGCCGGAGGAGTGGCTTGAGCGTCAGTCCGCGCAGCTTGAGCGGGCGCGGCAGCCGCGCCGCGAATTCGACGAGGTCCTGGTCGAGCAGCGGCGACCGGAGCTCGAGCGACCAGGCCATGCTGGCGATGTCCATCTTGACGAGCAGATCCTCGGGAAGATAGAGCTGCATGTCGGCGTCCGCCGCCGCTTCCACCGGATCGGCCGCCGACGAGGCCTCCAGCGCCGCGCGGAGCCTGTCGCCCGCGCTCCCGGCCGCCACGCGATCCGCGAAGTCGGGCGCGTAGAGCGCGCGCCGCTGTTGGCGGTCGAAGTACGACATCCACCGCTCGTACCGATCCCATCGGTCGAGCCTCAGATCCTCGGACTGCCGGCGCAGCCGGCTCGTCACGGACGAGGCGCCGACGTCTGGCCATGCGGCGATCGCCGCGGGCGCGGCACGCCGGATGCCGCGCGGCAGGCGATCCAGCGCCCGCGCGACATGCAGCCGGCGATAGCGCGGATACCCGAGAAAGACCTCGTCGCCCCCGTCGCCGCTGAGCGCCACGGTGACCGACTCGCGGGCGAGACGGCCGAGTGCGAACGTCGGCAGCGCGGAGGTGTCCGCGAACGGCTCGTTGTAATGCCAGACCAGCCGCGGCAGCAGATCGCCATGCTCCGGTCCCACGATCAGCTCGCGGTGCTCGGTCTCGAACGCCGCCGCGACCTTGCGCGCGTACGGGAGCTCGTTGAAGGCGCGCGACTCGAAGCCGACCGAGAACGTCCGCAGCGGACCCGACGTCTGCCGCCGCATGAGCGCCACGACCGAACTCGAGTCGATGCCGCCGCTGAGCATCGCGCCGATCGGAACGTCGGCGATCATTCGCCGCCCGACCGCCTGCTCGAGCAGCGGCGTCAGTTCCTCGACGGCCTCGGCGGCACTGCGCGGGTACTTCGGCTCGTACCGCAGCTGCCAGTACCGCTGCACGGACACGTCACGATCCCGGAGGCGGAGGCAATGCGCGGGAGGCACCTTCCGGAGGTCTTGAAAGGCGGAGCCGTCCGGTGGCACGTACCCATAGGTGACGACGTGATCCAGGGCGATCGGATCGGGCCGCCGCGGCACGGCGGGATCGCACAGCATCGCCTTCGCCTCGGACGCGAACAGGAACTCGCGAGGCCCGCGCCAGTAGTACAACGGCTTTTTCCCCATCCGATCGCGCGCGAGAAAGAGCGTCTCCTCGACGGCGTCCCAGATCGCGAAGGCGAACATCCCGCGGAGGCGGGCGAGACAGTCCTGGCCCGACTCCTGGTAGAGGCGAAGAATCGCCTCCGTGTCGGTCGCGGATCGAAAGCGGTGTCCTTTCTGCTCCAGCTCCGCCCGCAGCTGCCGGAAGTTGTAGATCTCGCCGTTGAACACGATCCGGAACCGGCCATCCTCGGACGCCATCGGCTGCCGCCCGCGCGCCGACAGATCCAAGACCGCCAGGCGCGTGCCGACCAGCCCGGCTCGCCCGCCGGTCCAGCATCCCGCAGCGTCCGGGCCGCGATGCCGCAGGGCCTGCGCCATCCGGGCCAGCAACGTCGCGGCGACAGGCTCCCCGTCCCCGAACGTCACCTTGCCGGCGATGCCACACACGGGTAGAACGTATCGCACAACGCGGGGCGCGGCCTAACGGGCGCCCGTGCGGATCTCCGAGCCCGCGTGTATGCTGTCGTGGCGTGAGCTGGCTCGCATGATTCGGCCTCCGATCCGACCGCGAGTGCTCTTCGTTTCGTACAACGCGCTGATCGAGCCGCTGGGACGGACGCAGATCCTGCCTTACGTCTGCGGGCTCGCCGACACGTTCGACATGGCGGTGCTGTCGTTCGAGAAGCGTGTGCGGTCCGTCGACGAGGACGCCCGCGACACGAGCGACGTCGAGCGGCGCCTCGCAGCGTGCGGCGTCCGGTGGATCCGGCTGCGGTATCACAAGCGCCCCTCGCTGCCGGCGACGACGCTCGACATCGCCCACGGCGCGATTCGCATTCTTCGTGAGCACCGCCGGCAGCCGTTCGATCTGCTGCACGCACGCGGCTACGTGCCGGCGGCGATAGCCCTGGCCGTCAAGAAGTGCACGGCCGTCGGGTTCCTGTTCGACATCCGCGGCCTCCAGGCGGAGGAAGCTGCCGACGCGGGCCACTGGGACGTGCGCGGCCTCCACTTCCGCCTTACCAAGCGCGTCGAGCGGTCGATCCTCCACGATGCCGACGGGATCGTGACGCTGACGAACGCCATCCGGCCGGCGCTCCAGGAATTCGACGGCCTGAAGGACCGCGCGACGGCACCCCCGTGGAGCGTCATTCCCACCTGCGTCGACCTCGATCACTTCGCGTTCGACGCGGCGGGCCGCGCGCGCATCCGCGAGCAGCTCGGGATCGGGGTTCGCCCGGTCCTCGTCTATGCGGGATCGATCGGGACGCGGTATCTCCTCGAGCAGATGCTCGATTTCTACCAGGCGGCCCGCGATCGGTGGCCCGGCCTGTTCTTTCTCGCGCTGGTCAATCACTGGCCCGGGACAGCCGAGAGCCGGCTCGTCGCGCGCGGCGTACCGGCATCGGACTACGCCGTGGTCTGGGCGGCGCACGCGCAGATGCCCGCGTATCTGTCGGCGGCCGATGCCGCCATTTCGTTCGTCCGCAGCCGTCCGTCCCTGTCGGGCCGCGCCTCGTCGCCCACCAAGGTCGCGGAGTATCTGGCCTGCGGCCTTCCGTTCGCCGCCAACACCGGCATCGGCGACGTCGACGATCTCCTCGCGCGAACGGGCGCCGGCGCGATCGTGGCCGGGCATTCGCCCGCGGCCTATCACGCCGCGGCGGATCGCCTCCGGGCGCTGGCGGTGCATGACAACCGCGATCGCTGGCGCGCGGTCGCCGAAACCGAGTTCTCGGTGACGTCGCGTGCGTGCCCCGCCTACCGGCAGTTATACGACCGGATCCTGCGGCCCGCGTGCGTCGACGCAGCCGCCGCGGTTCGGACTCGAGCGGACCGGGCGGAGCCGACCGGTTGAACGATGACATCGGCATGGCTGAGGCCCCGGGTGTCACGGTAGCGCTGGATCTGTCGATCGTCATCGTCAATTGGAACGCCGGGGATCTGCTCCGGCGGTGCGTCGCCGGCATCGTCGCCGCCGCGCCGGCGGTCGCCTGCGACATCATCGTCATCGACAACGCGTCGAGCGACGAGAGCCTCGCGGCGCTGCGGGGTGACAACGTGGCGGCGG
>JANOIR010000591.1:0-3655 GCA_031407765.1 Vicinamibacteraceae bacterium
GGCCTTCATCGTCGTGAGCTGGTGGGCCTTCGCCAAGGCGCAGGAGCGGCCGGCGTGGGGCGTGGCCGCCGGCGTCGCCGCGATCGCCGCCTACTTCGTCAAGGCGGCGGCGGTGTTCTTCGTCGGCGCCATCGGGCTCACGGCGCTCGTGGCGATCGCGCTGCCGGGTGCGGCCGGCAACGGGGCTGGGGATCGGGCCGGGGATCGCCGCCGCGCCGCCGGTCTGTGGACGCTGGCCGGGCTCGCCGTCGCCGGCCTCGTCGCGCTGGCGCTGTTCGTCGGCCCGCAGTGGAGCGAGTACCGGTTCTACAACTGGCAGATGTCCGTGACGCGCAAGCCGTCCTACGACGCCCAGTCGCTGCTCAACCGCCTGTCGTGGTTCCCGGTGCTGCACGACGTGCTGTCGCGGATGTGGATCGTCGTCGCGCTCGGCCTGGCGGCGTTCGTAACGCGCGCGCTCGACTGGTTCCGGCGGCCGCCGGCCGAGCAGCTCCTCGTGCTCTGGATCGGCGTCGGCGTGCTGGAGCTGCTGCTGCACGACGTCGGCAACGAGCGCCGCTTCGTGTTCCTGATCCCGGCGTTCACGGCGCTCGGCGCGCTGGCCATCGCCGGCGATCGCGCGATCGTCCCGGCCTGGCTGGATCCGCTGCGCGCCTGGCAGCGGCTGCTCTTCGTCCCGCTGGCGCTCTACGCCGCGTATGTCGTCGCCGGCTCGCTCGTACGGCTCGCCTTCCTCTACGACGTGCGGCCCGCGGTCCGCGGCGGCGCGGCCCTGGCAGTCGCCGCCAGCGCGACGGCCTGGGTGTTCCGGCGGCGGCTCGTGACCGCCGCCCGCCGTCCGTGGACGCCCGCGGCCGCGGTGGTCGTCGTCGCGATCCTCGGCGCCGGCGGGCTCGGCCAGTTCGTCCAGTTCGCGGCCGGCCGCACCTACCTGAACCTCGAGGCATCGCGTGAGCTGGGACGGCGCCTGCCGCCGGGGACGCTGGTCCACGGCAAGCTGGCCAATGGCCTCGCGCTCGAGAACCGGATCCGCCCCATCTTCATCGGCCGCCAGTTCGGCAATTACGACGACCGGCTCGCGCGGAACGATGTAGCATGGCTCTTGACCTACGTGGCGCCGCGGACGGGCTACGAAGGCCCGGTCATCCTCGACGTCCTCGCGGCCTATCCCGAACACCGGACGGTCTGGACCTTCGACGTGGCCGAAACCACGTCGGGCCGGGATCGTGCGGCGCTCATCGCCAAGGGCCCGCCGGCCGGCCCGCTGACCCAAGCCCCGTGAGACGGATCGACTCAGCCGCCATCAAGGCCCACGCCGACCTGCGCTTCCGCTCGGAGTACGACTACGCGCTCTTCGAGTACCACCGCAGCGCTAAGGTCTTCGCGTTCCTCGACCAGTCCGGTGTGCGCCTCGAGGGTCGGGTCCTCGACATGGGCTGCGGTGGCGGCGGGATGCCGCTCTCGTTCGCCGAGGAGACCAGGTCGGTCGTGGCGATCGACCTGATCGATCGCTTCCGCGACGCCGGGACGCGCCTCGCCGGCGAGAAGAGCCTGGCCAACCTCGACTTCCTGCAGGCCGACGGGACCCGCCTCCCGTTCGCGGCGGGCAGCTTCGACGCCGTGCTCTCGCACGCGGTCATCGAGCACGTCGCCGATGCCGACGCCTACCTGGTCCAGGCCCGCCGCGTGCTCAAGCCGGGCGGCTGGATGTACCTGTCGACGGCGCCCTATCTGTCGTTTGCCGGCGCTCACCTGCCGCGGCTCAGGGTCCCGATCCCGCTGCATCTGCTGATCGGTCGCCGCCTCGCCTTTGGCACGTTCCGGGCGCTGTCCCGGCACGCGCCGTGGACGCTCCGCGAGCAGGTCGACCAGAACTCCTTCATCAAGCTGGCCCGGCAAGGGATCGCCAAATCGGACGACCTGCTCGAGCTCGTCCGGGTCCGGCGCCTGCGCGCCCAGATCGCCCGCGCCGGCTTCTCGATCGCGCGCGAGCACCTGCACCTGACCGGCACCTTCCGCCGCCTGCCCGGCCCGATTCCGGCCTGGCTGCGCGAGAGCGCGCTGACGCAGGACGTGGTCATTGGTAACATGGAGTACGTCCTCCGTTAGCGTCAGCCCCGATGGTGATCGACCGGTTCAGGTACGAGGATCGCGACGCGATCGATGCGCTCTACCGGCGCGTGTTCGGCCCTGATGCGGCCGAAGCCAGCCGGCTGCGCTGGGACTGGCAGTACCGCCTCAACCCGCAGAGCCCGGGCACCGATCCGCTGATCTGGATCGCCCGCGAAGGCCCGTCCATCATCGGCCAGTACGCGACCATGCCGGTCGCGCTGTCGGTGAAGGGCCAGGACGTCGTCGGCTCGTGGGGCATGGACGTGATGGTCGCGCCCGAGCGGCAGCGCCAGGGCCTCGGCGAGCTGCTGTTCAGCACCTGGGATCGTCACGTCGGCGCGTCGCTCGGCCTCGGGCTCTCGCCGTCGTCGCACCGCCTGTTCCAGAAGCTGCGCTGGCCCGAGGTCGGCCCGGTGCCCTACCTGGTGAAGCCGCTGACCCGGCGCGCCTTCCGCCGCGCCGAGTGGCCGATGGTGCTGAACCGCCTGGTGTCGGCGGTGACGCTGCCCTACGTGAAGTTCGTGGCGCGGCAGAAGCCGCTCTCCGGCGAGGTCCGTCTGATCCGGCGCTTCGACGCCTCCTTCGATCGGCTGTGGGCCCGGCTGGCGCCGCGCTTCGACGTCGCCGTCCGCCGCGACGCCGCCTACCTGCAGTGGAAGTTCGTGTCGCCGCCGCACGTGCGCTACGCCATCGCCGCGATCTATCGCGACGGCGAGGCGCAGGGCTACGTCGTCTACCGCCACACCCGTGAGCCGCGCGGCAAGGTCACGCTGCTGGTCGACTTCCTGGTCGATCCCGACGACACCGACGCGCTGGTGTCGCTGCTGCGTTGGGTCGATCGCGAGGCGCGGGCCGAAGACTCGGACAAGATCCGCGGCTTCTGCCAGCACGCCGGATTCCGCAAGATCCTGAAAACCGAGGGCTACGCGCAGGCGGCGTCCTCGCTGCAGTTCGTGATCAAGCTGAACGCCCTGGCGCCGCCGCCGGACTTCTACACCAAGACCGACCAGTGGCACATCACGCTGGGCGACTCGGACCAGGACAGATGACGGGCCTTGTCGCGCCGAAGCCCGAGCGGGCGAAGGCGGAAGGCAAGCTCAGTCTCCTCGTCGGCATCGACACCGAGAGCGACGATCAGTGGTCGCTCGCGGCGCGCCAGCGCCCGACCTTCGAGAACCTCTACGCGCTGCCGGCCCTGCACGAGCGCTTCCGCCGCCACGGCGTCCGGCCGACCTACGTGGTGACCTGGCCGGTGGCGAAGGATCCGCGATCGGCCGACGTGCTGCGCGCGCTGCACGCGTCGCACACCTGTGAGGTCGGCGCCCATCACCACGCCTGGGAGACGCCGCCGGCGACGCCGGACGATCTGAAGCGGCACCTCTACGCCCTCGACCTCACGCCGGAGCGCTTCGACGCGCAGCTCGAGGCGCTGACGCAGGCCATCGAGGACGCGGTCGGCGCGCGGCCGGTGTCCTATCGATCGGGCCGCTTCGGGTTCGCGGCCGCGCACGTGTCGTCGCTCGAAAAGGCCGGCTACCTGGTC
>JANOIR010000601.1:0-16027 GCA_031407765.1 Vicinamibacteraceae bacterium
CTCGTCGCCACGGTGGACGCCCCGCAGCAAGGCGTCCAGGGCCGCTTCGACGCCCAGGGCGTCAGCTTCGACAACGCGCTCGCGCTCGCCGCGCACTACCTGGAGGGCTTCCGGTGGACCCGAACCCCGACGGCGCCTTGATCCCGGACGGGACGCCCGACGGGCCCCTCGCCGTCGTCGACGTGCTCGACCGCGACGGCCGGGCCCGGGTCACCATCCCGATCCGCCGCTGGCCGGTCACGATCGGCCGCGCGGTGGCCTGCGACGTGGTCCTCGACGATCCGTTCGTCGCGGCGCGGCACGCGACGCTCGGCGAGCAGGACGGCGTGCTGCAGCTCGTCGTCGGCGACACCGTCAACGGCGCGTGGCTGAAGAACCGGCGGGTGCCCGCGGGTGAGCGAACCCCTCTCGCCGCCGGCGACGTCGTCCAGATCGGCGCCACCCGGCTGCGCGTCCGCCGCAACGCGGACGCCGTGGCGCCGGAGCGCGCCTGGGTCCCCGAGGCGTCGGTCCGCGCCCGCACCGTCCTGCTGCTGATGCTGGTGTTCTCGGTCTGGAACGCGGCCGAGCAGTGGCTGGGCGTCGACCCCGGTGGCCGCGTCATCGACTATCTGCCGGCGCTCATCGGCGCGCCGATCGCGCTGGCCATCTGGGCCGGGTTCTGGTCGGTCGGCTCGAAGCTGATCCGCCATCGATTCGACTTCTGGGGGCACGCTCGCGTCGTGCTGGTCGCCACGCTGGCGATGAGCGCGGCGGCGCTGGTACTGCCGGTGTTCGCGTTCGCGTCGGGGTGGGCGTGGCCGAGCCGCGTCGTTCCGATCGTGGAGTCGGCCATCGGCTGGTCGACCATCGCGGCGCACATCGGCCGCATCCTGCCAGGGCGGCCGCGCGTCCTCGCCGCCGTAATGACCCTGCTCTTCGCGATCGGCGCCGGGCTCTTCTCGATCCACCATTACGAGACGCAGGACCGCGTCTTCCCGGAGCTCTACGTGGCGACGCTGGCGCCGCCGCCACTGCGCCTCGCCCGGCCGGTCACCACGGCACGCTTCGTCGAAGAGGCCCGCGCGCTGAAATCGGTGCTCGAGGCGCACGTCGATGACGACGACCGTCCGGGCCGGTCGGACGACTGACGGCCAGAAACGCGCCGCCAACTACCGCCGGCCGCGTGCGGGCGCCGCGGCGCGCCCAGCGCCGCGAATAGCAGCCCGCACGCTCAAAGGCCGGCCCGCCAAAAATTAGAACACGCGACGCTTCAGGCGCTCGACCGTGAACCGCGCCGTCTCGGCGACCGCCATCACCGCCATCACCCCGGCCTGCACCGGATCGGTGACGACGAGGTCGGCCGCGTCGGGCACGCTGCCGGCCATGTTCAGGCTGATCACGAGCAGGCCTTGCGCGCGCACCTCGCGGACCGCCGTCTCGATCTCGCCGCCCATCAGTGAGCCGGCGAGGACCAGGGCCCGGGCCCGCGGCAGACGGGAAACGGCGCGAACGGCCTCCGCCAGGGCCTGCTCGCCGACCAGCGGGATGGTGTCGACCGAGATCTTCTCGCCACGGATGTTGTGGCGATCGGCCTCGGAGATGGCGCCGATGGCGACCTGGCCGACCTGCGCGCCGCCGCCCATGATGATGATCCGCTTGCCGTAGATGTGCTTGAGCGTCGCTGCGACTTCGAGGGCGCGGACGATCGGCAGCCCGCGCAGCTCCTCGACCAACGGCGTCGTCGCTGGCGCGCTGATCTCGAGATAGGTGCGGCTCTGTCCGTCGAGATCGCTCAGGATCTCGACGCTCGAGATGTCGCCCCCGTGGCGGGCGATCACCCCCGTCAGCTGGTGCAGGACACCCGGTCCCGTCGGCGCGGTCACGAGAATCGCCACCTGTTCCACGGCGAGAGTGTAACCTGACGCCGAGATGACGCTAGTCCCCTGGAACCGTGATTTCTAGGACAATTCCCGGGCGGGGCATCCCGCCTCGCGGCGTTGCTCGTCGCTCACATATGGCCGATATGCTCGCTCCTCGCGCCTGGCGATCCGGGCGCCGCGCTCCGGGACTTGTCCCAGTCATCACGGTTCCAGGGGACTAGGCCTGCCGCGCGACCTCACGTCCGGCGTGACGCGTGACGTCCGTGTGCTGGCCGTGTCCGGCAGCCTGCGCGCAGTGTCGTCGAACGGCGCCGTGCTCGATGCCCTGGCGGCGCTGGCGCCGGCGGACGTCCGCGTCACCCGCTTCGACGGCCTTGCCGAACTGCCGGCGTTCAATCCGGACCTCGACGGGGAGGGCGCGACCCCGCCGCCGGCGGTGGCGCAGTGGCGTGCGGCGGTCGCGGCGACCGATGCGCTGGTCATCTGCAGCCCCGAGTACGCCCACGGCGTTCCCGGCGCGCTGAAGAACGCGCTCGACTGGCTGGTCAGCGGACCCGACGTTCCGGGCCTGCCCGTGGCGGTCGTCAACGCGACGACGCGGGCCCACATCGCCCACGCCTCGCTGATCGAGACGCTGCGCACGATGTCGGCCGACGTCGTCGAGGCGGCCTCGATCCGGCTGCCCCTGGGCCCCGGTCAGCGGACGGCGGTCGACATCCTGGCCGACCGCGAGGCGGTGGCCATGCTCACGGCCGCGCTGGGTACCCTGCTCGTGGCCGTCGCCGACACCACCCGGGCCCTGCACGGTCCGGGCCACACCGGCGCATCCTGACGCCATTTTCAGGGTCAAAACGGCCCAGCTTCTGCAGGCGAGTGCAGCGATTGGCAGATGTGCCGATTGCTGTCACAACAGGGTCGATCCCTTTGTCTCGAGCGCCCATGGCCATGCTGCTGAATGTGTTCCGGTTCAACTCCGACCTCGCCATCGATCTCGGCACGGCAAACACCTGCATTTTCGCGCCCGGCCGCGGCATCGTCCTGAACGAGCCGTCGGTCGTGGCCTACAACACGCAGCACGGGCGCATCGAGGCGGTCGGCCGCAGCGCCAAGGAAATGCTCGGCCGCACGCCGCAGAACATGATGGCGATCAAGCCGCTGCGCGACGGCGTCATCGCCGACTTCGACGCCGCCGAGCGGATGCTCACCGACTTCATCAAGCGCGCCAGCCCGCGCAGCATGTGGGTGCGGCCGAGGGTCGTCATCGGCGTGCCGGCCGAGATTACGCAGGTCGAGCGCCGCGCGGTGCAGGAGAGCACGCTGCGGGCCAAAGCCAGCGAGGTCTACCTGGTCGACGAGCCGATCGCGGCGGCCATCGGCGCCGGCCTGCCCATTACCGAGCCGACCGGCAACATGATCGTGGACATCGGCGGTGGCACCACCGATATCGCCGTCATCTCCATGGCCGGCGTGGTCTACAGCAAGTCGGTCCGCATCGCCGGCAACGAGCTCGACGAAGCGATCATCGACCACATGCGCAAGGTGCACGGCCTGCTCATCGGCGACCGCACCGCCGAGCAGATCAAGATCGAGATCGGCTCGGCGGCGCCGCTCGACGAGAAGATGACGATGGAAGTGCGCGGTCGCCACATCAGCGAGGGCATTCCCAAGAGCGTGAAGATCAGCGACGGGGAAATCCGCGACGCGCTGCGCGGTACGATCGACATCCTGGTGCACGCGGTCCGCGACGTGCTCGAGCGGATTCCGCCCGAGCTGTCGGCCGACATCTACGACCGCGGCGTGATGATCACCGGCGGCGGCGCGCTGCTGCGTAACCTCGACAAGCGACTGCGCGAGGACACGCAGCTGCCGGTCACGGTTGCCGAGGAGCCGCTGGTCTCCGTCGTGATGGGCGCCGGCCGCATGCTGTCGGACCTGCCGCTGCTCAAGCGACTCTCCGCGGCCTAGCGACCGCCGCGTCCGCGACCTTGGGGTCATGACGCTACGCGACGACAGCCCCGAACTCTCGGATCTGATCGTCGACTACGACCCACGGACCCTCGAACGCCGGGACGTCGCTCTCGCGACCGTCCTCGCGCACCTCGGCCCGTCACGGTCGGCTCGCGCCGTCGCGCGCCGTCTCGCGCGCCCAGACGGCTTGCTCGATCGCGACCGCGTCGACGAGGTGCTCGTCCGCTCCCATCTCGAGCTGCAGCGCCTCCACGAGGAGTTCCGCGTCGGTGCCCTGCTCTGCGCCCTGCTCACGCCGATGCTCCAGCTGGTGCGGGAGCGGACCGGCGACCGCCGCCTCCGCGTCGTCGATCTCGGCTGCGGCCTCGGCTACATCGTGCGATGGCTGGCGTTGGCCCGCCGGCTCGGACCCGGCGTCGAGCTGATCGGCGCCGACTGCAACCGCGTGCTCGTCACCGCCGCACAGCGTCTGGCCGACGACGAGTTGCTCGGCTGCCGCTTCGTCTGCGCCAACGCCTTCGCGCTCGGCGAGCCGGCCGACATCATCATGTCGACCGGTGTTCTGCATCACTTCCGCGGTGAGGCACTCGCCGCCGTCTTCGGCGCTCACGAGCGGGCGCCGACCGCGGGCTTCGTGCACGTCGACATCCGGCCGAGCCGCCTGGCGCCGATCGGCTCGTGGATCTTCCATCGCGCGCGGATGCGCCAGCCGCTCGCGCAGTTCGACGGCGTCCGATCGGCCGTGCGCGCCCACGGCGCCGACGTTCTCTGCGCCGCCGCGGCCTCGGGCGCGCCAAGCTTCACGCTCGCCACGGTGGACGCGCACCCGGGGATCGGCGGCTTGCTGCGGATCTTCCAGGCCGTGCTCGGCATGCGCGGGGTCGACGGCGCCAGCCTCCAGGCGGCGTATGCGGGCCTCGAGATCGTGCCTGGGCTGTACGAGTTCACGGGGTGGGGGTTCCGGCCGGCACAGCGCCGCACCCGCCGGGTGCGGCTCGCATGATCGTAGCCGTGGAGGTCGCCATGCTCGCGGTCCTCGACGCGCTGCTGAGCGGCTTCCGCGCCGCGGCGGGGCGTGACGGACGGATCGTCAAGGTGTCCTTCTATGCCGGCGCGCTCGCGCGCGCGGCGGCCGCGGGTGTGATCGTGGTTGCCGCCAACGCGGCGATCGTCGGCGGCCTCGTCGCGAGCGCGCCCGAACCAGCCGTCACCTGGCAGGCGGTGGTCGAGGCCGGCGCGCGATCGGGCTCGGTGTTCAGGTTCGTGGCGATGTTCACGGTGTGCGCGATCTTGGCCTGGTTCTCCAGATCGCCTGACATGCGCATCCTCCCGACGCTCCTGGTGCTGGGGCCGCTGACGCTGGTGCGGCCGCTGGTGATCGGCGGCGGCCTGCTCTACGCGGCCTGGCCGGCCGCCGACTGGCGCGTGTGGGCGGTGGCGCTCGTGGCCGGGGCGTCGATGCTCGGCGTCGAGACGATCCTCGGCCTCCGCTACCGCAATCGGTGGCGGCGGCTGGTCTGAAGCGTCCCGCGTCGCGCCGGGGACTGGCTGCGCTATCCTCCGGCAACCGTGTCTGCCGATCCTGCATCCATTCCCAAGAAGCCGCTCGACGGCCTGCGCGTGCTCGAGCTCGGCCAGGTGCTCGCCGGCCCCTTCTGCGGGGCGCTGCTGGCCTGGTTCGGCGCCGAGGTGATCAAGGTCGAGCCGCCGGGGGGCGGCGATCCGCTGCGCACGTGGCGTCACATCGAGGACGGCACGTCGCTGTGGTGGTACATCCTCGGCCGCAACAAGAAGTCCGTCACCGCCGATCTGCGCCAGGAAGCCGGGCGTGATCTCGTACGCCAGCTGATCGCGCGCAGCGACGTGGTCATCGAGAACTTCCGTCCGGGCCGCATGGAGGAGTGGGGGATGGGCCCCGACGACATCGCCCGGCTGAATCCGCGGACGATCATGGCGCGCGTGTCGGGCTACGGCCAGACGGGACCCTACGCGCCGAAGCCGGGCTACGCGTCGGTGGCCGAGGGCTACGGCGGCCTGCGCTACGTGACCGGTTTTCCCGATCGACCGCCGGCCCGCGCCAATCTCAGTCTCGGCGACAGCATCGCCGGTCTGCACGCGGCGCTCGGCATCCTGACGGCTGTGTATCACCGTGACGTGAACGGCGGCGCCGGTCAGGTCGTCGACGTCGCGATCGTCGAAGGCATCTTCAACCTGATGGAGTCGATGGTGCCGGAGTTCACGAGCGCCGGCATCGTCCGCGAGCGGCACGGCTCGAAGGTGTCGGGCATCGTCCCGAGCAGCACGTATCCCTGCGCCGACGGCAAATACATCATCATCGGCGGCAACGGCGACAGCATCTTCAAGCGGCTGATGCGCGTCGTCGGCCGCGCCGATCTCGCCGAGGATCCGCGCGTGGCGCGCAACGACGGACGGGTGACGCACGAAGCCGAGATCGACGACGCGATCGAGGACTGGACCCGCGAGCGTCCCTTCGCCGAGGCGCTGCAGACGCTCGAAGCAGCGGGGGTGCCGGCGGGGCCGATCTACTCCGTGGCCGATCAGGTCGCCGATCCGCACTTCCAGGCGCGCGGGCTGTTCGAGACCGTGCAGGTGGCGACGGGGAAGACCGTGACGCTGCCGGCGATGGCGCCGCGGCTGGTCGACACGCCGGGCGGCACCGAGTGGCCGGGACCGCCGCTCGGCGCCCACAACGACGAGGTCTACCGCGATCTGCTGGGGCTCGACGACCAGGCCATCGCCGCGCTCCGCGCCGGCGGGGTGATTTAGGAGCCCGTGGTGAAAGTCCCGCTGCATTCGACGGACGATGCATCCCGCCTGGCGGCGTTGCTCCTCCGTCGGATATTCCCGATATCCTCCGTCGTCGCGCCTTGCCAGCCGGGCGCCTCGCCCGTCTCGGTGCGACGCGGCACTTCCACCACAGGCTCCTAATGCGCCTGCTGGCAGTCCTCGCGCATCCTGACGACGAGTCGCTCGGCTTCGGCGGCACGCTCGCGACGTACGCGGCCGAGGGCGTCGAGACCAGCCTGGTGATGGCCACGCGGGGCGAGGCCGGGCGCTGCGGCGAGCACCTGCGCGGCACACCGGGGCATCCCGGGCCCGATGCGCTCGGACGCATCCGCGAGGGGGAGCTGCGCGCCGCGGCTGGCGTCCTTGGCGTCCGCGACATCGCCTTTCTCGGCTACCGCGACCAGGAGCTCGATCGCGCCGACCCGCGCCAGGCCGTGGCGCGCATCGTCCATCACCTGCGGCGGGTCCGGCCGGACGTCGTCCTCACGTTCGGGCAGGACGGTGCCTACGGTCATCCCGATCACATAGCCATCTGCCAGTTCGCCACGGCCGCCGTCGCCGTGTCCGCGGATCCCTCCTTCGCATCGGGCGAGGGTGACGTGCCGCATCGCGTCGCCAAGCTGTATTACATCGCCTGGCCGACGTCGACCTGGGCCGCCTACCAGGACGCCTTGAAGAAGCTGGTCTCGGTCGTCGACGGCGTCGAGCGGCAGGCCGTGCCGTGGCCGGACTGGTCGATCACGACGGTGATCGACACGCGCGCGTCGTGGGAGACCGTCTGGCGCGCCGTCTCCTGCCACGCGTCGCAGATGGCCATCTTCGAGCGGCTGAAGGATCTGTCGCCCGAGCTCCATCAGGCGTTGTGGGGCACGCAGTCCTTCTACCGCGTTCTCAGCACCGTCAACGGCGGTCGCCAGCGCGAGACGGACCTGTTCGACGGGCTGCGCGGCTGACGACAGAGAGTCAGCCGGCGCAGTCGATTGCTTCGGTCAGGCGATGCGCCGGGACCCAGCCGCGGGTCCGTGTGGCGCCGGCGACTTCCACGAGATACCAGCGGACGCCGGGCCGTCCGCCGACGCGACGCACGCGTCCGTCGCTACAGGGCGCGAGGGTGGCAATCGGCCGCGCGCGACGGCCCGCCCGATCGAACAACTGCGGGGTCGGTCCCGACCGGGCCTCGCCGAACACGACGGTCTCGCCGGTCGCGTAGAGCAGGGCCTCGTAGGCGCGTCCGTTCCACCGATACCAGGTGTTCGTGTCGCACTCGAGGCAGTGCGCGGCGACGACGACATCGGTCCGTTCGTAGATTGCCGCGGCGAGATAGGGCCGGCTTGCGAGTGGAACGATCCACTGCGGACGGCCCGGCCGTCTGGCGTGAACGGCGGCGACGCCGTACCGCGGTCCGTCGGGACCGTCGGTGACGATGACCGCGGCGACGTCCGATCGCCCATCGCGATCGAAGTCGCCGACCGTCCATGGCGGCCAGTGTTTCAGCTCCACGAGATCCGCGACGGTGTAGTCGCCGACGGGATGGCGCACGGGGTCCAGCAGTCGCCACGACGCGTGCGCTCGCAGCAGGCCGTCGAGAAGGGGAGGGACCGATGTCGGCGCCTGGGCCGAGATCGCGGCTACAGCCCCGAGGACAAGGCTGACGACCATCGCGCAACGGCGAGGGATGGTCATCGGGTCGCTGCCGGCGGCAGCGCGATGAGCCATTCGACGTAGTGCATGGCCCGGCGGTGCGCGAAGGTGTCGAAGACGAGGAGCACCGCGCACTGCAGCAGGATGCCGAGGCCGACGGCGCCCAGCGTCTCGGGCGCCGGGCGTACGAACAGGAAAAGGAGGCTGAGCGCGATCAGCGCGATCTCGGCCTTCTTCACGATCTCGAACGTCGTGTTGACGCGGGCCATCCGCTCGACCTCGGCGACCACCGTCACGCCACGCTTCGCCTGCAGGCCGGCTGCGATCTCGGCCACCTGGGACCCCGCGCGGCCGGCGACGGTGACGCCGATGACCACTTCGAGGCCGCCGAGCACGAGCAGCGGCCAGGCCATCGCGCTGAACAGGCTCTTGGTCAGGAACAGGTAGGACGCCAGGGCGACGCTGGCCGCCGCGAGCGCGACCAGGAGCAGGCCGCCCTGTTTCTCCGCAGCAAAATAGGCCGTCAGCTCGGGGAAGGGCATGCGGGAGTGTATCCGCCGATCGGGCGCGTCCGAGATGGGCTGCTAGACGCCGCAGTCCGCGTCCGGCATGACCAGCTGCTGCGGCACCCAGCCGCGCGGCGACCGGGGCGCGTCGACTTCGACGCGGTACCAGCGCGCTCCCTCGCGGCCACCAACCTGGAGTACCTGGGCCCGCGCGCACTGCGAGAGTTCAGTGGTCCGGATGGCATCGGGCTGGGGATCGGCGAAGAGCCTCAGCCGCCGGCCGGGTTCGCCGCCGATAAGGAGCGACTCGCCCACGGCATGGAACCTCGGCTCGTACGAGCGGCCGTTCCAGCGATACCAGACGTTGGCATCGCAGTCGACGCAGTAGAGCGGCGTCACGGTGCCGTCCTCGAACTGGTCGGCGACGCCGAGGATCCGCTGCGTCCCGAAGGGCACGACCAGTTCGGCGCGACCGGGCGACGCGGCGCGGAGGGCGACGACCGTGAACTCGGACTCGGCGCCGGTGCCGGCGCCGCGCCGCACCACGACGCCGGCGATGTCGTTGCGGCCGTCCTTGTCGAAGTCGCCTTCGATCCACGGCGGCCAGCGATCGAGCGCTTCGAGCTGGGCGACGGTGTAGTCACCGACGAGGTCGACGGCCGGATCGAGGAGCCGCCATTCCGGCCGCGCCTTGAGGACGCCGGCGAGGAGCGCGGGCGGATCCAAGGGCTGCCGGGCCGTGATCGGCCAGGCGATCGTCGCGGCGACGCCAGCCGCGACGAGCCACGACCACCCCTGCCAGTACCGGCCGCGCATGGCGCAGAGTGTAGCGCGGGTCGTCACGGGCCGACCTGTCGCGGGTGTCCGCGCAGCGCGTAGATGTAGGCGTCGACGGTCGTCCCGTCTCGGCGCGTCACCGTCGTGAGGACGCGCTCGTAGCCCTCGCCCTCGAACGCATCGAGGCGGGCCCAGTGTTCGGCCAGCGTCTCCGAACTGAAGATCGAGCCGTCGACCGTGCCGCCACGCTCGTCGAGGATGATGCCTGGATAGCCCGCCGCTGCACCCCAGCCTTCCGGCAGCAACGTTCCGGCGACGGTGGCGGGCTCCCACGTGCCCGGCACATGCGCCAGCACGTGCGCGTTGGGCCGACCCGGGGCGAGCGTGCCGTAGACGAAGAGGCGGTGTGGCATCGCGGGTGGCGCCGAGGAGCAGGTTACGATCATCGCATGCCTCACCTCACCAGAGCTTCGCTGCTGATCCTCGCCGGCGTCCTGTGGGCCACGCCGGCTCGCGCCCAGGAGTGTCCGTCGCCGACCGGACGCCACGTCCGGGTCGTGGGATCCGCAACCGTCCGGGTGCCGCCGGATCGCGTGTCGTTTTCTGTCGGCGTCGAAACGTTGCACGCGAACGTCTCGGAGGCCTTCCGCGCCAATGCCAGGAAAGTGGAAGCGGTGCTGGCGGCGCTGAAGGCCAAGGGCGTGCAGGCGAAGGAACTGCAGACCTCCGATCTCGAGATCTCGTCGCGGAACCCGGACGGCTCGCCGGCCCGTGGCTACCGCGTGGCCAATCGGGTGACGGTGACCCGCGAGAGCGCGGCGGCCGTCGGGGAGCTGATTGAAGCTGCGAACACCGCCGGCGCGAACGAAGCAAACCGGCTGTCGTTCTACGTCGCCGATCCCGGCACCGCGCAGAAGCGTGGTTTGGAGCTCGCGTTCGCCAGTGCGCAGGCCAAGGCCGAGACGCTGGCCGCGCTGGCGAAGCAGCCGCTGGGCGAAGCACTGTGCGTGGCCGAAGCGGTCGCGGTCGGCAACCCGATGTCCAACTTCGCGCCGATGTCGCGCGGCGGCGCCGACACGATCGAGCCGGGCACCGAGGCGATCACCTTCGCCGTGAACGCGGTGTTCGCGCTCGGTACGTCGGCCCCGCGCTGACCGTCAGCTGATCACATTCCACCGCACGCGGTGGGCGCGCGCGAGCAGCGCCTGCGCCTCCAGGCCATCGCGCTGAACAGGCTCGTCGTCGCGAACAGGGAGATTGCCAAGGCCAGCGCGTCACTCGAACATCCCGTGCGTGGCGTACCAGGCCCGCACCCGCTCCAAGACCTCGGGATCGTCGGCGACCCCGGCATGACGGAGGCGGCGATAGAGATGGCCCTCGTGGGGTGCGGTGAGGACGGAGTCGAAGCGCCGATCCAGCAGGAACGGGACGGCGTAGTCCAGAAGGCCGTGATGCCACTGGTACGGCGCCTGGATGCGTCGGGCCTGGGCGACGCTCGGGGCCGGGATGCCCTGGCGGTGGATGGCGTCCAGCAGGACACCGCCAGACGTGTGTGACGCGACACGGACGTCGGCGGGGTAGTCCGCGACGAACGCTGTGGTGACGAAGGCCCCCATGCTGTGCCCGTGTGCGGCGACGCGCCGGACGTCGACGTAGCCGAGGCGCGCCAGAACGGTGACCGCGGCGTGCGCGCGGAACGCGTTCGCCGGGCTCGCGCCCTGCTGGAGCCGCGTCCCGGGGGCGCCAAGTGGCGCGCCGCGGGCGTGGGTGTAGTTGACCGCGATGCACACGAGGCCCCACGTGCGCATCACGTCGCCGAGCGCGCGCCCGTACGACTGCGCGCTGCTGCCGGCGGGGTGGCTGAGCACCACCGCGGGGAAGGGGCCGCGGCCGCGCGGCTTCAGCAGGATGCCCTGCAGATCGACCGGCGTCCCGTCCAGCGTGCCGGTCAGCGTCCACGTCGCCCCGCCTGCGGACTCGGGATCGCCGGCGATCGAGAGGGCTGGGCCGGAGGCGGCCGCCGGCACGCTGACGGGCGAGCCACGCTGGCACGCCGCGAGCGCACACAGCAGCGAGGGGATCAGGGCCCACGCCCACCACCGACTGTGCCAGCCGAGCATGGCGAAATGTAGGACGGCCTCGCGTCAGTCCGCTCGACTACACCACCAGCTTCCACGGGGCACGATACGCGCGCGCGACCAGCGCCTGCGCCTTGGCGTTGCCGTTGGTGACGCGCTCGGCCTTGGCGTCCCAGACGACCGTCTGGCCAGAGCGCAGCGCCATGTTGCCGAGGATCGCCGTCGACGACGAACGGTGCCCGATCTCGATGTCACAGATCGGCGCCTGGCGCGATTTCACGCAGTCGATGAAGTTGCGCTGGTGCGACGGGTGGCTCTCTGGGGCGGCCGCGTTCACGATCGTCGGTTCGGCCCGGACGATGTCCTGCGGGCGCGTGCCGGGCGCGGGCTCGGGCCGCAGCTCGTGGCGCTCGCGATCGACGAACAGCGTCGCCTGCGTCCCCAGGAACTCGATGCCGTAGGCGCGGCCGTTGATCGGCATACCGTTGCAGACCCGGTTCTCGTAGGTCATCACGAAATCGGGAAAGCGATACGTCGCGAGGATCGTGTCCGGCGTGTCGCGGTTGTCGGTGAGGTGGAACTTGCCGCCGATGGTCGACACCTCGAGGGGCGCGTCGACGTTCATCGCCATCTGCACGATGTCGATCAGGTGCACGCCCCAGTCGGTCATCATGCCGCCGGCGTAGTCCCAGAACCAGCGGAAGTGCGACCAGGCGTCCGGCACGACGCCGAAGCGGTTCGGATTGAACGCCACCTTCTTCGCCGGGCCGAGCCAGAGATCCCAGTCGAGGTCGGCCGGCGGCGCGCCGTCCGGTGGGTTGCCGATGCCCTTGGCGTTGGCGGCGTTCCAGCAGCGGACGAGGGTGACGTCGCCGAGCGCGCCGCTCTTCACGATCTCGGCGGCCTTCTGGAAGTGCGGTTGCGAGCGCTGCTGCGTGCCGACCTGGACGATCCGGTTGTACTTGCGGGCCGCCTGCACCATCGCGCGGCCCTCGGCGATGGCCACCGACGTGGGCTTCTCGACGTAGACGTCCTTGCCGGCCTGGCAGGCGAGCACGGTCATCAGCGCGTGCCAGTGATCGGGCGTGCCGATGACGATCGCGTCGATCGTCTTGTCGTCGAGGATGCGCCGGAAGTCGGTGTGCTTCGCAGCGGCCGGCGCGGCTTCGGCGGCCTTGGCCAGATTGGGCGCGTACAGGTCGCAGATTGCGGCGATCTCGACGTCGTCGAGGCGTTGATGGCCGCGCATGACGCCGGTGCCCTGACGGCCGGTGCCGATGACGCCGACGCGGACGCGATCGTTGGCGCCGCGGACGCGGCTGGGTGCGCTGGTGGTCTGGATGGCTGGCGCGGCAGACGCGGGCAGGGCCGTGGCACCGACGACACCGAAGGTGCCGGCCAGGAAGTCTCGACGGGTTGGCATGCCTGTTTATACGCCGCGGCTGGATGGTCGCTGCTCGGGCATCCCCTCAAGTGGTGCTCCGAGCACGGCATCCCCCCACATCTTGCGGTTGCTTGATGGCGAACATAAGGCGAATATCGATCCGGGATGTATGTCGAGCTTCACGCCGCGTCGGCCTTTTCGTTCCTGGAAGCGGCGTCCACGCCCGAGATACTGGTCGAGCGCGCCGCGTCGCTCGGCTACCCGGCGGTCGCGGTGCTCGATCGCGATGGGGTCTACGGCGCGCCGCGCCTCCACATGGCGGCGCGCAAGGCCGGCCTCAAGGCGCTCGTCGGCGCCGAGCTGACGATCCGGACGCACCAGCAGCCGTACAGCCCGCATCCGCCGAGCCTGTGGCGGCTGCCGGTACTGGTCGCCTCGCGGGAGGGCTACCGCAACCTGTGCCGCCTGATTACGCGGATGAAGCAGGACACGGCCAAAGGCGAGGTCACGGCCACCGGTGGCGCCCTCGGCCTCGAGGATCTCGACGGCTCGACCAGCGGCCTGATCGCGCTCGCCGGCCGCGCCGTCCTCGGCGGGGCGAGGCACGGCGTCGGCGGCCTGCTCGATCGCCTCGTCGGCGTGTTCGGCCGCGATCGTCTCTACGTCGAGCTGCAGCGCCATCTGCAGCGCGACGAGGAGGCCGACAACCACGCCCTCGTCACGCTCGCCTCGGCGTATCACGTGCCGCTCCTCGCCACCAACGGCGTCCGCTTCGCGGCGCCGGAGGATCGCCCGCTCTACGACGTCGTCACCTGCATCCGCCACAAGACCGACGTCCATCGGGCCGGGCAGCGCCTCGCCCACAACGCCGAGCGCTACCTGAAGTCGCCGGCGCAGATGGCGCAGCTGTTCGCCGATCATCCGGCCGCCGTGACCGCGACGCGCGAGCTGGCCGATCGACTCGACTACACGATGGCCGACCTCGGCTACCGCTTTCCCGATTATCCGGTGCCGGTGGGGGAGACGCAGGCGTCGTTCCTGCGCAAGGTCACCGACGTCGGCGCGCGCGACCGCTACCGGCCGTATCACGATCGGGCCCGGGCCCAGATCGCGCGCGAGCTCGACCTGATCGAGAAGCTCGAGCTGGCCGGCTACTTCCTGATCGTCTGGGATCTCGTCAACTTCTGCCGCCAGCACGACATCCTCGTCCAGGGTCGCGGCTCGGCCGCCAACAGCGCCGTGTGCTACAGCCTCGGCATCACGGCGGTCGATCCAGTCGGCATGGAGCTGCTCTTCGAGCGCTTCCTCTCCGAGCAGCGCGGCGAGTGGCCGGACATCGACCTCGATCTGCCGAGCGGCGATCGACGCGAACAGGTCATCCAGTACGTCTACCAGCGCTACGGCGCGCGCGGCGCGGCGATGACCGCCAACGTCATCACCTATCGTGGTCGCAGCGCCGCCCGCGAGGTCGGCAAGGCGCTCGGCATCGATACCGCCGACATCGACCGGCTGGCCAAGGTGATGCACCACTTCGAGTGGCGCGATCCGAACGAGACGATCGCGCGCAACCTGCGCGACGTCGGCCTGGATCCGGGCGACGTGCGCTTCCGCCACTTCGTCGAGCTGTGGGCGCGGATCCAGGATCTGCCGCGGCACCTCGGCCAGCACTCCGGCGGCATGGTGATCTGCCAGGGCCGCCTCGACGAAGTGGTGCCGCTCGAGCCGGCGTCGATGCCGGGCCGCGTCGTCGTGCAGTGGGACAAGGACGACTGCGCCGACCTCGGCCTGGTCAAGGTCGACCTGCTCGGCCTCGGCATGATGGCGGTGCTGCAGGACGCGCTCGCCATCGTCAACCGTTCGACGGCGCCGCCGGTCGATCTCGCGCACCTGCCGCCCGACGATCCGGAGGTCTACCACATGCTGCAGACCGCCGACACGATCGGCGTCTTCCAGGTCGAGTCGCGGGCGCAGATGGCGACGCTGCCGCGGCTCAAGCCGACCTGCTTCTACGACATCGTCGTCGAGGTCGCGATCATCCGGCCGGGCCCCATCGTCGGGCAGATGGTCCATCCGTATCTCAATCGCCGCCGTGGCGGCGAGCTGGTGACCTACCCGCATCCGTCGCTCGAGCCGGTGCTGAAGCGGACACTCGGCGTGCCGCTGTTTCAGGAGCAGCTGCTGCGCATCGCGATGGTGGTGGCCAACTTCACCGGCGGGGAAGCGGAGGAGCTCCGCCGCGCCATGGGGTTCAAGCGATCCGAGGCGCGGATGAAGGCGATCGAGGTCCGGCTGCGCGAGGGCATGGCCAGCAACGGCATTACCGGCGCGCCCGCCGACGCGATCATCCTGGCCATCTCGTCGTTCGCGCTCTACGGCTTCCCCGAGTCGCACGCTGCCAGCTTCGCGCTGATCGTCTACGCCAGCGCGTATCTGAAGGCCTACTTCCCGAGCGCGTTCTATGCGGCGCTGCTCAACAACCAGCCGATGGGCTTCTATCACCCGGCGACGCTGGTGAAGGACGCGCAGCGGCGCGGCGTTCGCTTCCGGTCGATCGACGTGCAGGCGTCGCAGTGGGATTGCGTCGTCGAGGACGACGGCGCGATCCGCATCGGCCTGCGCTACGTCGACGGTCTGCGGGCGGAGATGGGGGCGCGAATCTCCGGCTCGTCTTCGCGACCCGCCTCCGCCGGCACGCCGGCGTCGGCGGGTAAACCACCCACGCTCCGGTGCCCCAAATGCGGCAGCGACGACGAGCGGATGATCGAGCGCGAACAGGGGGTCGATGCCTGGTTCTGCAACCTCTGCGCACACGCGTTCCAGCGCCGCGGTTTACCCGCCGAAGCCGTCTCAGCGAAGCCGGACGGCGAAGGCGGGCGGTTCACCTCGCTCGAGCACTTCGTCGCGACGACGGGTGTCCGCGAGGACGAGTTGACGACGCTCGCGTCGATCGGCGCGCTGAACGCCTTCGGCTACGACCGGCGCGAGGCGCTCTGGCAGGTAGCC
>JANOIR010000616.1:0-1733 GCA_031407765.1 Vicinamibacteraceae bacterium
GCGACCCCGTTTGGCAACCAGACTCCACGAATCCACTGACTCGCGCTACATGGTGGAAGTGGTGATTCCTTTCGGGCGACGCCTGGCGACGAGTTGCTGTTTATCGTCGATCGAGACGCATGCCACCAGTCTGGACAACGAGGTCGGACTCGTGTCCGGCGTCGTTCAACGCGGGCTTGCGGCGAGTGTCGCTGCGCTTTGGACGTGGCAACTGCTTTGACTACCGTTCATCGCTGCCGTCGTGAGCGTCCGCCTCGTCGAGGAGCGCCATGTCAGCGAGATCCTTCGGGCGGCCGACGGCCGTCTTGTTGACGATGAAGTCGACCTTGGACAACACCGCGACTTCGGTTTCGGCCAAGCGAACGGTCACTCGTCGCTCCCAGGCGTCGGTGAAGTTCACGCCGGTGATACCCGACAGAATGTCGATGCGCGCGGGCGGCAGGCCCATCTGAAAGACCGTGTCCGGCCTGGTGAGGTCCTCGATGGACAAGTCTGAGAGCGGCGCGCCGAACGCGGCGAGTGCGCGAAGTGTACGAGCGGCGTTGTCCGGCGTCGGGCGCACCCAGATGCCGAGATCGCCGGTGGCACGGGGCACGCCGTGTGCCGCCAGCGCGTGCGCACCGACGATCAGGAACTCAACGCCGGCCGCGGACAGTGCGGACAATATGTCGGCGAAGTCTGGGTTCATCGCCCGTGGGTTCCTTGAACTGCCAGGCCTGCACCGACAGCGTCCAGACCATCGCCATCCGCTCCGCCGGGGTGAGATCCCGGACGTCGTGCTCCATTCCCTGGCGATCGAGGGTCGTCCTGCGCACCGGATAGTCTTTCCGCACGGGCACGCTCAAGTATACGTCCGCAGTCCGCGCCCCCCGCGCCGTTGCCGGTGTCAGGCCGATGTCTTCGCGACGATCGGTGCCAGCGTCTTGTCGAGCTCGGCGTCGTCCTTCGGGATCGTGACGCCAGAGAACAGGAACCAGCGCTCCTTGTGCATGGCGGTCTGCCCGGGCGCGAGCTTCACGAGCGGACCGAGGCTCTCGACCTCGAAGAACGCCGCCTCGGTGTAGACCTCGGTGTTCGAGCCGTGGTCGGTGTAGGTCGCCTTCGGATCGTAGGGGATGCGCTTCACGAACAGCAGGCCCTGGCGGGCGTAGGCGACCCAGCCGACCTTGTTCATGATGCCGACCTTCTGTGGCGTCCCCTTCGAGGCGTCACCGGTGAGGCGCAGGAAGCGCGGGCCGTGTTGCCAGCGCGGATCCGACAGGTCGGTGTAGTGCCACAGCACGAGCGGACGGGCCGGGAGGAATTCGTCCTCGTGGCGCTTGAACGGCTCCTGCGGCAGGATCGCGGTGCCGCTGCCGTTCATGATCGTGAGGCCCCAGGTAGCGAGCTCGGTCGGCGTGGTGCCGCGGTTGGTGAGGCGGTGCTCGATGGTGACGCCGGGCCCGCGGTCGTCGAGTGTGACCACCAGCTCCTTCTGGACGTGCGTGGTCGGCTCGACCGGCTGCATGAGCCGGACGCCGCGCGGGCCCTCCGGCATGTGGCCGATCGGGCCGTTGTCCGGCCCGTAGCTGCGGACGGGGTGCTCGGGTGCGATCCAGATGCGATGGCCGGCCCAGAGCTGCCATTCGTTGGGTTTGTCGAGCACGCCCGGCGAGCCTCCGAGGATGTTCTGGCCGCCGGCCAGCGCGTAGTGGACGATGCGCGGGCCGATGTCGGTCGTGACGACCAGCTCG
>JANOIR010000617.1:0-3714 GCA_031407765.1 Vicinamibacteraceae bacterium
TCGACCCCGGTGGCCTCGTTGCGGATGGTGACGGACGCCCCGGGGACCGCCGACCCCGTGTTATCGGTGACCACGCCACTGATGGTGGCGCGGTCGGAGCGTTGGGCCGCGGCAGGAGCGGCGAGGCACGACAGGCCCACACCGATCAGGGCTGCCACTAGGCCGTGCGCGACACAGTGGACGTTCAGCATGAGTCCCCTCCGGACGAGCTAATGTTGCGAACCACTGCCGTGAACGTGCACGGAATCTGGCTGACCCAAGCCGCAAACTCTACAGTTGAGCTTGCTTTGTTCGCGGCGTGAACGTTCACGGGTGGATTTCGGCGAAAGGCTAGCCCTACTCTTCCGTGCTGTCAAGAATATTTCTTTTGCGGCCGAAATATCAGGCGTTCGCATTAGGTTGCGACGCCGAGCGGCCGGGCTAAGATGTGGCCAAAATGCCCCGCGAGCCGAAGGGTCGACCGTCCGGATCGTCGCCGATCGGCATCAAGGACATCGCACGCGAGCTGGGCATCTCGACCGGAACGGTCGATCGGGCGCTCAACGGCAAGCCCGACATCAGCGCGGCCACCCGCGCGCGAGTCCTCGACCTCGCCGAGAAGCTCGGCTACAAGCCCAACCTCGCCGCCCGCTACCTGCAGTCACGCCGGCAGCTCCATATCTCGGTGCATCTGCCGCACCGCATCGCGCTGTTCTGGGATGCGCTCCGCGACGGGATCCGCGAAGCGGCGGCGCCGTTCGCGCCGGCGCTGCACGTCGACTTCCGCACCTACCCCAGCCTCGGCGACGGCGACATCCCGCTGCTCGAACAGGCGCTGGCTGATGGCACCGACGGCCTGATCATCGCCCCGGGCAACCCGACCGCCCTCGCTCCCCACCTGCGCGAGGCGGCCCGGCGCAACATCCCGGTCGTCTGCGTCGTCACTGACGCCCCGGACAGCCCGCGTCTGCTGTCCGTCTCCGCCGATCCGTTCACGGTGGGGGCTGTTGCCGGCGAGCTGCTCGCCCGCTTCCTGCCGGGTGGCGGCCAGGTCGGGTTCTTCACCGGGTGGCTGGCGACGCAGGACCACGCCGACAAACTGCGTGGATTCGTGTCCAGCCTGTCGACCACGGGTCCGGGTCTCACCCTCGGGCCGATCGTCGAGGCCCACGAAGACGAGCGCGAAGGTCATCGCCGGACGCGGGAAGTGCTGCGCGCGCACCCCCATCTGAAGGGTCTCTACATCAGCACCGTCAACTCGCTGCCGGTGCTCCGCGCCGCCGAACAGGAAGGCCGGCTCGCCGGTCTGACCGTCGTGACCACCGACCTCTTCCCGGAGCTGGTGGACTGGATCCGCAGCGGCAAGGTGGCGGCGACCGTCTACCAGCGTCCGCTGGCGCAGGGCCGGGTCGCGCTCCAGGCGCTCTATCAGTACCTGCACTACCGCAAACGGCTCTCGGCCAATCAGCGCGTCGTGCCCTACCTGGTGATGCGCAGCAACCTCGATCTGGTGCTGGAGCGGCTCTCCGTCGATCGGCGCGACGGCGTCGATCAACCGGCGGTGCGGCACGGCGAAACGCGCGCCCACGGGACCCATCCGCGGGCCGCGCGTCCGGCCGCGACCCGGCGGCCGCGCTCATCCTGAACCCGCAGCGGCGGCCAACCGGACGCATTCGTGAAGCATCGGTGACGCGGCGGACGCAGACCTGACGCGCGACGGCGCTGCGACGCGCCACCGTATCGGCATGTCCAAGACGATGCCGGCGCTCACCTTCGTCCGCAAGGGTCGCCTCGAGTGGCGCGATGTCGCAATGCCGCGGCTGCAGGGCGCGCACGATGCGCTGGTGCGGCCGATCGTCGCCTCGCGCTGCGACGGCGACTGCCTGTTCCTTTTCCACGACTACTCGCGCGCGCTGCAGCTCGGCGCCGCGCTTCACGTCATCGATCCGGAAGTGCGCGAGCTCGGCGACCGCCCGTTCGCCGGGCCGTTCGCCTATGGACACGAGTGCATCGCCGAGGTGATCGACATCGGCGACAGCGTCCGCAGCGTCGCGATCGGCCAGCGCGTCGTGGTGCCGTGGGCGATCTCGTGCGGCGCCTGCGCGCCCTGCGGGCGCCGGCTCACGTCGCAGTGCGATCGCAAGCCGTCGGCACTCGCCGCCTACGGCTTCGGCGGCCGCACCGGCGGCTGGGGCGGCATGGTCAGCGACGTGCTGCGCGTGCCGTTCGCCGACGGCATGCTGGTGCCCGTGCCCGCCGGCGTGTCGCCGCTGCGGCTCGCCGGCGCCAGCGACAACCTGCCCGACGCCTGGCGGACGGTCGCGCCGCATCTGCGTGTCGAGCCGGAAGCGCCGGTGCTGGTCGTCGGCGGCGCCGCGCGCAGCATCGGCCTCTATGCCGCCGGCATCGCCGTTGCGCTGGGATCGTCGCAGGTCGATTACGTCGACGACGACCGCGCCAACCTCGCCATCGCCGAAAGGCTCGGCGCCCATCCGATCGCGATGCGGCCGCGGGCGCGCTGGCTGCGCGGGACCGCTCCGCCGCTGCCGATGCGGTACCCGATTACGGTCGACGCCAGCAACCGCGAGGCCGGCCTCGAGCTCGCGATCCGCGCGCTCGCCCCCGGCGGCGTGTGCACCGCCGTGGGCTTCTACTTTCGGACCGGCACGCCGCTGCCGCTCTGGCACATGTATTTGAAGGGTGCCCGGCTGCATGTCGGCGTCTCGAATCCGCGGGCGGATCTCCCCGATGTCCTCGACCTCGTCGCCAGCGGACGCTTCGATCCGACGCGGGTGACGGCGCGAGTCGCCGCCTGGGACGAAGCGCCGGCGGCGCTGCTCGATCGTGACGCGGCCAAGGTCGTGGTGGCCCGAGCCGAGGTGGATGACCCGTTCGACTGTTCGGCGGTGGAGGTGCGCGCGTTATAGAAGCCGGAGGGCGAATCGATGGCGGCGACGACGATCGAAGACCTGATTCACGCCGAGGCGGAGCTCAGCCGGGCGTTCGGCGGTTACCTGTTCGCGGTGCTGTCGAGTGTCGCCTGGCCGATGGTCGTGGCTGGCCAGGAGCCTGGGACCGCGCTCATCGTCGGCTCGCTGGCGCTGCTGATCGTCCAGGTCGGCCTGTTCGTCTGGTATGCCCTCGCGGCCGGCGCGGCAGCGCGTGCCCTCGGCGGGACCGCGGGGCACTACATCGCGTGGATTCTCGCGGCGCCGATCCTGGCGCTGGCGCCCATCCCGCTGGTGTCGACCGTCATCGCGGTGTCGCCGCTCAGTATCAAGTTCCTCCTCGGCGGACAGCTCCAGACGGCGATCCGCGACCAGACCTCGATGGCATTGCACCTCAGTACCTGATTGCCGGCCGGGGTTGGAGCTGCAGCCCCTGCCGGATGGAGCTGGCGCCCCAGGCGCCACCCGCGTGCCATCGGCCTCGATCGCAAATCAGCCTGTTTTCATTGACGAATATGAGACTGGCGCGATTGGCACTGCGGTTGCTGTTAGTGAGGCCGTGACCATCCGGTGGTCGGATGGAACCAGACAACGACGACACGAAGAGAGAGAGACACACACCATGGCGGAGAAGATGACGCGCGGACAGATCCAGGACCTCGTTGGCAAGTTCGCTTCGGAGAACCCGAAGTATCGTGCGGCCCTCCTGAGCAACCCGAAGGGCACCATCGAGAAGCAGCTGAACACCCAGCTGGGCGCGATGACGGTCAAGGCCGTGGCCGACACG
>JANOIR010000627.1:0-33094 GCA_031407765.1 Vicinamibacteraceae bacterium
GCCTTGCGGCCCATGTCTTCGAGCGTCTCGGCGAGGAAGAACCAGCTCGCGGTGCTCTGCGCGTCGTAGGTGAGCGACTTGCGCAGGTGCTGCTCGGACTGCTGGTTGCTGCCGCCGAAGAGGCCGGGCACTTTGTAGTACCAGCGGCCGAGCGCGCGGTCGGCCGAGCCCGACTCGTAGGCGGCGTCGAGGCGCAGCACCTCAACGAGCTCCGCCTTGATCGCCTTGCGGTATTTGAGCCCCTGGCTCATCCCGAACGATTCGGCCAGCGCGCCCATGTTGGCGGCGAGCCAGAAATGGCCCTCGGGTCGCGCCGCCTGCAGCGTGATGGCCTTGCGAGCCGCTTCCATGCCGGCGTCGAGCGCGGCGCGGCGCCCGGCCATGCTGCCGTTGGTGCCGATGTAGTAGCGCGCCCGCGAGAGCTTCCACGCCGCCTCGAAGTCGCTCGGTGTGGCAGCGAGACGTGTGGCCCAGGCGTCAGCCGCACGTGCCGCGAGGCCGGGCTCCTCGCGTCGCGCGTAGAGCGCGTCGGGCGACGCTGTCAGGTCGGCCTGGCCCCGAGCGTCCAGAGAGAGCGGCCCGCTGACCGCCACGCCACAGACCATGACGTACAATGCGACCGCCATGCAGGATCTCGTCCGCCAGATTCTCGCCGAGCTCGGCGAGAACCCCGATCGCGAGGGCCTCGCGGCGACGCCGCGCCGCGTCGAGAAGTCGCTCAAGTTCCTCACCAGCGGGTACGCGGTCGACATCGAGGCGCTCATCAATCAGGCCCGGTTCACGGTCGACTATAGCGAGATGGTCATCGTGAAGGACATCGATTTCTACAGCCTGTGCGAGCACCACCTCCTGCCGTTCTTCGGCAAGTGTCACGTCGCCTACCTGCCGCGCACGAAGGTGATCGGGCTCAGCAAGATCCCGCGCATCGTCGATGCCTTCAGCCGCCGCCTGCAGGTGCAGGAGCGCCTCACCAACGAGATCGCCGGGACGATTCAGGAGGCGGTGGATCCGCTCGGCGTCGCGGTGGTGATGGAAGGCACCCACCTCTGCATGGCCATGCGCGGGGTCGAGAAGCAGCACTCGGCGGCGGTGACCAGCGCGATGCTCGGCACATTCCGCGACGACGCCCGCACGCGCAGCGAGTTCCTCACCCTCATCCGCCGGTCGTAGGCGGCCCGTCCTGCGGCGGCGTCGCCTCGACCGGCTCGGCCTCGACGGGCTCGGCCTCGGCGGCGGACCGCGGGGTGGCGCCGATCACGTGGCGCACGCGCGCGACGAGCACATCGAGCGCGAACGGCTTCTGCAGGAAGGCGTCGCCGAGGCCCCCAGGGCCCTCGGGTCCGAACGTGCGATCGGCATAGCCGGACATGAACAGCACCGGCAGCCCGGGCTGGAACTCCAGCGCGTCGCGGGCCAGCTCGCGGCCGTTGCGGCCCGGCATGATCACGTCGGTCAGCAGCAGGTCGATGGGGGCGCCGTGGCCGCGCAGGCGGGCCATCGCCGAGGTCGCGTCGTCGGCGGAGAGGACGGTGTAGCCGGCCCGCTGCAGCGTGCTGGTGACGAGGTGCCGCACCGGCGCCTCGTCCTCGACGACCAGGACCGTGCGCGTGCCGCGCTCGGCGTCGAAGCCGAAGGCATAGAACGGGTGCACGTCGCCGCCGAGCGCGAATTCGGGCGGCACCGCCAGCGGCAGCGTGATCGCGAAGGTGGTGCCGACGCCGCGATGGCTTTCGACCGAGATGCGGCCGCCGCTTTCCGAGACGATCGCGTAGACCGTCGACAAGCCGAGGCCGGTGCCTTTGCCGCGCGCCTTGGTCGTGAAGTACGGCTCGAAGAGCCGGGCGAGCACGTCCGGCGACATGCCCTGGCCGGTGTCGGCGAGGCGCAGCACCACTTCCGGCACCGACAGCACGTCGTGACCGACCTCGTAGGGGCGCAGCTCGATCGAGGCGGCGACGCGCAGCTCGCCGCCTTCGGGCATGGCGTCGCGGGCGTTGGCCGCGAGGTTGAGCAGCACCTGTTCGATCTGGCCACGGTCGGCGACGATCCACTTCGGCTCGGGCGACGGATCGACGGTCAGGGCGATGTCGGCGCCGAGCAGCCGGCAGAGCATCGGCTGCATCGCCCCGATGGCCTCGTCGAGATCGAAGGTCGTCGTCATCAGCACGCGCTTGCGGCTGAAGGCCAGCAGCTGCGCCGTCAGGCCGGCGGCGCGGCGCCCGGCGGCGAGGATCTCCTCGAGGTCCTCGCGCACCGGGCTGCTCGGCTCGAGGATTGACAGCACCGTTTCGCTGAGGCCGTTGATCACCATGAGCACGTTGTTGAAGTCGTGCGCGACGCCGCCGGCGAGGCGGCCGAGGGCCTCCATCTTCTGCGCCTGCCGCATCTGCCCCTCGAGGTCCTTGCGCGGCGAGTCGTCGAAGACGTAGCCGTTGACCGAGGTCAGCTCGCCTTCGGCGTCGAAGCGCCCGACCAGACTCTCGATCACCGGGACGACGCGCCCATCGACACGGCACAGCGTGCTCTCGTGCTGGCGCACGGCACCATCGCGCCGCACCCGCTCGGCGAGGGCGTCGAGGCCGCCGTCCGGGTAGAGCGCCCTGAGGTTGGCGCCGAGCGCGTCGGCGAGCGAGGGGAAGCCGCAGATCTGGACGAAGGCCGGATTGCAGCTGCGGATCTGCCCGGTGGGCGAGGCGACGAAGATGCCGGCGAGGTTCTCGTCGAAGGCCTGCCGGTAGCGCTCGTCGCTCTGCTGCAGCGCCTCTTCGACGCGCCGGCGATCGGTGACGTCGCGCGCCGCGCCCTCGAGGCGGACGGCGACGCCATCGACGACGATGATCCGCAGGTGCAGGCCGACCCAGGCCGAGCCCTGGCCCCGCGTCTCCAACGGCAGCTCGAGGTACGTATCCGACAGTCCACGCTCGAGCTGGCGACGGTAGAAGGCGCGAGCCTCGTCGCGGGCGTCCTCGCGGACCAGCGACAGCGCCTCGCGGCCGATGAGCTCGGCGGCGGCGTAATGCAGCGTGCGCGTCGCCGCGTCGTTGACGTAGGTGAGGCGCCCGCCAAGGTCGGCGACGAAGAGCAGGTCGCTCGAGAGGTCGACCAGCCGGCGGTGCAGATCGACGTCGTCCGGCGGTTGCGGGGAGGCGTCAGCGGTCATCGAAGTGTCGTCGGTACGCGTCCCTGGGACTGACGACGCGTTATGCTTGCTCCGTGGGCCGGATCCTGGTGCGTCGCGCGTCCGTCATCATCCTACTCGGGCTCGTGGCCGGTGCGTCAGCCGCCGCGCAGACGTCCCGCACGAGCCCAAAAAAGCCGGTGAGCCGTCCCGCCGCAGGCCGGGGCGCGGCGGCCAGTCCTGCGGCCAAGCCCGTCGCTGCGGCAGCCCCGGTGCGCGAGGCCCCGCTGATGCAGTGTCCGTCGATCCTCGGCAATGGCGTCACCAGCCAGCGCCTCTACTGCGACGTGCTCGGCGGCACCGATCCGGCCGGCGGGCTTCGTATCACGCTGCCACCCCACGCCGGACCGCTGACGCTGTCCTTCACGCTGCACAACCGGCAGACCTACTCGGCGAGCGAGGTTAAAGCCGGCCGCGCTTTCGCCCGCTCCACCGCTGTCCTGCGCGTCGCGTCTGGCAGCGGCGACGTGCTCGGCGAGGCGGTGGTTCGTAGCGAATTCCGCACCGAGCGCGACCTGGTGGAGCGCATCGCCGGCGGGGCCGGGCCGGGCGGCGCCAAGGCGGTCGCGCCGACCGGGGCCGAGCCGGTCGTGCTGACGATCCCCGACGACGTCGGTGAGGTCGTGCTGAGCGGCGAGCGGCTGACCATCGAGCGTGTCAGCGGGACCGAAATCGTCGACGCCCCCGGGCGGCCCTACGCGGTCGTCAGCGGCGTGGAGATCGAGTACCGCCCGGCGCCGCCTCCGGCTCCGCCCAAGCCTCGTCGCCAACGCCGCTGACCTGGACGCCGCTGACCCCGACGCCCGATCCCGGACGCTGAACCCCTCCGTGCACATCCTGATCGCCGACGACGATACCCTCTCCCGCACCCTGCTGCTGCGCATGCTGGAGCAATGGGGCCACGACGCCGAGGTCGTCGCGGATGGCCTCGACGCCTGCGGCCGGCTGATCGCGTCGGGCGGCCCGACGCTGGCGATCCTGGATTGGAGCATGCCCGGCCTCGAAGGGCCCGAGGTGTGCCGCCAGGTGCGGGCGGCGACGCTGCGGATGCAGCCCTACCTCGTCATGCTGACCGCGCGGCACAGGCCCGAGGACCTCGCCGAGGCGCTCGAGGCCGGCGCCGACGACTTCCTGTCGAAGCCCTTCAATCGCGTCGAGCTGATGGCGCGGCTGCACGCCGGCATGCGCATCCTCAACCTGCACCGCGCCCTCACCGAGCGTATCCAGGAGCTCGAGGAGAGCCGCCTGCGCGAGCACCACCTGCGCACGCTCACGCCGATCTGCTCGTACTGCAAGAAGATCCGCGGCGACAAGGACGCGTGGGAGCCGATCGACCGCTACCTCGCCGAGCACGGCTATCGCTTCACGCACGCCGTCTGCCCGTCGTGCCTCGACACGGTCTCGGCGCTGCCGCCGATCCCGCGCGAATAGCACTGCCGTCAGGCCGCGGCGGGGAGCGTCGTCGTGTGGATGACCCGCCCCTCGCGATCGTGCAGCGTCACGGTGGCGGCGCGCGTCGCAGGATCGATCGTGATCAACCCGAAGAACTGCAGGCCGTCGCTCGGCGGCCCGTTGCGCGCCGGCGGCGCCGACGTGAAGACCGCGCGTGGTCCGAACGTCGCGTCGAGCGTGGCCGGCCGTGCCGCGGTGCCGGCGTGGAGCGGTCCGGCGACGAACTCCCAGAACGGATCGAACTCGGTGAAGGTCGCGGCGGCGGGATCGTAGCGATGCGCCGCGGCGTAGTGGACGTCTGCGGTGACGAACACCACGTTGCGGATCCGCCGGCGCTTGAGCGCGGCGAGCAGGGCAGCGATGTCGTGCTCGCGTCCGAGCATGGCCGCATCGCCGTTGGCAAAGCCTTCCTGGATGGGACCGTCGGGCACAACCAGACCGATGGGCTGATCGCACGCGATGATCTTCCAGGTCGCGGTCGAGCGCGCCAGCGCTTCTTCGAGCCAGGCGCGCTGCGTCGCCGCCAGGATGGCCGTCTCCGGGCCCGGCTGGGCCTGGCGGTTCGGCGAATTGGGCCCGCGATACGTGCGGCAGTCGAGGACGAAGACCTCGGCGAGCGGCCCGCGGCGGACGACGCGGTAGACCCGCCGCGGATCGCGCCGATCGACGCGGATCGGGGCGTAGTCGAAGAACGCCTGTTTGCCTCGGCCCGCCAGCACGTCGACGCGCTTCTCGGTGTAGCGCGCCCACTGGCCGGTGGCGTCGTTGACCGCGGGGAGCACCTCGCCGGGATACCAGTTGTTCAGCACTTCGTGGTCGTCCCACTGCGCCACCATCGGCACCTCGGCGTTGAACGCCCGCAGGTGCGCGTCGCGCAGGTTGTAGCGGTAGCGGCCGCGGAACTGCTCCAGGGTCTGGGCGACGTCGCCGACGCCGTCCTCGACCAGGTTCGTCCAGGTCGAGCCGTCGTCGAGCCGCACCGTCGCGGCGATCGGCCCGTCGGCATAAATCATGTCGCCCGAATGGATGAACAGGTCGGGCTCGGCGGCGCGCATCGAGGCGAACGTCTTCATGCCGCCGCGCGCCTCGTCGATGCCCCAACCCTGCCCGCAGACGTCGCCGCCCCAGGCGATGCGGACCCGTGCCGGCGTGCCCGCCCGCATCTCAGAGGAGGTCCGGAACGAGCCCCGGACCGGCTCGCTCAGCTCGCCCCCGGCCGCCTCGAACCGCGCCTCGTAGACGATGCGCTGACCCGGCGGTAAGCCGGTCAGGTCGAGGCGGGCGGTGAAGTCGGCGTCGGCGGAGGTCGGCGCCGAGACCCGCTCGCGCGCGCCGTCCAGCCGATCCGTGGTCGCGTAGCGGACGCGCAGCCGCGCCGGCCGATCCGTCCGGCACCAGACCACGGCGCGATCCGCCTCGACGTCGCCGCTCTGCACGCCGGACGTGATCCGCGGGCGGGCGGCGGCGTCGCCGGTGACGGCCGGCGCCGCCTGGATCAGCAGCGGGGTCGCCGCGGAGAGCTGCAGGAAGCGGCGGCGGGTGAGCGATGAGCGGGGGGAATCGTCGTCGTGCATGGGATCGGGTCCGGTTCGAGGGGGCGGGACACGCTATCCGCGTCCGCGGCCTGTTAGGATCGGGCGGATGTCAGTCTACGACCTCGTCATCGTCGGCGCCGGTCCGGCCGGGCTCGCCGCCTCGATCGCCGCCAAGGGCCACGGCCTGCGCCACGTCATCCTCGAGAAGGGCGTCGTCGTGAACACCATCCTGCACTTCCCGCTGAACATGGTGTTCTTCACCACGCCGGAGCTGCTCGAGATCGGCAACCTGCCGTTCGTGACGCCCTACGAAAAGCCGACCCGGATCGAAGCGCTGCGCTACTACCGCCGCGTCGTCGAGACGTTCGAGCTGCCGCTCGAGATGGGGCAGACCGTCACCTCGGTGAGGCGCGAGGACGATCACTTCGTCGTGGCCACGACGACTGACGAGGGCGAACAGCGCTGGTCCGCGCGCACGGTCGTCATCGCCACCGGCGCCTACGACCTGCCCAACCGGATGGACATCCCCGGCGAGGACCTGCCGCACGTCTCGCACTACTACACCGAGGCCCACCCGTACTTCCGCAAGAACGTGATCGTCGTGGGCGGGGCCAATTCCACGGCCGACGCCGCGCTCGAGATGTATCGCGCCGGGGTCAAGGTGACGATCGTGCACCGCGGCGAGGATTGGCACAAAGGCCTGAAGTACTGGGTGCGGCCCGACCTCGAGAACCGCATCAAGGACGGCGCCATCGCGGCGCGCCTCAAGGCCCGCGTCACCCGCATCACGCACAAGACGGTCGAGATCCTGCGCGGCGACGGGACGGAGGAGTCGCTGCCGGCCGAGGCCGTGTTCCTCCTGACCGGCTACCACTCCGACACGACGCTGCTGGCGCACGCCGGCGTGACCTTCGACCCCGTGGAGCTCGCGCCGGCTTACGATGCCGAGACGTTCGAGAGCAACGTGCCCGGCGTCTTCGTGATCGGCAATGTCACCACCGGCCGGCAGACCAATCGCATCTTCATCGAGAACGGCCGCTTCCACGGCAAGACCGTGGCCGACGTCATCGCCCGCCGCCTCGCCAACCAGACCCTGGCGGCTCAGGACAGCGTGCACGGCTAGTCGCCGCTATTGTCGACAGGCCGGCGAGCGTCCAGATCCAGCCGCCAGTAGTCCAGCTCGAAGGGGATCGGATCGGCCTCGGCCTGATCGGCGAGCGCGTCGACGAAGGCGCGCCGACGCGTGTCGTCCGGCAGGCACGCCAGGTGCGGGCGGACGATCACGTTGGTGACGAACTCGACGAACGCCGCGCGGGTCGGCTGGACGACGGGTGCCGCGGTCACGCGCGTCACGATGTCCTCGAACCCCGCGACCAGCAGACGCGCGCGCGTCGTCTCCGCATCGGCGAACTCCCAGGGTTCGACCCACGACGCGAAGTACGACGCGTAGTCCGGTGACGTCATCAACGCGACGGCGCGCTCGTGGTGGCGATGCAGATTCGGTCCGCCGCCGCACTGCGCGACCAGCCGGCCGCCCGGCTTCAGCGCACGGAACAGGCTGCGGAACAGCAGCCGGTGGTCGAGCACCCAGTGGAACGTCGCGGTGCTGAAGATCGCGTCGGCGCGTTCGCGGAAGGGCAGTGCCGCGGCGTCGGCGTGGACGAAGCGGGCGCGATCGCGCTGGCCGGCCGGCAGCTCACGGCGAGCCGTCGCCAGCATGTTCGCCGAGAAGTCGAGGCCGATGGCGCGGCCGTGCGGCAGGCGATCGAGCAGCAGCGTCGTCAGGCGCCCGGTGCCGCAGCCCACGTCGAGCACCAGCTCGTCGCCGCGCAGCGGCAGGCGATCGAGGACCGCCTGGCCCCAGGCGAGCTGTGGGCCCGAGACGCGATGGTAGGTGGTCGCGTTCCACTCGCGCGGAGCCGAGGACGACATGGGCCCGCAGTCACCCGCCCAGCTGCAGCCGGAACAGTGGACGGCCGACCGGGAACGATGGCCACGGGATCGAACTGAGGATCAGCAGCATCGCGACGATCGTCCAGATCGCCGTCCGCCGGTGGCGCAGCCTCGCGTCCGCAGTCTTCTTCGAGGTCGCGCGTCCGACGTGGATCAGGGCCACGGCGACGACCATGATCACAATGTGCTCGAGGCCGAAGAAGCGCAGCAGCCGAGTGTGTATCTCGACGCCGGGGTTGGCCAGGAACGCCCGGACGAACGGGCTGGCGCCGACATAGAGCCACAGGCCGACGAGGAACTGCAGGTCGGCGGCGGCCACCAGCGCGCTGTGCAGTCGCTCGTCGGTGGGCGTCCACAGGTGGCCGCCGAGCCAGCCGCGCAGCGATCGCACGACGACCAGGACCAGGCACACCAGGACGACCCAGCGGAGCCAGGAGTGCGCGAACAGCGTGATTGGATAGGTGCTCAACATCGGCGCCTCCGCGATCAATGCACGCCGGGGCGCCGCCCGGTCGGATGTTGCGCCAGCAGCGCCTGCATCTCGAGGAACTCGGTCAGCGCGCGCGCGCGCGCTGCCGTGCCCTCGCATTCGAGGAGCGCCTGGCGTTCGGCCGGCTCGAATTGCAGGTACTGGCAGAGCGCGTGGACCAGATCCTCGTCCGAGAGCGAGCTTGGGATCTGCACTTCGGTGGCCTTGAGCGCCGACAGCAGCAGCGTCTCGATGCGCGTCCGCAGACCTTTGATCTGACGTCGGGCCGGGGCGTCCGTGATTTCCGTCAGCGGCTCGATGTGGGCGCGCCGATAGTCGCCGTCGGTCAGCTCCTCGACGATGCGGAACTTCGAGAGGCCGTGCAGGACGATGTTGAAGCGGCCGTCCGGCAGCCGGTCCGAATGCGAGATCACGCCGGCGCAGCCGACCGGGTAGATTGCCGGTCGGCCCTCGTAGTCGCCCTCGAAGCCGGGCCGCAGCAGCGCCATGCCGATGATGCGATCGCCAGCCAGCGCGTCACGGGTCAATGCTCGGTAGCGTTCCTCGAAGATGTGGAGCGGCAGGAACACCCCCGGGAACAGCACCACGTTCGGGAGCGGGAAGAGCGGGATGGTCGGTGGCAGCATGCGCGGGGGCGCTGGGAAAACGAGGCGCAGGTTTAGAGGACGGCCGGTGCCGGCTAATGAACCGTCCGCGTTTTCTTGTCCATGTAGTCCATCAGCACGTACTCGCCGAGCGTGTAGGGCGTCGTGAAGTAGGCCTTGCCGTGGCAGATCTCGGCGACCCGCCGGACGAAGCTGACGAGGTCGTGGTCGCGCGCCAGCATGAACGTGTTGATCATGATGCCGCCCTTGCGGCAGGCCGCGACCTCGGCGAACGTCTCCTGCACGATGTGCGGATCCAGGCCGAAGGCGTTGCGGTAGATGCGGCCGTCGGGCAGCGTCATCGCCGACGGCTTGCCGTCGGTGATCATGATGATCTGCCGCATGTCCTTGCGCTGCCGCTCGAGGATCCGGCGCGCGACGCGCAGGCCGTCGCGGGTGTTGGTGTAGTACGGACCGACGCGCACCCGCGCCAGCTGGCTGAGCGGGATCTCTTCGGCGGCGTCGTGGAACAGCACGCAGTGCAGCGCGTCACCCGGATACTGGTGCTTGATCAGATGCGCCAGCGCCAGCGCCACGCGCTTGGCCGGCGTGAAGCGATCCTCGCCGTAGAGGATCATGCTGTGGCTGCAGTCGAGCATCAGCACCGTCGCGCACGAGCTCTGGTACTCGCCCTGGCTGACCATCAGGTCGTCGTAGTCGACGTCGAAGCCGCCGTCGGCGTTGCGGCGCAGGCCGGTGCGCTGCACCGCGCGCAGCAGCGTTGCGCTCGCGTCGAGGTTCATCGTGTCGCCGAACTCGTAGGGCTTGGGGGCGGCCTCGGCCTCGATGCCCGTCGACAGATCGCGGGTGTCGTGCCGGCCGGCGCTGCTCTTGCCGAGCGACCCGAGCAGGTCGCGCAGCGCCCGGTAGCCCAGGAAGTCGATGGTCTTGTCGGTCGCCTCGAAGGTCGCCGGCGGGCCATCCGGACCGTCGCCGCCGCCCTGGCCTTCGCGGCGCTCGCGCTCCGCGTCGAAGTCGGGGCTGCCGGTGATGTAGCCCTGCTGCTGCATCTTCTTGACGATGTCGTCGATCAGCTGCTCGATTTTCGACGTCGCGTCGGCGTCGGCCGGATCGCCGAGCAGCTGCTCGATGGTCTCCTGCGACAGCAGGCCGCCCGACAGCAGCGCCTCCAGGATCGCGTCGTGCAGATCCTGGCGCGACATCTTCTGGTCGGGATCGGGCGAGCGCGGATCGTCGTCGAACCCGCTCGACAGCAGCATGTCGGAGAGCTTCGAGACGAGCTCCTCCAGATCCACCCCCTCGAGTTCGTCCCCTGTGTAGCGCGTATATCTGTACTTCATCGCGGCTCTCGCTGATCAACTCCCAACTACCAACCTCCAACTACCAAGGCACTTCCAACTTCCAACTCCCAAGGGGCCGATGCGCTGCACATTGGGCGTTGGGAATTGGGAGTGCCTTGGGAGTTGGAAATTGGGAGTTGGGAGCTATCAGCGTTCAGCGTCAGTTGTAGTATTTCTTCTTGCCGGGCACGTTGAGCTGCTCGTCGTCGTCGAACGACTCGTGTCGTGTCCGATCGCGCTCCCGGCCCTGCGGCCGCCGGCTGCCGCCGTTCTCGCCGGCGGTGTAGCGCCAGTCATCGCTCCGGCTGATCTTCTTCTGCGCGCACAGCGCCTCGAGGGCGAAGTCGACCGCCGAGGCGAGCTCGGGCTGGCCAGGCGACCCACCGCCGTTGGCCTGGAGCGCGGCCTCGTGCAGGCCTTCGACCTCGCGGGTGCGGTCGACCAGGTCGCGCGCCCCGGTGGTGTCGGAGAGCTGCAGCGAGCCGCCGCCGTCGAACCAGCGCACCGCGCCGCGGGCGTCGGCGTCGCGGAAGTAGCCGGTGGCGACGTTCATCACCGCCGACCGGATCAGGTCGCGGGCGACGGCGTCGGCGCCCTTCAGCTCGCCTTCGTACTCGAGCTCGAACTTGCCGGTGATCGCCGGGATGGCGGCGTAGACGTCGGCGACGCGCGGCACGACCAGCGCTTCGTCGTGCGCCAGGGCGCGGCGCTCGGCGTTCGAGATGACGTTCTCGAGGACGCTGATCGGCAGGCGCTGGCTGACGCCCGAGCGCTTGTCGATCTTGCTGTTGCTGCGCGCCTGGAACGCGACCTCCTCGACCACCTCGCGCACGTAGGGCGGCATCTGCAGCGGCAGCCCGCCGCGCTCCTGCCAGGCTTCCTGCTGGGTGATGTCCATCGCCGCCGCCCGGCTCTGCGGGTAGTGGGTGCGGATCTCCGAGCCGATGCGGTCCTTGAGCGGCGTGATGATCTTGCCGCGCGCGGTGTAGTCCTCGGGGTTGGCGGTGAAGACCATCAGCAGATCGAGCGGCAGGCGCACCGGGTAGCCTTTGATCTGGACGTCGCCTTCCTGGAGGATGTTGAACAGGCCGACCTGGATGCGGCCGGCGAGGTCGGGCAGCTCGTTGACGGCGAAGATGCCGCGGTTGGCGCGCGGCAGCAGGCCGTAGTGCATCGTCAGCTCGTCGCCGATTTCGCGGCCGCTGCGCGCCGCCTTGATCGGATCGATGTCGCCGACCATGTCGGCGATGGTCACGTCCGGCGTCGCCAGCTTCTCGACGTAGCGCTCGTCGCGGTGGCGCCAGGCGATCGGCAGGTCGTCGCCGGCCTCGGCGACGCGGGCCTTGCCGTAGGCCGACAGCGGCCCGAGCGGATCGTCGTGGACCTCGGAGCCCGGGATGATCGGGATGCGCTCGTCGAGCAGCGTGGTCAGCGCGCGCAGCAGGCGCGTCTTGGCCTGGCCGCGCAGGCCGAGCAGGATGAAATGGTGCCGCGACAGGATGGCGTTGACCACCTGCGGCACCACGGTGTCGTCGTAGCCGATGATGCCGGGGAACAGGGCCCCCCCGGCCCGCATCCGCGCCATGAGGTTGTCACGCAGCTCGCTGCGCACCGGACGACGGGGAATCTTGCCCGCGGCGACTGCCTGTCGCAGCGCGCCGAGCGTGGACGGAAGGGACACGGCCATGTGGCGATACTATCAGCCCCGCGATGACCGAGCATCCCTGGGTGGCGCGCGCGCGGCGCGCCGGTGACCGGCTGACGGTCTTCGCCCACCGCGGCGGCGCCGCCCTCGCCCCGGAAAACACCCGCGGCGCCTTCCGGCAGGCGGCGGCGCTCCGCGTCGATGGCTGCGAACTGGACGTCCGGCTGTCCCGCGACGGCGAGGTCGTCGTGGTCCACGACGCCACGCTCGATCGCACGACAGACGCGGCTGGGCCGGTCAGTGCGCTGACCGCAGCCGAGCTGGGCCGCGTCGATGCTGGGTATCGGTTCGACAAGGAGGCCGGTTTCCCGTGGCGCGGGCGCGGGGAGGGTGTCCCGCGGCTGGCCGACGTCCTCGCGGATCATCCCGCGCTGCCGTTCATCATCGAGGTGAAGGGCGACGATCCGGCAGTCGCGCGCGCGGCGGCCGCGGTCGTGGCTGGCGCCGGCGCCCTCGATCGTGTGTGCTTCGGCGGCTTCGCTGACGTGACGCTGGCGGCCGTGCGGGCGGCGCAGCCTGGCGCCTGTACCAGCGCGGCGACCGAGGAGATCCGCCGCGCGCTCTACAAGTCCTACGTCTGGTGGCCGCTCGGCCGCGTCCCGTACCGCGCGTTCCAGGTGCCCGAGGTCGCCGGCGGCGGCACGCGTGTCGTCTCGCCGCGCTTCATCCGCCAGGCGCACCGTGGCGGGTGCGTGATCCAGGTGTGGACGGTGAACACGCCCGAGGACATCGAGCGTCTGAAGGCGTGGGGCGTCGACGGCGTGATCACCGATCGGCCGGAGATGGCGATGGAGCATCGATGATGCAGGAGCTGCGCTACGCGCTTCGACGACTGACGCGGCAGGCCGCGCCGACGCTGATCGCGATCGGCACGCTCGCCTGTTCGATCGGCGCGGCCTCGGCGACGTGGACCCTCGTCGCGGCGACGATCCTCCACCCGGTGCCCGGTGCCTCGACCGGGCAGTGGTATGTGGTGCACGACGATCGGGACGGGCGCGGCCCGCAGTTCGATCACAACTACTCGGCGCTGCGGCTCGTCGTCGAATCGGGCGCGTTCGAGCGCGTCGCCGGCGCCTGGGGGACGCGCGAGCGCCTGCGGCTCGCCAGACGGGGCACGTCCCGCTATGCCGGCGCCGCCTTCGTCACGCACCAGCTGCTGCCCGGCCTCGGCGTGCCGCTGCAACTGGGCCGCACGTTCACGGACGCCGAGGATCGGCGCGGCGCGGCACCGGTCGCACTCCTGTCCGACCGTGCTTGGCGTGAGAGCTTTGGCGCCGATCCGGCGGTCGTCGGCGAAACGGTCGGCGTTGGCCGCGCCGCGGTGACGATCGTCGGCGTCCTCGCACCGGGTTTCCGCGGTCTCGATCCGGCGGACGTGCCGGACCTCTACCTGCCGCTGCACACCATCGGCGACGTCTCCGGTCCGCTGATGAACTACTTCGCGGAAGAGAGCCACCCCAGCGCGCCGACGGCCGGGCTCCGTGTGTACGGCCGGCTCGGCACTGGTGTCGATCCTGCGGTGGCCGTGGCGCGGCTGTCGGCCGTGGTGTCCCGCACGGAGGAGCCGGGCAGCCCGCGCGAGCGCCGGATGCCCCGTGTCGGTGTCACGCCGCTCGACGTCGCGGTACTCGCCCGCGCGACCCGCGCCGGACTGGATACGTTCGCGCAGGTGCTGGCGGCGACCGTCGGCCTGCTGCTGGTCGTCGGCTGCGCCGCCGTGGCCTTGCTGCTGTTCGTGCGCATCGAGGCGCGCCGTGTCGAGTTCGCGACGCGCCTGGCGCTCGGCGGATCGGTGGCCGGGCTGGTACGCGGCCTCGCCCTCGAAGCCGCGATCGTTGCCGGAGCTGGCGCGCTCGCGGCGCTGCCCGTGGCGTGGTGGCTGCTCCGCGCTGCCGGCGCCTTCGTCCTGCCGGGCGGCGTGGACGTGGCGGCGCTTGGCGTCGACCTCGATGGGCGCGCGCTCGGCGCCGCGGCTCTCGCGGGCTTGGTCGCGTTCGCGGTCATCACCGGCGTGGCCGCGGTCCACGCGAGCATGAGGGCGGCCGCGGCCGACGTGCTCACGCCGTCGGCCGCGGCACGGTCGTGGGGCCGGCGCGGGCTCCGCGACAGCATGCTCGCCACGCAAGTGGCGGTGGCCGTCGTCCTGGTGACGGGCGCCCTCGTCTTCGTTGGCAGCCTGCGGGCGGCGCTGGCCTTGAACGCGCCGTTTGCGATGGAGGCGGTCGCTACGCCTCGCTCGATCTGACCCCCTACGGCTACGACCCGGTGCGAGCCTCTCAGGCCTTCGCCGAACTGCAGGCGAGACTCGGCGCGCATCCGTCGATCGCGGCCGTCGCCTCGAGCGTCGACGCCGGCGGGATGGGACCGACCGGTCGCCTGGCCGTGGAGGGCACGCCCCGCTCGTTCCCGACGATCGTCCGCGTCGAGGCGGTGGACGCGCACTACCTCGATACGATGCGGCTGCCCGTGACCGCGGGGCGTCGCCTCGCGGCTGCCGACGATGCCGGTGAAGTCGTGGCGATCGCCAGCGCCTCGATGGCACGGCAGTTGGGCGCTGACGCCAGTGCGCTGGGACGCCGGATCCAGTTGCCGTGGGGGCGCGAGCCCGGAGCGCCCGTGCCCGTTGCCACCGTGGTCGGGATCGTGCCCGACGTAATCACCAACGTGCGCGAACTGCAGCCGTTGAGGCTCTACGTGCCGCTTGCGCGCTATCCGCCGCAGACCCGTCGGACGCTGACCGTGCGGGCCGACGCCGGCGTCGACATGGTCGCGCGCGCGCTGGCTGGCGTGATCCGCGAGATTGAGCCGGCGGCGGTGCCCCCGGTGGTCGGCACCCTACGCGAGGCGATCGCGCGCCAGATGTCGCCACAGCGCCTCGGCTCTGCGGTCCTCGGCGGGCTCGGCGCGATCGCGCTGCTGTTGACCGCACTCAGCGTGTTCGTGCTCGGCGACGCGACGGCAACCTTCCGCACCCGCGAGCTGGGGATCCGGTCGGCGCTGGGCGCCACCGGAGCCGGTTTGATCCGGCTGCTCCTCGGCGAGACCATCCGGCCGGTGGTGATCGGCATCGCGGCCGGTGTCGGCGGCAGCCTCGCCGGCGCGCGGCTCGTCCGCGCCTTCGTCTTCCAGGTCGAGCCGCTCGATCCGCTGCGCTTCGCGGGCGTCGCCGGCGCGCTCCTCATCATCGCTGTCGTCGTCTCGCTGCGCCCGGCGCTGCGCGCCGCCCGCGTCGATGTCGCGCGGACGCTCCGCGACCTCTGAGGTAGGTCGGTGACGCGCCAGTTCGTCAAGGGCGTGCGAGCTGGCCACTGTCATGCCGTCCCGGCGCTCTTCGTCCCAATTTGACGGATCGCTGTTTGTCGTACAAAATGTCGTACATGGCCAAGGCCTCGGTGTCCATCCGTGAGCTGCAGCAGAACCTCAAGCGGGTCATCGCGCGAGTGGAGCGCGGCGAGACCGTCGACGTGACCCGGCGGCGCCGGCCCGTCGCTCGTCTGGCTCCGGTGAAGCCGATGCAGCCCGCAGCCGCCTGGCCCGACCTGGAGGCACGCGCTCGCGCCGTGTTCGGTGACCGGATTATCGCTCCCGGCGCCTCCCAGGCTATCGTCGAAGACCGCGGCGAACGGTGACGACCTACGTCGATTCGAGCGCCCTCGTGGCGGTCTACGTCACGGAGCAATTCTCCGATGCGGCTCGCGCGTCGGTGCGGGCTGCGGGGCCGGTTCCCTTCACCGCGCTTCACCAGCTCGAGGTATCGAACGCGTTCGAGCTGCTCGTCGGACGCAAGCAGATGACGCGCCGCGAGTGCCGCGCCATCCAGGCGCAACTTCGCGGGGACGTGCAGGACCATCGACTGGTGTCGATGACCATGGATCTGGACCAGGTATTCGCCGACGCGTCCGAGCTCTCGCGCCTCCACACGGCACGACGTCTCGCACGCAGCCTGGACCTCCTGCACATCGCAGCGGCGCATGTCGTGCGGTGCTCGACGTTCGTGTCGGCCGATGATCGCCAGCTCGCCGTCGCGAAGGCGAGCGGTCTGACGACGATTGACATCAAGCGTCCATCCGCTGCAAGGTCGCGATTGTAAAACTGGAGCCCAACTGTGAGGCAAGCGTCCGCCTGCAAACAGGGTGGCCCGATGTGCGGACACTAGAGGGGCAGGGCGTGGAGATCCGCGCTGGTCGTCAGATGAATGACGTTCTGAGACGGCACAACGTTCGCGTGTCCGGTGACGGCGCCGTGCCGATGATGTTCGCGCACGGGTTCGGCTGCGACCAGCACATGTGGCGATTCATCACGCCGGCGTTCGAACGCCGATACCGCGTCGTCCTGTTCGACTACCTCGGCCACGGCCAATCCGACATCACCGCGTACGATCCAGCGCGCTACGCGACGCTCGACGGCTACGCCGCGGACGTGCTGGACATCTGCGCCGCCCTGGAGATTCGGGGCGGGGTGTTCGTCGGCCACTCGGTGAGCGCGATGATCGGCGCGCTGGCGTGTGCGCGCGAGCCCGGTCGGTTCGACAGGCTGGTGATGATTGGGCCTTCGCCGCGCTACATCGACGCCGACGGCTACGTGGGCGGGTTCGCTCGAGCCGACATCGACGAGTTGCTCGAGTCGCTCGAGAGCAATTACCTCGGATGGTCGAGCGCGATGGCGCCGGCGATCATGGGACGTCCCGATCGGCCCGAGCTCGGCGAGGAGCTGGCGTACAGCTTCTGCAGAACCGATCCCGCAATCGCGCGACAGTTCGCCCGCGCCACCTTCTTGAGCGACAACCGTGGCGATCTCGCGCGTGTGCCGACCCGCACCCTCGTGCTCCAGTGCGCGAGCGACGTCATTGCGCCCGAAGCCGTCGGCCGGTTCGTCCACGCGCAGCTGCCGGACAGTGTCCTCGTCAGCCTCACGGCCACGGGACACTGCCCGAACCTGAGCGCGCCCGAGGAAACCATCGCCGCCATGCGGGCGTTCCTGGACGCCTGAGCGCTCGCCACATGACCGAACCGGGCCGGGCGCTGCACGCGATTCTCGAGGAGACCGCCGAGGATCTGTACGAGCACGCTCCCTGTGGATACCTGTCGCTCCTGGATGACGGGACCATCGCCAAGGTGAACGCCACGTTCCTGGAATGGACGGGATACGCGCGGGCCGACCTGGTCGATGGCCGTCGCTTTCGCGATCTCCTCACGGTCGGAGGGCGCATCTACTACGAGACGCATTTCCAGCCGCTGCTCCGGATACAGGGCGGCGTTCGAGAGATTGCCTTCGACATTACCCGCAAGGCCAGCGACCGGCTTGCCGTGCTCGTCAACGCCCGTCGGCGCGACCATGCTCCGGCAGGCGCCATCACGCGGATCACGGTGTTCGACGCTACGCATCGCCGACGCTACGAGCGGGAGCTGCTCGCGGCGCGACACCGCGCCGAAGACATCGCGCAGGCACAGCAGAACCTGCTCGCGACCATCAGCCATGACGTGCGCGCGCCGCTCAGCGCCATCACCACGGCGATCGCCTTGCTCGAGAAGTCCCCGCTGACGGCGGAGCAGACGGCGTATCTCCGTGTGCTCCGATCGTCCAGCGCCCATGCGCTCGAGCTCGTCACCAACGCGCTCGATCTCGGGCGACTGGATGCGGGACGTACGCCACTGCGGGAACGGGCATTTGGCGTGCGCGCCTTCGTGGAGGAGCTCGCCGCTACGGCTCGCGCAGCCGCGATCGGGAAGCCCGAGCTCGGCATCACGGCGCGCGTCGACGACGCCGTGCCGGACGTGCTGGTGGGTGATCGCGCCAAGATCGGGCAGGTGATCACGAACCTGCTGATGAACGCCGTGAAGTTCACGGCGCGAGGCTTCGTGGCGCTGGTCGTCAGCCAGCGCGAGGCGACGCACGATGCCGTCACGCTGGAGGTCCTGGTCAGCGATTCCGGCATCGGCATCGAAGCCGACCGGCTGCCGCACATCTTCGACGAGTACGCGCAGGCCAACGACGACATCGTCGAGCGCTACGGTGGTTCGGGTCTCGGCCTCGCGATCGCACGCCGGCTGCTGCAACTCTACGGCTCGACGCTCAACGTCGCCAGCACCGTCGGGCAGGGCACGACTTTCTCGTTCGGGCTCACGCTGCGGCGAGCGGAAAGTACGCCGTTGCTGACGGTTCCGTAATCGTGCTCGGAGCTTGCTCCGAGCAACTTGCAGAAACTGCGATCAGAACGTCGCGATCGGGTTGAGCGGCGATCCCGTGCCGTGCGGTACGGCCAGCGGCGACGCGGTGAGCAGGAAGGTCCAGCGCGTGCGCGAGCCGGCGGCTTCGGCGAGGCCTTCGAGATCGCAGTTGTCGAAGAGCGGCGTGCCCATCGCGATCAGCAGGAGCTGGTGCATCGGGAAGTCGACGCCCTTGACGACGGAGGGCATCACCTCGCCGTGGCCATCCCAGCCGACGATCGCGACGTCGCGCGACTTCAGCCACTGCGCGACGCTGGGGTGCAGGCCGGCCGATTCGGCGCCAATGTCCCACGGCCCGACCTTGGCCCGCCGCGCCCATCGCCCCGTGCGGAAGAACACGATGTCGCCGCTGCCCACTTTCAGGCCGGCCTGCTTCTCCCAGGCGTCGAGGTCGGCGGGCATGATGGCCGTGCGCGGCTCGAGGTAGGGGACGCCCTTGAGGCGCGGGATGTCCATCAGCACGCCGCGGCCGACGAAGCCGCGCTTGAAGGCCGTGATCGCCAGCACCTCGGCGCCGGCTGTCGAGACGACACGATCCTTGGCCACGCCGTTATAGGTGTGGCCCTTGTAGAACATGTGCGACAGCGCGTCCATGTGCGTGTAGGCCGAGCCGTGGAAGGTGATGGTCAACGTCTCCATCGCGAACGGATCGGGATCCGCCGCGGTGGCGACCATCGAAAGCGCCAGCGGGTTGCCGTTGTCGGCGCTCCTCACCGGATCGGCGTCGCGCGACAGCGACACCGTGACGCCTTCCTTCACCGTAGCGAGGGCGCGCTTCCGCGTCTCGTCGGTCATCAGGTTGACCGTGCCGCGCTCGTCGTCCTTGCCCCAGCGGTTCCAGTTCGAGAGCTCGGTCATCCAGCGATCGATCGTCGCGGCGTCGAGGGCCGCCGGCGATTGCGCCCGCAGCGCCGACCACAAGGCCGATGCGACAACAAAAGTGAGCACGAGCATCGAGCGCGACAGGCGGGTCGGCATGCGGATCAGACCTCGAGGAGGATGACGTGGACTTCGCCGGGGCCGTGGACGCCGCGGCTGAGCGTGTGTTCGATGTCGGCGGTGCGGCTCGGACCGGTGATGGCGACGAGGTTGCTGCCGGCGGCGACCAGGTCGCCGCGCGTCGCGAGCAGCGCCGAGATCGACTCGACCAGCCGATCGACGCGCAGCACGGCGACGTGGACCGGGACCAGCAGCGACGCCAGCCGCGGGCGTCCCGGCCCGCCGGCGAGCACCAGCGAGCCGGTCTCGGCGAGCCCGGCGTCCGCGCCGGTGAGCCCGAGCGCGATCTGCGCGAGCTCCTGGAGCCGAGTCTCGCGGACCGCTCCAGTCTGAGCAAGCTCCGGATCGATCACCGACAGCCCGCGCGCTTGCAGCGCCGCGGTCAAGCCGGGCAGCGCCATCGCCTCGTCCGTCCAGGCCAGCAACTGGCGGCAGTGCAGCCGCGCGGCGAGCTCGGCGACGACGTCGGCGACCTGATCGATCGAGCCCGCCTCGTGGACCACTCCCGCGACCGCCTCGAGGGCGGCGCGGAAGCGCTCGCGCCGCGGCAAGCCGTCGGTCGGCGGCGCGACCGACGCGGTGCCCGGAATCGCGGCCGTCGGCAGCGTATCGACGCCGGCGTCGTTGGTCCCGTGCCGAACGACTCCGGAATCGCGGTCCGGAACGACTCCGGTGTGGTAGTGCGGAACGACTCCGGAGTCGTTCTGGGATTCTACTCCGGAGTCATTCCGCGGATGGACTCCGGAATCGTCCGTGGCATGCGGTGCGACACCGCCGGGGAACAGGCCGGTGCGGACGGCGCGGCCGATGACTTCCCGCATGCGGGCGCGGTTGGCCGGGTTCACGACCGGCCTCCGTGCGTCCGCGCCCAGCGCTCCGTGAACGATTCGGCCGCCGGGGCGGGGAAATCGCGCGAGACCGTCCAGCCTGCCAGCGGACCGGGCAGATCGCGGATCCAGCCATCGCTCGCGGCGAAGCCGGCCAGGCGGGCGCTGACGCGTCCGGCCAGGCCGAACAGGCGCGGCCTGGTGCCGAGCCAGCCGAGCACCTTGATGCCCATCGAGACCCATTGCGGCGATTCGCCGGCTTCGACGCCCGTGGCCCGCAGCCGCAGGAGCATGCGCGGGATGTCGATGCGGACCGGGCACACCTCCTTGCACGACCCGCAGAGGGTGCTGGCGTGCGGCAGGTCGTGGAAGGCGTGGATGCCGGCGAGGGCGGGGGACAGCACCGAGCCGACCGGCCCGGAGTAGACGCTGCCGTAGGCGTGGCCGCCGATCTGCTGGTAGACCGGGCAGGCGTAGAGACAGGCGCCGCAGCGGATGCAGTAGAGGATCTCGGCCAGCTCGCCCGCCAGCACCGCGCTGCGCCCGTTGTCGACGATGACGACGTGGAATTCCTCGGGCCCGTCGGCCTCGCCCGGACGGCGCGGCCCACTCAGCACGTTCGAGTAGACGGTCAGGCGTTGCCCGGTGCCGCTGCGACCGAGGACTTCGAGCATCACGCCGAGGTCGGCGGCGGTCGGCACGAGGCGCTCCATGCCCATGATCGCGACGTGGATGCGCGGCAGCGTGGTGGTCAGCCGGCCGTTGCCCTCGTTGGTGCAGATGCAGACGCTGCCGGTCTCGGCGACGCCGAAGTTGACGCCGCTGATGCCGAGGTCGGCGCGGAGAAAGGCCTGGCGGAGTACGCGCCGCGCCAGCTGTGTCATCTGCGGGACGCCGGCGACCTCTTCGTCGGTGGCGCCCAGCTTCTCCTTGAAGACGCGGGCGCAGTCCTCCTTCGTCTTGTGGAGGATCGGCGCGACGATGTGAGAGGGCTTGTCGTTGTCGAGCTGGACGATGAACTCGCCGAGGTCGGTCTCGACGACTTCGATGCCGTTGGCCTCGAGCACCGGATTCAGCTCGATCTCCTCGCTGACCATCGACTTCGACTTGACCGCGACCTTGACGCCGCGGTCGCGGGCCAGCCGCCGGACGTATTCCACGGCGTCGTCGCCGGTTTCGGCGAAGACGACGGTGCCGCCGTTGCGCTCGACGTTGGTGACGAAGGTATCGAGATGCTGGTCGAGCGCGGCGAGCGTGCGCGCGCGAATGGCCCGGGCCTGGTCGCGGACGGCGTCGCTCGAATCGAGTTCGGCGATCGCGGCGCGGCGCGATTCCATCGCCCGGCCCGACGTGTGCCGTACCGCATGGCGCATGCGGGTCTTGCCAAGCGCGTCCTCGACGCGGCGATAAAAGGGGAGGTTGAAGTCGACGTCGCTCACGACCGATCCTTCCCAGCGAGCACGTCGGCGATGTGGGTGACCGTGACCGCGCTGCCGCGCCGCCGCAAGCCGCCGTTCATGTGCATGGCGCAGCTCACGTCGGTGACGGCGATGGTGTCGGCGCCGCACGCTTCGATCGCGTCGAGCTTGCGGGCCAGCATCTCGCTCGAGATGTCGGCCATCTTCACGGCGAACAGGCCGCCGAAGCCGCAGCAGACCTCGGCTTCGGGCAGCGGGCAGGTGGCGACCCCGGCGACGCCGGCGAGCAGCGCCTTCGGCTCGCCGTCGATACCGAGGCCGCGCAGGCCATGGCAGCATGCGTGGTAGGAGAGCGTGCCGGTGCCGCTGGCGCCGAGGTCGGTGACCTTCAGCACCCGGGCCAGGAACGTCGTCAGCTCGTAGGTGCGCGCCGCCAGCGCCCGGGCCTTCGGTCCGTACTCGGGATCGTCGTCGAGCAGGGCCACGTACTGGTGGATCATCATGTCTCCGCACGATCCTGACGGGACGACCACTGGATCGTCGCTGGCGCTCAGCACGTCGATGGTGTGGCGCGCCAGGGCACGCGCTTCGGCGTCATAGCCGGCGTTGAACGCGGGCTGCCCGCAGCAGGTCTGCCGGGCGGGGACGGTCACGGTCACGCCGGCGCGCTCGAGCACGCGGACGACGGAGTCGCCCGTGCCGGGGAAGAAGCGATCCACCAGGCACGTGACCAGCAGCTGCACGCGCGCGGGTCGCATGCGCGACAGTATAAGATGACCGCCGATGCGCTGGCTGCGGTTCGAGATCGGGGGACGTGTCCGCGTGGGCTACCAGCGCGGGCCGGACGTCCAGCCGGTCGTAGCCGAGACGTTGCAGGACATCATCGCCGGCCGCGGCACCGGCGACGCCGGGGCGCCGATCCGCCGCGCCGATGTGCGCCTGCTGGCTCCCCTCGTCCCGGGCAAGATCCTCTGCATCGGCCTCAACTACATGGATCACTGCCGCGAGCAGCACATCGAGCCGCCCGATCGGCCGACCCTGTTCGCCAAGTTCCCGAGCAGCGTCATCGCGCCGGGCGAGCCGATCCGCTGGCCGGCCGACTTCAGCACGCAGGTGGACTACGAGGCCGAGCTCGCCGTCGTGATCGGCCGGAGGACGAGCCGCGTCGGCGAGGCCGATGCCTTGTCGCACGTCTTCGGCTACACCGCGGCCAATGACGTTACCGCCCGCGACGTCCAGAAGGGCGACAAGCAGTGGATCCGCGGCAAGGCGGCGGACACCTTCTGTCCGCTCGGGCCGGTCGTCGTCACCGTCGACGAGATCCCGGATCCGCAGCAGCTGCCGATCGGCTGCCGGGTCAACGGCGAGACCCGTCAGGCGTCGCACACCCGCGAGATGATCTTTCCGGTGGCGCGCATCATCGCCTTCATCTCACGCGCCATCACCCTCGATCCGGGGGACGTCATCCTGACCGGCACGCCGGACGGCGTCGGTCAGTACCGCGACCCGAAGGTGTTTCTCCAGCCCGGTGATCGAATCGAGGTCGAGCTCGGCGATCTCGGCGTCCTCGAGAACCCGGTCGGGGCCTTCGTCGACTAGCCGCTGTTGCTGGTGAGCTGATGAGTATGCGGTGGGGCATCCTGGGCGCGGCGCGGATCAACCGCAGCATCATCCCGGCGCTGCGGGCGGCGGAGGGCCACACCCTCGAGGCGATCGCCAGCCGCGACGCGGACAAGGCGGCGGCCGCCGCCGCCGAGTGGGAGATTCCGCGCGCCGTCGGCGGCTACGACGCCCTGCTCGCCGATCCCGGGATCGACGCGGTCTACATCCCGCTGCCGAATCACCTGCACGCCGAGTGGACGGTCCGCGCCGCCGAGGCCGGCAAGCACGTCCTCTGCGAGAAGCCGCTGGCGCTGACCGTCGCCGAGGTCGACCGCATCGCCGCCGCGGCCGCGGCGGCGCACGTCCACGTCGCCGAGGCGTTCATGTACCGGCACCACCCCCAGACCCACGCCGTGCACGAGCTGGTGGCCGGCGGGGCCATCGGTGCGCTGCGGTTCGTGCGGGGATGCTTCAGCTTCAACCTCGACCGTCCAGGGGATGTGCGCTTCGACGCGGGCAAGGGCGGTGGGGCGCTGTGGGACGTCGGGTGCTATCCCGTCAGCTACGCCCGGGCGATCGTCGGCGCCGAGCCCGAGGCCATCCAGGCCACGGCGGTGATGGGGCCGACCCACGTCGACATGAGCGTCGCCGCCGTCCTCCGGTTCCCTGGCAACGTCTTGGCCCTGGTGGACGCCAGCTTCGTGGCCCCGTTCCGGAGCGAGGTCGAGGTGGTCGGCTCGACCGGGTCGATCCGGGTCTCGCATCCCTTCAAGCCGGGCCAGCGCGAAACCGTCCTGGTCGTGCGCGGCGACGATGTCCTGGAGCACGTCGTCGAGGCCGCCCCCCTCTACGTCTCGCAATTCGAGGACTTCGGTCGGGCAGCGCGCGGCGCCGCGGACCCCGTCGTCACCCTTGCTGACAGCCGGGCCAACACCGCCGCCCTCGTCGCGGTGCTCGAGGCCGCGCACACCGGGCTCACGATTCGCCCCTCCAGCTGAGCCGTGCGACGGCGCCACTTCTACCACGGGCTGCTAACTGCTGACAGTTCGGTCGGATAGCTCCGATCGGGCTCAGGATTTCAGCGGAGCCGCCGATTGTCTCAAGTGGAGACATGTGGTGGCGGGTATGAAGATCCTGGCGGCGGATGATGACGCGCTGTCGCTGCGCGTCTTGCAGCGATCGCTGGAGAAGTGGGGCCACGAGGTCGTCACGGTGACCGACGGCAACCTGGCTTGGAAGGCGCTTCTCGAGGACCTGGCCATCGGGGTCGCGATCATCGACCTCAACATGCCCGGCGTGGACGGCCTCGAGCTGTGCCGGCTGGCCCGCGAGGCCTTCGGCGAGCGCGTCATCTACATCATCCTGCTCACCGCGAAGCGGGGCACGGAATCGATGCTCCAGGGCTTCGCGGCTGGCGCCGACGACTACCTGACCAAGCCGTTCCGGCCGGACGAGCTCCGCGCCCGCGTCGACGTCGGCTTCCGCGTCGTCGGTCTGCAGCGCATGCTCGGCGAGCGCGTCCTCGAGCACGAGTCGATGGAGCGGCGTTACCGCGAGCTCGTCCACAACCTCGACATCGTCGTCTGGGAAGCGGAGCTCGATCCCTGGCGTTACCGCTTCGTCAGCGATCAGGCGGGTCAGCTGCTCGGCGGCAACGCCGACCGGTTCATCGACAGCGATGTCTGGCTCTCGCACGTGCTGCCGGCGGATCGGGCGGTGGTCGAAGAGTATCGCCGCCAGCTCGAAGCGGGCGCGCCGGTTGCCGGCTGCGACTACCACCTGATGGCCGACGACGGCCGCGTGCTGATCGTCCGCGATCAGGCTCGCCCGGTGTTCGACAACCACGGCCCGCGGCGCGTCCGCGGCATCACCATCGACGTCACCGAGCGGCGCCGCGCCCGTGAGCAGTTCGAAGCGGCGCTCAAGATGCAGGCCGACTTCGTCAACTTCGCCAGCCACCAGCTGCGCACGCCGCTGACCGGCATCAAGTGGATGCTGGAGCTCGCCCTCGGCGAGGAAGAGGGCTCGGCCGACATGCGTGGCTTCGTCTCCGACAGCCTTGATGCGTCGGAGCGGCTGATCGTCCTCGTCAACGACCTGCTCAGCGTGTCGCGCCTCGAAGGCGGCCGCATGGTCGGCACCGCGGTCCGCTGCAACCTCGGCAAGCTGATGCAGGACGTGCTCGCCGACATCCAGCCGGTCGTCCGCAAGAGCGAGCACCAGCTCGAGGCGACGGGGCTCGACGTCGAGCACGCGGTCATGGGCGACGCCCAGATGCTGCGGCAGGTGCTGCAGAACCTGGTGTCGAACGCGGTCAAGTACACGCCGCCTGGCGGCCGCATCACCGTCGAGATCAGCAACGACGGCGCCGAAGTGCTCTGCGCGGTGACCGACACCGGCATCGGCGTGCCGGAAGCGGCGCGAACGCGCCTGTTCGAGAAGTTCTTCCGCGCCGACAACGTGTCCAAGGTCGAGACCGAGGGCACCGGGCTGGGGCTCTACATCGTCCGCCTGATCGTCGAGCGCGCCTTCGGCCGCATCTGGTTCGAACCGGCTGAGACGGGGGGCAGCCGCTTCCTCATCGCCCTCCCACTCGCCACCATTGCCGAGTCCGCGCCCATCGGCGCGGTCGAGGTCTGATCGCAGCAAGGCTGTCCATGTCGACTTACCGCATTCTGCTCGCCGAAGACGATCGCTTCCTTCGCAAGGCCGCCGAGACCATGCTCAAGCGCGGCGGCTTCACCGTCACCACGGCGGCCGACGGCGAAGAGGCGCTGCGCCTCGCCCGCGAGAATCCGCCCGACCTGCTGCTGCTCGATCTGATCATGCCGAAGATGCAGGGCTTCGACGTGCTCGCCGCGCTCAAGGGCGCGCCCGAGACGGCCGGCATCCCGGTGATCGTGCTGAGCAACCTGGGGCAGGACAGCGACGTGCAGCTGGCCCGCGAGCGTGGGGCCCACGACTACATCATCAAGTCGAACATCGCCCTCGAGATGCTGGTCGAGCGGGTCCGCACGTTCTTTGCGGAGCGCGCCGCGTGAAGGCAAGCACGCTCGCGCTGTCGGACAGCGAGCTGCGGGACCTGCTCGTCGACGAGCTGGAGCTCGTTACGCCGACGGAGTTCGAGAAGGCGCAGAGCGCCTCGCAGCGTCGCAAGATCCCGATCGAGCGGGCCGTCGCCGAAGCGGCCAAGCTGCCGTTCCTGCAGCTCCTGCACGAGATCGGCCGCGCCTGGGGCGTGCCGTTCATCGATCTCAAGGTGAGCGACGTCAAGCCTGACTCGCTCCGGCTGGTGCGCGAAGACGTGTCCCGTGCCAAGGGCTGTGTCGCCTACGACTCGACCCCGAGCACCGTCCACCTCGCGATGATCAATCCGCGCGATCGCGAGACGATTCGCGACATCTCGCGGATGACCGGTCGGGAGGTCAAGCCGCGCCTGGCGACCGACGCGACGATCCGTCGCGCCCAGCTGCTGTATCACCAGGACCTGATGCAGCAGTTGAAGCGGAACGCGATTGGCAGCGGCGTGGCCACGCCGCTGACCTCGCAGCAGGAGTCGGTGGCCTCCGACATCCTGACCCACATCCTCGAGTACGCCGCCGTGAGCGGCGCGTCCGACATCCACATCGAGCCGTTCGAGCTCGAGACGATCGTGCGCTTCCGCATCGACGGCATGCTGCACGAAGTGCTGACCACCACGCCGGCCCCGTCGCAGGCCGTGGTTTCCCGGATCAAGGTGCTGTCGGGCCTGCGTGTCGACGAGAAGCGGGCCGCCCAGGATGGTCGCTTCGAAGTCGACCTGTCGGGCGTCCTCATCGACCTGCGCGTGTCGACGCTGCCGACGATGTGGGGCGAGAAGGTGGTCATGCGCGTCCTGACGCGCGACGCGGTCCTGATGGACCTCGAGGGCCTCGGCTTCTCGGCGGTCGACTACGAGCTGATGATCACGTTCCTGGCGCGACCGCACGGCATGGTGCTGGTGACCGGGCCGACCGGGTCGGGCAAGACGAGCACCCTCTACGCCTTCTTGCTGCGCATCGGATCGGATCGCCGCAACGTCGTCAACCTGTCGACGATCGAGGATCCGATCGAGTACACGATGCCGCGCGTCAACCAGGTGCCGGTGAACCCGGCCGCGGGCATGGACTTCGCGAGCGGGCTGCGGGCGCTGCTGCGCCAGGATCCCGACGTCATCATGGTCGGCGAGATCCGCGACCGCGAAACCGCCGACACCGCGACACGCGCCGCCCTGGTGGGGCGGCTGCTGTTCTCGTCGCTCCACACCAACGATTCGACGGCGGCCGTCGCGCGCATGCTCGACATGGGCGCCGAGCCGTACCTGCTCGCCTCGACGTTGGCCGTGGTCGTGGCGCAGCGGCTGGTACGCCGGCTGTGCGCCTCGTGCCGCCAGAGCTACAAGCCCAGTGCCGCCGAGCTGGCTATGATCCGCGGCCGCGCCGACTTCTCCCACCTCGGCCGCGGTCTGCGCGAGCACGGCGTGATCACCGCCTCCGACGACTGGCTCAACGAGCTGCGCCTGTTCCGCTCGACCGGCTGCAACGACTGCCGCTCCACCGGCTACCGCGGCCGGGTCGGGATCTTCGAGATCTTCCCGGTGACCGACGCCGTGCGGCCGCTCATCATGGAGCAGAAGGACAACTCGATCCTCCGCAAGGCGGCGATCGACGCCGGCATGCGGACGATGTTCATGGATGGCGTCGCCAAGGCCATCATGGGCGAGACCAGCCTCGAAGAGGTCTTCCGGACCGCGCTGTAACTTTCGACGCCCATATGGGGCGCGTCGCGCCGATCCGGGGCCTGCCGCCGGTCACCCCGCCGCTGCTCGGCGGCAAAGGCGGCGCAACGGGCGAGCGCCTGCGCGCCGTCGGGGGCCCCACCGGCGCCACCCGCTACCAAGAGCGGGCTCGACCTGAATCACCGCACAGGCGAGCAACAGGGAACTGCTCGATCCAGGGACTAGCAGCCCGTGGTGAAACGCTCTCCGTATCACTCCGTCATTCGTCCGCTTACCGGCGCGCCCACCGAGACGCCCGTCAATCCGCGACAATTCCGACTGCGGCTGGGCGCATTTCGATCTCGAGACATACCGCGGTCTTCACCTGGATGCTGCAGCGACTCGCGGACGCGGGCCTGGTCAAGGGGAAGACCGTCGGGATCGATGCGACGATGCTGGAGGCCAATGCGGCGCTGCGCAGCATCGTGCGGCGTGACCAGTGAGAGCTCGAACGACGACTGGACCCATCCGCAGGATCCCGACGCAAGATCACGAAGCTGAAGGATTGGCGCACGCGCCTGGCCGCCGAAACAAGGGTGGCTCGACCGGCCAGATTTCGAGTCGCGTCGAGCGCTCTTCGTAGCGGGTGGCGCCGGTGGGGCCCCCGACGGCGCGCAGGCGCTCGCCCGTTGCGCCGCCTTTGTCGCCGAGCACCGACGGGGTGACCGGCGGCAGGCCCCGGATCCCGCTCGACTCACCCATGCCGAAACGGGCGTTTCGCGCCAGGGCGTCCCGGTTATGCCGGCGCCGGTTCCTCGGGCGCGTGCGGGACGGTTACCCGGACCGGCTCCTTCACCGTCCCCGCCCGGAAGTTGCGCGCCCGCTCGACGAAGCTCTGCGTGATCTCGTAGCCGCGGGCGACGAGCAGCGTGCCCGACACCATGCGGATGTCCTCGGCCACGACCATCCCCACCTTCAGGCTGGCGAGCGGGATCGTGTGGATTTCCGAGGCGTCGCTGTCCGGGCCGACCGAGGCCGCCAGTGCCTCCAGCACCTCGGAGTCGTAGCCCTCGCGCGTCCGCAGCGTGGCGATGGCGACCGACGGGGTGCTGCCGCGGGCGAGCAGGTCGTCGAAGTCGATGGCGATGCGCAGCATCTGCGCCGCCTTCATCAGCTGGTGCGCCTTGGCGTCGGCGCCCATCGGCAGGCGGCGGATCGGCCGCACGGACGCGGTCAGGATCTTGCGCACCAGCTCGAGCCGCGGGATGTTGGCCAGCAGCTTCTCGGCCACGTAGGGGATCTTCAGAACCTGCTGGGTCTCCTCCTCCGACAGCGCTTGTCCGAGGTGCACGCGCTCGGCGAGCTCGGTGGGGAGCGCCACGAAGCCGAGCTGCGACACCATGGCTGCGACCTCGACCGTCCAGCGCTCTGGCAGCTTCAGCGCCTCGGCCATCGTCGTCACTGACCGGCTGACCCGCGAGGCCCGCCCGAACGAGGCCGGGCTGGTCAGGGCGAGGATGTCGCTGAGGGCCTTCACTGCGCCGTGCAGCGTCTGTTCGAGCAGCACCCGTTCGGCGGTTATCAGGTGGTGCTGTTCGACGGCGGCCTCGATGACCGGCAGCAGCACGGCCGGCGGACACGGCTTGGTCAGGAAGCGGAAGACCTGGCCTTCGTTGACCGCGCTGATCGCCGAGCCGAGGTCGGCCTGGCCGGTCAGCAGCAGGCGCACGGCATCGGGCGCGATGTGCCGGGCGCGATGCAGGAACGCGGTGCCGTCGAGCACCGGCATCCGCATGTCGGTCAGGACGACGGCGATGTCGCGCTCCTTGGTCAGGACGTCCAGGGCGGCCATCCCGCTGCCGGCGGTGAGGACTTCGTAGCGGCGGCGCAGGCTGAGGGCGATGCCTTCCAGCACCCGCGGCTCGTCGTCGACGCATAGCACCCGCGCGCGCTTCTCTTCGTCGGTCACGATCGGGGCCCCCCTGGGTTGGACGGTCGGTCGCTACGACGCCTGGCGGGCCGCGGCGGCGATGCGGCGCCAGTCGGTCAGGCGCTCGGCCAGACCGGCGCGGTCGAAGAAGGCGAGATCCAGCTCGGGCTCGACCCCTTCGACCGGCGGATCGACGAGGGCGTCAGCCGCGTGCACCGCCGCCAGCATCTCGCACGGTCCGTCGCCAAGTGCGTTCGGGCGGTGATGATACGCGACTCCCTCGACGATCGAAAAGGGGAGTCCCCAGACGCCCAGCAGGTAGGCGCCGATTTCGGCGTGAGTAACGCCGAGCTGCTCGAGCTCGACCGCATGCAAGGTCCGGCCACTCTCGCGGGCCGTCCGCACGACATCCTGATAGCCCTTGCGCAGCGCCAGCGCGATGATGATCTGGCCGACGTCGGCGACCAGCGCGGCCGTGAAGGCCTCCTCGGCCCGTCGCGGGTCCTCGACGAAGCGCTTGGCCAGGCAGGCGGTCCGCAGCGAGCGCATCTGCAGCGTCTCGAGCGAAAAGCCCTCGAACGTCGCCTTGCCCGACGTGCCGAAGACGTTGCCGCTGAGCGCGAGGCCCTTGAGCAGCTCGATGCCGAGGTACATCACCGCCTGCGGGATCGAGGCGACCGGGTGGGTGTTGCCGAAGTAGGCGGAGTTGACCAGCTGCAGGACCTTGGTGCTCATCGCCGGGTCGCGCTGGACGATGGCGGTCATGTCGGACAGCCCTTTGCGCGAATCGCGTGCCGCCTCGGTCAGGGCAAGATAGGTCTGCGGCACCGACGGCAGCGAGGTCAGCCGGCCGACGATGTCGCGGATCTCCCGGCTGGCGAAGAGGGCGTGCAGGGCCTGGGTCCGCTCGATGGCGATGCGGAGAGCCCCGGCATCGCAGGGTTTGGTCAGGAACTGGTGCGAGACGGGCAGAGCCCGCAGCACGGCGTCGCGATCGGCGTGGCCGGTCAGCACGATCCGGGCGACGCTGGGGTAGTCGGCCTTTACGCGGGTGAGGAGCTGGGCGCCGTCCATCCCCGGCATGCGGATGTCGGACACGATGACGTCGAACGGCTGGCGGGCCAGCTCCTCGAGTGCCTCCAGCCCGCCGACCGCGAACACCATGTCCCACCGCCGGCGCTCCTTGCGCAGCAGGTCGCGCAGGCCGTCCAGGATCGCCATCTCGTCGTCGACGAAGAGGATCCGCGTCTCGATCGTGCGCGGCTCGATCATGCGGCGGCTCCCACGGGCGCGGCGTCTGCGGCCGGCACGACCACGCCGTGCAGCGGCAGCCGCATGAAGAAGGTCGTGCCGCGGCCGACTTCCGAGTCGATGGTCAGCTCGCCGCGATGGCGATCGACCACGATGACGCGGGCGATGGCCAGGCCTTGGCCGGTGCCGCGGCCGACTTCCTTGGTGGTGAAGAACGGGTCGAAGACGCGATCGCGGATCGCTACCGGAATGCCGCCGCCGGTGTCGGTGATGGTGACGACCACCCACTCGTCGGCCTCGAGCCGGGTGCGGACCGTGATGCGACCGCGGGCGGGCGTGCCGCTGACGACGTCGGCGATCGCGTGGGCGGCGTTGACGACGATGTTCAGGACGGCCTGATTGACGTCGCCGGCGTGGCAGCGGACCGGGGGCAGCACGGCGAAGTCGGTCACGACGTCGGCCACGTACTTGTACTCGTTGCGCGCGATGACCAGCGTACTCTCGATGGCCCGGTTGAGATCGACCGGCGCCATCTCGATGGCGTCCGGATGGGCGAACTCCTTCATCGAGCGCACGATGGTGGCGACGCGCTCGAGGCCGTCGAGGGCCCGGTCGATGGCCTTCGGCATGTTCTCGATGAGATAGGGGAGATCGGCGGTCTCGGCGGCATAGGCGGCGGCTTCGGCCGCCTCGAGCGAAGGGGTGCCGTTCAATACCGACGCCTCCACCTCGCGCAGGTGCCCGATCATCGTCAGCAGGTCGGTGGTGGCGTCGCGCAGGAAGTGGACGCTGTCGCTCACGAACTGCACCGGTGTGTTGATCTCGTGGGCGACGCCGCTGGCCAGCCGGCCGACCGACTCGAGCTTGTGCGCCTGACGCAGGTCGGTCTCGACCTGGAGGCGGGCCTTCATCTCGGTCTGCAGCGAAGCATTCGCCGCGGCCAGCTCCGCGGTCCGGTGCTGTACCTCGCGCTCGACGTCTTCGGTCGAGCGGGCCAGCGCCGCCTCGCGGCGGGCGATGACCCGCATCTCGCGGATCGAGCGCACGCACCCGAACACGAGGATGCCATCCTCGAAGGCGATCCAGGCCGCATGCTCGAGGAGGCGCCACCACTGCGGGTTGGCGGTGCCGTAGACCGACTCCGGCCACAGCACGCCGCGGATCAGCTGATCGGCGGCGACCGTCGCCGTCGCCGTCATCAGCGTGCGCCAGTCGCGGTAGAAGGCGAGGAAGGCGAGCGATCCGAAGACGTGGAAGTGAGTCTCGATGCGGCCGCCGGTGAGCTGGATCAACAGGCCGGACCAGAGCATCTGGCCGACGGCGATCGCCTGCCTGGTCAGCCACCAGTCCGGCCGGCGCCAGATGAGGATCAACGGCAGGACGTTGATGAAGCCGCCACCGACCACGGCCAGCGACAGGTGCGACGGCAGGCCCGGCGCCGCCGGCGCCACGACCAGCGCCAACGCCACGGCGACCGCCCATTCCGCCAGCAGCAGCCAGAAGAACAGTTGATCGGTACGGTGGTGGGTCGCCTCCAGATTGGCGGCGAACAACGCATTTTCGGTGGGCAGGGTGCTCGTCATTGCTGACCGGCGGGTGGGCATGGGACGGCCCTAGCAGCCCGTGGTGGAAGTGCCGCGGCATTCGACGGGCGATGCATCCCGGCGCTCGGCGTTGCTCGTCGGTTGAATATTCCCGATATTCGCCCTCCTCGCGCCTGGATCGCCGGGCGCCTCGCCCGTCTCGGGGCCTCGGGCCACTTCCACCACGGACTGCTAGCGGCTCTCTTCCTTCCATCGACAGGCACGGGGGCAACTTGAGGAGAGACCCGGCGGCCGCGCGGGGCG
>JANOIR010000001.1:0-8910 GCA_031407765.1 Vicinamibacteraceae bacterium
ACGGCGATCGCCACCGACGTCCCGGACGCCGGGGCCGATGCCGACCGTCTGTCGGACCTGAGCGAGGCGCTCGAGGGGCTGGAGGCGGCCGACGCCCGGCTGGCGCGGATCGTCGACCTCAAGTACTTCTGCGGCTTCTCGGTCGCCGAGATCGGCACGATGCTCGGCCTCTCGGAGCGGACGGTCCAGCGCGACTGGGAGAAGGCGCGGATCTACCTGCACCGGGTGCTGCGGGACGATCCCAAGCCGGCGTGACGTCTTTCGCCGCCGGTTTGCGATCTAGTGGATTGTGACGGTCATTTCGGGAGTGGATCTCGGGCGCGGCGCCCGGCTGGCCAGGCGCGAGGAGCGCGCAAATCGGGGATTTGTAAGCGACGAGCAACGCCGCCAGGCGGGATGCCCCGCCCGAGAGGCACTAGGGACATGACTGATACAGGCCACTAGATGCGCGCCAGATCGTCGAACGCCGCCAAGGACGTTTCGATGCCCGCGGCATCGAGCATGGAGCGCACGACGAGCGCCGCCGAGTAATCGCCATCGAACACCATCACGCGAAGGTCAGGATGAGGCACCGGCGACTCCAAGATTCGAACGATCCGGTCGACGCGGCGAAGCGCGCCGAAAAGCGTCGAACGTTTGGAGGGCTGCCGCCGGCCGTCCTGAGGGGACGGCCGGCCAACAGAACGCAGCCCCGCATGCGCTGCCGCCGCGCGGCGGAGCGCGGCGATTAGCGCGCATGCTGTAAGGGCTGCCGCCGGCCGTCCTGAGGGGACGGCCGGCCAACATTTGGTGGACGGCACGAGGCTCGAACTCGTGACCTCAGCGTTGCGAACGCTGCGCTCTCCCAGCTGAGCTAGCCGCCCCAAAAGGGATCACGAAGAGGGAGTCACCGGACGTCATGACCCCGTGCGGGGCCCGTCATCCGCGCGACAAGACGGGCAGTGTAGCATCCGACCGACAATGTCCGCAACACTCAGTGGGCCAGACATTTGTGTCTGATCCGCCTACAGTGAGCTACCACTTCGGATGCTATACTTCAGGTCGATTTCACGAACACGGCTCCGCCATCGGTGCGTGCGGCGGGCCCGAAGACACTCACTATGAAAACGATTCGGCGTATCGGAGTACTGACCGGCGGCGGCGACGCCCCGGGGTTGAACGCGGTCATTCGCGCCGTGGTCAAGTCGGCCTACAACCACGGCATCGCCTGCCTGGGCCTCGAAGACAGCTTCGACGGCTTGATCGAGCCGAACCGGCACCGGGTGCTGATGCCCAAGGACGTCACCGGTATCCTCCGGATCGGCGGCACGATTCTCGGTACGGTCAACCGCGGCAACCCGTTCCTGTACCCGATCGACACGAGCGACGGCAAGCGCGACTATTCGCAGCGCTGCATCGACATGTTCCACCAGCTGGGCCTCGACGGCTTGGTGGTGATCGGCGGCGACGGCACCCTCGCCATTGCCCACGAGTTCGCCAAGCGCGGGATCCCGCTGGTCGGCGTGCCCAAGACGATCGACAACGACATCGTCGAGACCACCAACTGCTTCGGCTTCGACACCGCGGTAAGCTTCGCCACCGACGCGCTCGATCGTCTGCACACGACCGCCGAGGCGCATCACCGCGTGATGGTCGCCGAGGTGATGGGCCGCTATGCCGGCTGGATTGCGCTGCACGCCGGCGTCGCCGGCGGCGCCGACGCGATCCTCATCCCCGAGATCCCGTACGACATCGAGCTGGTCGCGGAGCGCATCATGGCCCGCGAGAAGTGGGGTGCCAGCTTCTCGATCGTCGTGGTCGCCGAAGGCGCCGTCCCCAAGGACGGCAAGCGCCATCTGATCCAGGAGGCGCACGGGGGCAACGTCGAGCGACTGGGCGGCGCCGCGGCGGCCGTGTCCGCCCAGCTCGGCCAGCTCACGAAGAAGGAAACGCGCAGCGTTGTGCTCGGGCACCTGCAGCGTGGCGGCGCGCCGACCAGCTTCGATCGCGTGCTGGCGTCCCGTTTCGGCGGCAAGGCCGTGCAGCTGCTGATCGACGGCGACGTCGACAAAATGGTGGCGTTGCGTCCGCCGGACATCGTGGGCGTGCCGCTCGAGAGCATCGTCGGCCGCACCAAGAACGTCCCCCTCGACAGCGACCTGCTGATCACGGCGCGCGCCCTCGGCGTCAGCTTCGGCGACAACGTCGGCGTGTAGCTAGTGTCCCGTCCGCGTAATTCGCAACATAACTCCCGGGCGGGGCATCCCGCCTGGCGGCGTTGCTCATCGCTCACTTATGCCCCATAAGCTCGCTCTTCGCGCCTGGCCAGCCGGGCGCCGCGCTCCGGGACTTATTGTGCGAATCACGCGGACGGGACACTAGAGCGTTTCTGCGAAGATCGCTTTGAGGGCGTCGTGCTCGCGCGTGCAGGCGAGCGCGACCATCAGCTTCATACGCGCTTTGAGGCCGTTCAGGCGCCCGGCGAAGATCACGCCGAGCTGGGCCAGGTCGTGGCCGCCGCCGGCATAGCCGTAGCGCTCCTGGACGCTGCCGGAGCCATAGCGCGAGGCGAGCACGGTCGGCACGCCGGCGGCCGTCGCCGCCTCGATCCCGGGCTTCATCGCCGGCGGCAGGTTGCCGCGGCCCATCGCTTCGATCACGATCCCGGTCGCGCCTGCCGCCAGGCTGCAGCGCAGAAAGCGATCGTCGGCCCCCGCCGCCGACTTGACCAGATCCACCGTCGTCTCCAGCCGCGCCACACGCAGGCCGGTGTCGGCGCCGGCACCGGACCACGTCCCGTGCCGCATCGCACGGCGCACGTAGAGCACCTTGCCGGCATCGAGGACGCCGACCGGGCCGAATTCGGGGGAGGCGAACGAGCCCGCTGATTCCGTGTGGATCTTCTGCGCCTCGGAAGCGGTGAGGATCTGCTCGTTCATCACGACGAGCACGCCGCGGCCGGTCGACTCGGGATCGGCGGCGACGCGGACCGCGGCCAGAAGGTTGGCGGGGCCGTCCCAGCCGGCCTCCGAGATTGTGCGGATCGCGCCGACGAGGACGACCGGTTTGGGTGAGAGCAGCAGGAGATCGAGGAGGTAGGCCGTCTCCTCGAGGGTGTCGGTGCCGTGCGTGATGACGAGGCCCTGCACATCGGGGCGCTCCAGCCACGCCGCGGTGCGGCGGCCGAGCCGCCACATGTGCTCGGGGGTGACGTGCGGACCGGGCAGCCGCGAGACGTCCTCGCACTCGACCTCCGCGATCGCGCTGAGCCCCGGGACGTGGGCGAGGATGTCCTGACCGGAGAGCGCCGGCACCGCGGCGCCGGTCGCCGGGTCCAGCCGCATCGAGATCGTGCCGCCGGTGAAGAGGATCGGGACCACGGCCGACTGGGGAAGGCGGATCGGCGGGGCCGATCAGCGCTGAAGGAGCTCGCCGTCCTTCTTTTTCTGCAGCTCGTCGACGGTAGCGACGTGGACGTCGGTCGCCTTCTGGACGTCATCGAGCGCGCGGCGCTCGTCGTCCTCCGAGATGGCGTGATCCTTGAGCAGCTTCTTCAGCCGATCGTTGGCGTCGCGGCGCACCAGACGGAGGTTGTTGCGGCCCTCCTCGGCGAACTTGTGCACCATCTTCGACATTTCCTTGCGGCGCTCCTCGGTGAGCGGCGGCAGCGGAATGCGGATCACCTTGCCGTCGTTGGCCGGGTTCAGCCCGAGGTTGGCCGCGCGCACCGCCTTCTCGACCGCGCCCATCAGCGTCGGATCGAAGGGTTGCGCGACGAGCAACGTCGGCTCGGGGACCGACAGCGCCGCGACCTGGTTGAGCGGCACCATCGAGCCGTAGGCCTCGACCTGGACCGGGTCGAGCAGCATCACCGAGGCGCGGCCGGTGCGGACACCGCCGAGCTCGCGCTTGAGGTGCTCGAGCACCGCGTCCATGCGCTTCTTGACCTCGACATGGAGGGTTTTGATGTCGGTGACGTCCATGTGGACCGTGACTCCTCGGCGAACGCTCAGGCGGTGACGAGCGACCCGACCGGCTCGCCCATAACGGCGCGCACCAGGTTGCCCGGCTTCCGCAGGTTGAAGATGACGATGGGCAGCTTGTTGTCCATGCACAGCGAGATCGCCGTCGTGTCCATCACCTTGAGGCCGCGCTCGAGGACCTTCAGATAGGAGATGGTGTCGTAGCGGGTGGCCTCGGGATGGAGCATCGGATCGGCGGTGTAGATGCCGTCGACCTTGGTGCCCTTCAGGATGACGTCGGCCTTGATCTCCATGGCGCGGAGCGCGGCCGCCGTATCCGTCGTGAAGTAGGGGTTGCCGGTGCCGGCGGCGAAGACGACGACGCGACCCTTCTCGAGGTGGCGGATGGCGCGGCGCCGGATGAACGGCTCGGCCACCGCGCGCATCTCGATCGCGGTCAGCACCCGCGTCGTCACGTTCAGCTGCTCGAGCGCGTCCTGCAGCGCCAGCGCGTTGATCACCGTCGCCAGCATGCCCATGTAGTCGGCGGTGGAGCGGTCCATGCCCTTGGCGCTGGCCGCGATGCCGCGGAAGATGTTGCCGCCACCGATGACGATGGCGGCCTGGATGCCGCGGCTCTGGATGTCGGCGATCTCGCTGGCGATCTGGTTGGCGACGGCCGGGTCGACGCCGAATTTCTGCTCGCCCATCAGGGCTTCGCCGGACACCTTCAATAGTACGCGCTGATAAGCGGGCATGCGGACCACAGTATATCTTGCGGCCGCGCTCTCACGCGCGGCCGCGGGCCGGCCCTTGGCGCGTTCGGCTGCTATTCGCCGCGCTGGGCGCGCGGCGGCGCCTCACGCGGGCCGGCTTGTTGTCCAGTTGCGCCTCCTCCGCATACACGTCGCGTGAGGAGGCGCGCCGGCGCGCATCTGCCGATCAGGCCGATTCCCCGACCTTGAAGCGCACGAAGCGGCTGACGCGAATCGCCGCGCCGATGGCCTTGCCGGCCTCGGCGAGGACCTGCGTCACCGTCGTCTTCGGATCGCGGATGCTCGGCTGATCCGGCAGCACGGCGATGCCGTAGAAGCTGCCCAGCTTCCCCTCGACGATCTTCTCGACCACGTTGGCCGGCTTGCCGCTGTTCTCCATCTGGGCGCGGTAGATGTTCTTCTCCTGCTCGACCACCGAGGCCGGCACTTCCTCGCGCGTGGCGTAGGAGGGGCTCGCCGCGGCGATCTGCATCGCCAGCTCGCGCACCAGGGTCTGCACGGCGTCCGCCTGGCGCGCCCCGGTGGGCACGCCCTGCAGCTCGACGAGCACGCCGATCTTGCCGCCGAGGTGCAGGTAGCTGCCGATCAGGCCTTCGCCGGTCAGACGCGCCGCCCGCGTCACCGCCATGTTCTCGCCGGTCTTGGCGATCTTCTCGGCGACTTTCTGCCCGACCGCGCCGTCAGCGGCGGCGAGCGCCTGCGGATCCTCGGTCGAGGGGGCGGCGAGCAGATCGCTGGTGACGGTGTCCACGAGCGACTGAAACTCCGGCGTCCGGGCCACGAAGTCGGTCTCGCAGTTGATCTCAGCGACAACGCCGTCGGTCGCGTCGTCGCTCAGGCGCACGCCGACCAGGCCTTCCTTCATCGCGCGGCCGGCCTTCTTCGCCACTTGCGCCATGCCCTTCTTGCGCAGGATGGTGATGGCCTCGTCCACGTCGCCGTTCGCTTCCATCAGCGCGGCCTTGCAGTCCATCATGCCGGCGCCGGTGCGGTCGCGCAGGGCCTTGACGTCAGTTGCGGTAATCGTCGCCATTGATCTCTCCACGAAAACACTCACGATCCCGATTGGATTGCGACAAAGCCTCGATTGGCTTACGTTCAGGCCCCGATTGGCTTACGCCCAGCCCGATTGGTCAACGACAAAGGAGTGGGGCGTACACGGCAACGCCGGCCGAATGGTGCTTGGCCGGCGTCGACCGACAACCCCGAAACCGGAGCCTGAAAACCCCGAAACCGGAGCCTGAAAACAGGGTCAGACTGACGCGGGCGTCGTGGCCGCGGGCTCGCGGCGCTGGCGGGCGACTGCCGTCAGAGCGGCAGCACTGCGACGCGTCTGAGCTTCGCCCTGCGACTCACCACCCGAGGGCGGCGCGTCCGCGGCCGCCGACTCGCGCATGCCGCGCCCTTCGCTGACGGCATCGGCGATGCGCGACGTGAACAGTCGAATCGAGCGCAGCGCGTCGTCGTTGCCGGGAATCACGTAATCGACCTGGTCGGGATCGCAGTTGGTGTCGACCACGCCGATAATCGGAATCTTCAGCTTGCGCGCCTCATCGACGGCAATCTGCTCGTGCTTGGTGTCGACCACGAACAGCGCGTCGGGCAGCGACGCCATGTGGCGGATGCCCTCGAGGTTCTTCTGCAGCTTCTTCTTCTCTTTTTCGAGCTTGGCGATTTCTTTCTTCGACAGGGAATCGTAGCGCCCGTCGGTGACCATCGCCTCGAGGTCGCGCAGCCGCGCCAGGCTCTTCTGGATGGTCGTGAAGTTCGTCAGGAGGCCGCCGAGCCACCGCTCGTTGATGTAGAACATGCCGCAGCGCTGCGCGTCCTCGGAGACGGCGTCCTGTGCCTGCCGCTTGGTGCCCACGAAGAGCACCGTGCGTCCGGCGGCGGCGAGCTGGGTGACGAACTGCTCGGCCTCCCGGAACAGCTTGGCGGTCTTGCCCAGGTCGATGATGTAGATGCCGTTCCGTTCGCCGAAGATGAACGGCCTCATCTTCGGATTCCAGCGCTTCGTCTGGTGGCCGAAATGAACGCCGGCCTCCAGCAGGTCCTTCACAGCGATAGGGGTCAAGCTTCCTCCAACGTCTTTCTGATTAGCGCTTGCTGAACTGGAAGCGCTTACGCGCGCCGGCCATGCCGTACTTCTTGCGTTCCTTGATGCGCGGGTCGCGCGTCAGGAGCCCGGCCTTCTTCAGCCTCGGCCGCAGCTCGAGGTCGTAGGCGCACAGCGCGCGCGCGATGCCGAGGCGGACAGCGCCGGCCTGGCCCGACATGCCGCCGCCGGACGTTGTCGCGATCACGTCGAACTTGTCGGCGGTCTCGGTGAGGATCAAGGGAACCTTGACGGCACCCTGGAGCGTCTCGACTTTCAGGAATTCGGTGAGCGGTCGCGCGTTGATCTGGATTGCGCCCGAGCCGGGCCGGAGGAACACGCGGGCTGCGGCGCTCTTGCGCCGCCCGGTGCCGTAATACTGGATTTGCGTCACTGCCACGTCAGGTGCCTCACTTCGGCGCGTCGATCGCGACCGGCTTCTGGGCCGCGTGCGGATGGTCCGCGCCCTCGTACACGTTCAGCTTGCGGTACATCGCGTCGCCCATCTTCGACTTGGGCAGCATGCCGCGGACCGCTTCCTCGACCATGCGGCGGGGGTGACGCGCGCGCACGTCCTTGGCCCGCTCTTCGCGAAGACCGCCGTCGAAGCCGCTGTGATAGCGGTACAGCTTCTGTTCTTCCTTGCGGCCGGTCAGACGCGCCTTGGCGGCGTTGACGACGACTACATGGTCCCCCGTATCGATGTACGGGGTGTAGATGCCTTTGTGCTTGCCCTGCAGCAGGTGCGCCGCGAGGCTGGCCACGCGCCCGACCGGGTGCTCGGCGGCATCGATGACATGCCACCGCCGGTCGATCCGGCCAGCGGTGGGGACGAACGTAGACATGGAACTCCCTCTCAGGGCCGCAGCTACCCTACGGCAAACAAAAAGGATACGCGCCGTTTTCTGAACTGTCAACGGCCCGGCGGCTTGGCGGACGAGCCCAGTTCGTGCCCGCGGGCAGGGTCTTGGTGCCTGGGCGGCGTCTCTGGGCCTCAGCAAAGGGAAACGGTCGAGCCGGCTGGCTCCTCTGCCGGTGCCGGCTCTTGGGTGCCGGCTCTTGGGGGCCGGCTCTTGGGCGCGGCGTCCGCAGGCAGCCGGCCTCAGCGCGGGACACACGATCGAGTCGCGGGTCCGATGCGCTCCTCCGAGTCTGCCCGCGTGCGTCGCTCGTCGCGCAACCGGAGTTGACAACCGGAGGCCTCCCGACCTAGGGCCCTTTCACCACGGGCTGCTGGCAGCCAGGCGTCGGATTCCCGGCCGCGGTGTCAGGAAACTGCGCGCTTCGACGATGCGCCGGCGCGGTCCGGTCGCCGACACCGCAATCGCGGCTCCACGTCAGCCTGCGCACCCGCGTGCAATCAATTTCACTCGGAAAACACGGGCGCTTTTCGTGATCACTGACGTTTCTTGGCGGTTTTCCTAACGGATTCGTCAGATCCGAGGGGTGTGGGGGGTCTCGATTCGGAACGCGTGTGTCGTGTGCGGCCTCGCGAAATCGACAAATTCTGACCGAGTGACGAGCTTTGGCACCGCCCTTGCTCATTGTCGGGTTCGTAAGGCGGAAGCCGCTGCGCGACGTGCGCAACGACGGTCCGCGCGGATGGTCCGGGACGGAATGACGTCCCACACGGCCGGCCGGTGCCACGGTGTGAAGGGCATGCGGCGGCCACGTGAGGTCCTGAGTGTTCGGAAGATCACGCGCAGTCGTCGGCTTGGATATCGGCTCGAGCTCGGTCAAGGCTGTCGAGCTCAAGGGCTCGGGCAAGTCCTTCAAGGTTACCGCCTTCGGCATCGAGCCGGTGCCGCCGGACAGCATCGTCGACGGCGCCATCATCGATGGCGCGGCCGTGGCCGACGCGATCCGGCGTCTGTTCGAGTCGAAGAACATCCGCACGAAGGACGTCGCCGCCTCGCTCGCGGGCAACGCCGTCATCGTCAAGAAGATCACGCTGCCCAAGATGACCGAGCAGGAGCTCGCCGAGTCCATCTACTGGGAAGCGGAGCAGTACATCCCGGTCGACATCCAGGACGTCAACCTGGATTACCAGGTCGTCGGGCAGGGCAGCGGCGCCGCCGCGGGCACGATGGACGTCCTC
>JANOIR010000068.1:0-9870 GCA_031407765.1 Vicinamibacteraceae bacterium
GGGGCGGTCGCGGCCCCTCCTCCTGGTCTTGGTCGACGTCCCCCGCCGCGGTGAGGTGCCGTTCTCGATCCCGGTGTCGCAGGTCGACCTGCGCTCGGCCGCGTTCGAATGATCGCTGCCCGCGTGAGCGCGTGGCCGCCAACCATGGAAGGACATCGATGATCGGGAACATCGTGTGGATCAACTGGCAGGACTACACCGCCCTCGAGTTCTTCTTCTACGGGGTCGGCTCGTTCCTCTGGGTGATCGCCTACGTCATCTACATCCGTAACATCCTGCGCTTCAAGTTCGTCGAGATGCCGGTCTTCGCCGGCTGCTGCGACGTCGCCTGGGAGTTCGTCTGGAGCTTCCTCGCCGTCAACAACATGGGGATGCTGTTCCAGGCGGCCAACTACGTCTGGTTCTTCCTCGATGCCGGGTTCATCTTCACCTACGGCGTGCTGTTCTTCGGGACCAAGCAGTTCACGCTGCCGCAGCTCGAGAAGCGATCGTTCTTCATTCCGATGTGCCTGGGGATCGCGGTGGCCGCGGGCGCCGCATCGTACTTCCTGCACGCGCAGGGAATGGACAACGCCGTCGGCGGCCGGTCGGCCTACCTGATCCAGCTGTCGATCTCGTTCCTCTACATCCCGCTGATGCTGCGGCAGGCCGACTTGCGCTTCTTCTCGTTCACCGCCAACTGGACGCGGTCGCTGGGCTCGGCGATGGTCGTGGTGTTCTTCGCGCTGCACTATCCGGACGATCGCTTCCTGCTGACGATCGGCACCACCGCCGCGATCGTCGACGCGACGTTCCTTGTCCTGTTCCTGCAGAAGAAGCGGCAGCTGGCCGCGGCGGCGGCCTAGCAGCCACGCGCAACGCGTTTGGAATGAGCGGCTTGGAACGGTGGACCGGAGCAGCACCAGTTCGAATCGTCGAGCGGGTTGCTGGTGACTGGCTGAGCGGGACGGCCCGGCGTTCTAGTTCGAATCCCAAGCAGCCAGCGACCAGAGCCGCAGCGCACACCTCGGTCCTCCCTGACATCTGCCTACGCAGGTGCCGAGAACGATCAGCCACTTGCCTCTGACAGCGCTCCCGGGAGTCCGTCAACGAAGCCGCAACTCTGGCGCCGGACTATCGACGCCCACAATGTAGTCGTAGGTGCACTAGCTCGCAGCGAGAGGGTGGCGCCACCGCAGACCAGGAAAGCGCGCGAAGTCGCTGTCGGTGGTGATGAGCTCGCACCCATGCTCGATGGCCAGGGCCGCGATGTAGGCATCGGCTACCAGCGGTCCCCTGATGTCGCGACACAGACCGGTGAAAAGATCCCAGTGCCGGCGACTCGGCGTGAGGAGCGACGCGCGCGGCCATGCCACCAGGCGCTGGCAAAATGCGAGGGCCGTATCCATCGGCGTGGCCGGATCGAAGATGCGCTGGTTGGTGACGATGCGCAGGAAGCCCGACAGGACTACATCCGCCAACGCGAACGGCTCATCCGAGATCGTGAGCGCGTGCAGCCACGCCGCGTAGCGTTCGTGCTCGGGCGCGTCCTCGCGGTGGGCGTAGATGAGGACGTTCACGTCAGGCAGTTGCATCATCTATCTGACGGACGCGACGCGTTCGAGGTCGTCGGCTTCGATCAACGCAGACGTCTTGTCGATGTTGTGCCGCGAGAAGCGACCGCCCCTTCCGAAGGTGACCAGCTCGAACGCCTGCGGAGGCGTTGGCGTGCGCGGCGCGCGCACGAACAGCCGTACGGCCTGTTCGACGAGCTTGCTGACGGAAGTGCCCTGCTCGGCAGCCCGGCGCTTCAGCTGGGCCATCAGGCGCTCGTCCAAGGTGATCGTGGTGCGCATGATGCCGGATCATACCATGGCTGCATCACTGCATCACTTTGTCTTGGAGACCACCCCGCAACGCGATCATCAGCCGCTGGAAGCAGCCACGGCCTAACGCGCGGCGTCAGCGACGGCGCGCTGCTCGAAGGTGACGGCGCCCTGGATGCGGGCCACCACGAGCGCTGTGTCGTAGGCGCGGGCGATCTGGTCGGCCGGGGCGCCCTCGAGGGTGAGCAGGCGCGCCTGCAGGCGGTGCAACTCGGCCTCCCAGTAGCGCTCGCCTTCGTCGGCGGTCAGCTGCATGGCCTGGTCGAGCAGCCGGCGCCCCAGATCCAGCTTGCCGTGCTCGAGGCACGCCGCGACCGTCCAGCCGAGGAAGCGCGTGCACTGCAGGTTGCTGCCGTAGGCCGTCCGCATCAGCTCGATCGCCCCCGCCGCTTCCTGCAGCGCGCGCTCGATCTCCGCGTCCGCCGACGCCGGGGCGATGCCGGTGAGCGCGAGCGAGATGCGCCAGTGCACGACCCAGTATTGATACGAGTGCTCGGAGCTGAGCGCGATCAGCTCCTGCGCGCGCTGGCGGCTGGTGGTGGCGTCGCCCATCGAGGTCGCCAGGATCATGCGGTTGACCAGCGCCACCGACTGCGTGAACGGCGAGAAGCGGCGGGCCGCCGCGATGGCGTCGTCGGCGGCGCGCGTCGCCTCGTCGGGCAGACCGAGCAGCCACAGCACGTCGCCGAGCAGCGAGTGGGCGACGACGCCGAGGTCGTAGGCCTGGTTGGCGAGCCCGTCCTTCGGGTAGTCGGCGAGCAGTTGCTCGAACCCGGCCCGCGCCGCGGCCAGGTGGCCGAGGAAGAGATCGGCGGCGGCGGTGGTGTAGAGGCCCAGCAGGCGGGACTCGGCGTCGGCGTGCGCCTCGCCGTAGGCGAGCCGCTGCTGGCCGAGGTCGAGCGCGCGCTGCAGCTTGCCGCGGGCGGCGTAGAAGTTCCACAGCCCGAAGTAGATCCCCTGCGGGACATCGCCGAGCTGTCCGGTCAGGGTCAGGATCCGATCGTAGACGGCCTCGACCTCCGGCGCCGACAGGCCGCGGATGACGCCGAGCGACATCGCCAGCAGGCTGCGCAGCGCGATCTCGCGGCGGTCGCGATCGAGCGACGGCGGCAAGGCGTCGAGCGCCTCGAGCCCATGCTGCAGATGCGCGATCGCCTCGGCGTGCGCCGATCGCCCCATCGCCAGCTGGCCGGCCTCGAGCCAGCGCTCGCACGCCTCCGCGTACTGCTCGCTGGCGAAGTGGTGATGCGCAATCTCCTCGCTCTGGGCGGCGTCGACGCCGCTGCGCCGGTCCTCCTCCATCACGGCGGCGATGCGCAGGTGGATCTGCTGGCGCTCGCGCCGCAGCAGCGAGTCGTAGGCCGCGTCGCGGACCAGCGCGTGCTTGAACGAGTAGCGCGTCTGCGCACCGAAGCCGCGACGGTGCACCAGACCGGACTGCACCAGCTTGCGCAGCTCGCGCTCCAGCGTGTCGACCGGGTGCAGGGCGACGGCAGCGAGCAGCTTCAGCGAGAAGGCGCGGCCGACGACCGACGCCAGCTGGGCCACTTCCTTCGCCGTGCCGAGGCGGGCCAGCCGAGCCGTCAGCGAATCGCGAAGCGTGGTCGGCAGCTCACGCCAATCGCCCGACTCGCCGCCTTCGAGCATCGAGCGGGTCAGCTCCTCGACGAAGAGCGGCACGCCGTCGGTCTTGGCGACGATGTGCTGCTGGACACGGGCGGTGAGGGGCGTGGTGCCGGAGAGCAGTCCGATGAGCAGCTCGGTGTCGTGGCTGCTGAGCGCGCCGAGCGCAATCTGGATGACCCGCGCCCGCGATCCCCAGGGGATGTCGAGGGTGTTGGGCCGGATCGTCATCACCAGCAGCAGCGGCGCGGTCGTCGCCTGGTCGATCAGGCGATCCAGCCAGGTCAAGGTGGTGGCGTCGAGCCAGTGCAGATCCTCGACCAGGAAGATGACCGGCTCGCGCTCGGACATCGCCAGCAGCAGCGCGACCAGCGCTTCGAGGGTCTCCTCGCGCTGGCGCTCCGGCGGCATCGACGCGGGCAGCGAGCGCCCCGGCGCGGGCAGATCGAGCAGCGAGGCGAACAGCGGCAACGCCTCGGTCAGCTCGAAGGCCTGCAGCAGGGCATCGAGCTGCTCGGCCGCCGACGCTCCGGGCTGCGAGGCGAGCAGGCGCCGCAGCAGGCCGACGAGCGGATGCAGCGGCGTGTTCTGCGTGTAGGCCGAGCCGTGCATCGCCAGCCAGCGCACCGCGCCGTCGCCCGAGCCCTCGATCACGCGCTCGCGCAAGGCCCGTAGCAGCCGCGATTTGCCGATGCCGGGCTCACCGCTGAGGAGGACGGCCTGGCCGACGCCGCCGCGCGCCTGCTCCCACCGGTTGGTCAGCTGGTCCAGCTCACGGGCGCGGCCGACGAGCGGCGCCAGATCGAAGCTCAGATCGTCGCCGGCGCCGCTCGCCTCGCGCACGCGGTAGGGCACGAAGGGCTCGACGACGCCGCCGATCGGCGGCAGGGCGGCCAGCGCTTCAGTGGCGAAACCGCGCCGCACCAGCGAGCGCGTCGCCGCGCTGATCACGACCGTCCCCGGCGCCGCCGCCGCCTGCAGCCGCAGGGCGACGTCGAGCGTGGTTCCGAGCACGACCGGCTCCGGCATGTTGGGGCTGGCCGAGACGACGGCAAGTCCGGTGTGGATGCCGACGCGCAGCGCCGGACGCGCCCGGCCGCCGGCGCCGGCGAGATGATCCTCGGCATCGGCGATCAGGTCGAGCGCGGCGCGGACGGCACGCCGGGCGTCGTCCTCGTGCGCCTGCGGGTAGCCGAAGTAGATCAGCACGCGGTGGCCGACGACGTTGCCGACCGTCGCCTCGTGACGCTGCGCCACCTTCTGCGCCAGCGGCCGCATGCGCATCATCAGCTCGTAGAGGGTCTCCGAGTCGAACGCCTGCGACGCCTCGAGCAACGGGCTGCCGGCGTCGACCACCTCGCAGCAGAGCACGGTGAGCTGCCGGCGTTCGCTGCTCGAGAGCAGCTGTGGCGGCGCGGCCAGGGCACGGGGCGGCTCTGCGGCGCGGACGTCGAGCGTCGGCGCGGTCGACCCGTCGCGCGGCAGCGAATGGCGTCGGTCCCCATCGAGCTCGCCCGAGCGCTCCATCTGCTCCAGCAGGGTGGCGACTTCGGCGCTGCTGTGCGGCCGGTGTGCGGGCGTCTTGCCGAGCAGCCGGTGCGTGAGATCGGCGAGCGCGCGCGGCGCGCCCGGATCGATGTCGAGGACCGCCGGCGGTTCGTAGGTACAGATCCGCGTCAACGTCTCGGCGGCGGTCTCGGCGCGGAACGGCGAGATGCCGGTGATCAGCTCGTAGAGCAGCGAGCCGAGCGAGAACAGATCCGAGCGGTGATCGATGGCGAGGCCGCGCGCCTGCTCGGGCGACATCGCGTGGCAGGTGCCGAGCACCGCGCCCGGGCCCGAGAGATCCTGCTCGGCCCCGGCCCCGCCGCGATAGGTCTTGGCCAGGCCGAAATCGAGGATCTTGGCGCGTCCGGCGGCGGTGACCATCACGTTCGACGCCTTCAGGTCGCGATGGACGATGCCGTGCGCGTGCGCCTCGGCGAGACCCTCGGCGATCTCGCGGGTGAGCTGTACGGTGCGCAGCGGGCTGGGCAGGCCATCGCGCAGCATGCGATCGAGCGTCTTGCCCTCGACCAGCTCCATCACGATCCAGTCGCCTTCGTCGGTCTCGACGATGTCGTAGATGTGGACGATCGACGGATGGTTGAGGCGCGCGGCCATCCGAGCCTCGCGCCGGAAGCGCAGCTTGCGGGTGGCGTCGGCGGTGTCGGGGAGCAGCCGCTTGATCGCAAGCGGCCGCTGCAGCACCTGATCGAAAGCGCGATAGACGGCCCCCATGCCGCCCGTTCCGAGACGTTCTTCGATCAGGTAGTTGCCGACGCGGTCGGGCACGCCTGATCGATCGTCAGGCCGCGGATGCACGCTCCGAGTCTACCCCAGCAGTCCGTCGTGAAGGCCTGCGTCGCACCGAGACGGGCGAGGCGCCCGGCGATCCAGGCGCGAGGAGGAAGAATATCGGGGATATTCGACCGACGAGCAACGCCGAGCGCCGGGATGCATCGCCCGTCGAATGCAGCGGGCCTTCACCACGGACTGCCTACCGTGTGACCCGGCGTGACGGGCCGGCCCTCCGACGAATGGCCCTTCCTGTATGCTCAGCTTTTCAAGTTCGAGACAATCCAAGGAGCTGACATGCGGCGAGTATTGCTGGCACTGGTGATGACGATCGGGGTGGCGGCGACGGCGTTCGCCTCTGACGTGACGGGCAAGTGGGTTGGCAGCGTCGAGACGCCCAACGGGCCGCTCGAGCTGACCTACGAGCTCAAGGCCGAGGGCGAGGCGTTGACCGGCACGGTGGCCAGCCCGATGGGCAGCCTGCCGCTCAACAAGGGCAAGATCGCCGGCGACGTGCTGACATACGAGGTCGCGCTCGACGGCTCGGTGATCACGCACGAAGCGAAGATCAATGCGGCCGGTGACGAGATCACCGTCAAGGCCACCGGCAGCTGGGGCACGAACGAGTACGTGGTCAAGCGGGTCGCGGCGGCGAAGTAGTCTCCCAGGCCGCCGGCACGCCCATCAAGAGGCGGTTGCGCGGCGTGACGTCGGCCGGGATCGTCTTCGTCCAGATGCGGTAGCCGCCAGCGCGCAGTCGTGCCGCCCGCGTGGCGTCGATCGCCAGATCGGCCACCATCCAGCCGGCCAGCTCGCCGGTGTCGCCGCGGGCGTGGTCGTGGCAGCACGGCAGGACCGCGACCGCCGCGCCGGCCGCGACCGCGCGATCGAGGACCACGTCGGTCAGCGACCCGCAGGCATGGCAGGAGACGACGATATCGGCGGCCGCGAGGACCACGTCCTCGTAGCGCCGTGGCTCGAAGGCGACCCGTCCGGCGAGCCGCGGCCACTGCGCGATCAGCACCTCGTGCAGCCGCAGGTGCGAGGGCGGCAGCGCGACGTCGACGACCACCGCCGATGGCGACGAATCGTCCAGCAGCAGCATCACCTGGGCGAGGAGGCCATGCCCGCCGCCGAGGTCGACGACCCGGCCGCCGCGCACGTGTCGCCGCACCCGGCGCGCCATCTCCCAGGCCTCATAGAGCTCCTTGCGCGGCAGGCATCCGGCCTCGCACACCGCGCGGGCGATCCGATCGAACAGTGAATCGCCAGCGAAGCGGCCGCGATCGTGCGCCGTCAGCCGGCCGTGTGCCCCGTGCGAGAACGAAGGTGCGACGGCCATGACGTCGCCCGATCGTACGCCAGAAAACGGCTGGTATGGATCTGGCTACCCAGACCCGACGTGCCCACAGATGACCGCATCTCGCTCGAGCAACTGTTGAGCGTGCCAGTACCGCTCACCGTCGAGGACGCGGTCGCGGTGATCGCGCAACTCGCGCGGTCTCCACAAACAGGACGCCCCACGGGCGCGCGGCTGTCGCTCGCGCACGTCTGGCTGGAGCGCGATGGCGCCGTGCGCATCGCGCCCGGGATCCTGCCCACCCGCGCCGAGGTGGGCGCGCTGCTCCAGCTGCTGTTGAGTGTCATCCACGAGATGCAGCCGGGCTGTGTGCCGCACAGCCTTTGCCTGGTCGTCGCGCACGCGGCCGGACAGCTCGACAGCGCCACCATGCCGTCGCTCACCGCGTTTGCCGCCGCGCTCCAACCGTTTCAACCTGCCGACCCGGCCGGCGCCGTCGCCGCGATCGTCGCCGCCGCAGGCAATTCCCGGGTTCAGTCGCGGCCGCTGCCAACGACGCCCATGCCTGCCGCGGCAAGCCCGCCGGCGCTACCGCCCACGCCGGAAGCGTTGCCGCTCACACCGCGGGGCGACGAACCTCGTGGGCGGCCGCGGCGGCGATGGCGCGCCGTTGCGGTGGCGACGCTCGCCGCCTCGGTGCTGGCCGCCTTGATCGGCGCACGGATCGCCCGCGACCTGGCGCCGCCGGTCTTGCCGGAGGCGGCAGCCTCCGATGTCTTGCCCATCAGTATCAGTACAGAGGCAGGGACGCCGCCGATCGACGCGGTCGCCGCGGTCGCGCCGTCGACGCTCGCGCCGTCGATTGCCGGACCGGCGGCGCCGTCGACGTCCGCGCCGTCGATCGGGGGACCGGCGGCACCGCCGACGCCTGTCCCGCCGTCGGGCCGGCGACCAACCGCGCCAACGCCGGCGACCACGCCCACCATCGAACCGCTGATCGACGGTGACGCCGTCCGCGCCGACGCCGTGTTCTCACCGTCCTTCGCCTCGCACGGCTCGGCCGTCTTCTTCCACGCCCAGACCGCCGAGGGCAGCGCCCTCAAGCGGGCCGAGCCGGGCGAACGCGGCGAGTTGCGCGTCGCCACCATCGTCGACGACGGCGCACGAAACCATCACGTGCAGCTCTCGCCCAGCGGCACGACGCTGGCGTTCGACTCGGATCGCGACGGCGTCCGCGGCGTCTACGTGGCGTCGGCCGAGGGCCGCGACGTCCGGCGCGTCAGCGGCCCCGGCTATGCCGCGGTGCCGACCTGGTCGCCTGACGGCAGGCGCCTCGCCTTCATTCGCGGCGAAGAGGCCAAGCCGGCGGTGTGGAATCTCTGGCTGCTGGATCTGGCGTCGGGGCGCCAGACGCGCGTCACGGCGTTTCGCCACGGACAGGTGTGGGGTGGGGCGTGGTTCAACGACGGACGGCGCATCGCCTTCAGCCATGAGGACGGGCTGACGATCCACGATCTCGACTCGGGCGAGTCTCGCCGTTTTGCCTCGCCGTTGCCGGGACGCCTGGTCCGTACACCCGCGGTCTCCCCCGATGGCCGCTGGATCGTGTTCCAGGTGTTCCGCGACGGGGCCTGGCTGCTCGACCTCGATCGCGGCTTCATGCAGCGCGTGATGCAGGATCCCTCGGCCGAGGAGTTCACCTGGTCGCCTGACGGCCGACGCGTCGCCTTCCACAGCCGACGCAGCGGTGGCTGGTGCCTGTGGACGATGAGCGCGCCGTAGGCGTCTACTTCGACCCCGGATCTACTGCATGGCGTCGCCGTCCTCGGCGCGCGGGAGCGAGAAGCCGACGGTCACGCCGGTCGCGTCGCTCGCTGCCCACACGCGCCCGCCCTGGGCTTCGACCAGCTGCTTGACGATGGCCAAGCCGAGGCCCGAGCCGCCGGTGTCGCGGCTGCGCGCCGGATCGGCGCGGTAGAAGCGGTCGAACACGCGGGCGGCCGCCGCCGCGTCGAGCGAGCTGCCGGTGTTGTGCAGGTTCACGCGGATCAGATCGCCGTCGACGGCCGCGTCGATCGTGATGCCGCCGCCGGCCGGCGTGTGCCGAGCCGCGTTGGTCAGCAGGTTCACGACGATCTGGCGCAGGCGATCGGGATCCGCACGCACGGCGACCTCGGTCGGGGGCAGCGGCGCGATCCGCGCGTCGCTGTCCAGGCCAGCAATGCGCAGCGCCGTCCGGATGGCAGGGCCGAGCGCCACGGCACGCACGTCGAGCGCCAACGTCCGGGCCTCGGCTTGCGCAAGCTCCTGCAGATCGTCGACGAGCCGGCCCAGATGGCGCACGTCGTCATGGAGCGCGCGCACCGCCTCCTGCGGATCCGGGGCCAGACCGTCGATCACCGCCTCCAGCCGGCACCGGAGATCGGTCAGCGGCGTCCGCAGCTCGTGCGCCACGTCGTGGACGAGATCGCGGCGCAGCGCCTCCTGCCGCTGCAGTTCTGCGGCCATCGCGTTGAACGCCTCGCCAAGGGCGATCGTCTCGCGGCTGCCGCCCGGCACGACGCGCCGAGTGAACGCGCCGTCGGCGACGTCGCGCGTCGCCGCCTGCAGGGCCTCGACCGGCCGGGTGACGCCGCGCACGATGGCCCACGTGGCCATCAGCGCCAGCAGGCCGACCGCGGCCGCCGCCGCGAGGAGCCGGCGATCGAGCGCGCCGAAGAACGCCGCCTCGGTCGGTTCGCGATC
>JANOIR010000165.1:0-3967 GCA_031407765.1 Vicinamibacteraceae bacterium
GGACCGAGGACGGCTTCCGCGCCTCGATCTTCGGTGGCACGTTCAACCGCCTGTTTCCGTAGCGGTTGAAACTTCCAATTCCCCACGACCAACTCCCAAGGCACTCCCAACTCCCAACCCCACTGGGCTCGCCGTCCGGAAGGTGTCTTGGGAGTTGGCGGTTGGGAGTGCCTTGGAGGTTGGGAATTGGAAGTTGGGCGTTCGCAATGAAGTGTCCGCGCGCGGTCACTTCACTGCGGTGAGCTCCACGTCGAAGACGAGCGTCGCGTTCGCGGGGATGGTCGGTGGCGACCCGGCGCGGCCATAGGCCAGCATCGGCGGGATCACCAGCGTCCGCTTCCCGCCGACCTTCATGCCGGCAACACCCTCATCCCAGCCGGGGATCACTTCGCCGGCGCCGAGCGTGAACTCGATCGGCTCGCCACGATCGTGGGAGCTGTCGAATTGCCGGCCGTGGTGCCCGGGCTTGTCCGGGTGGTACAGCCAGCCGGTGTAGTGCACCGCGACGCGGCGGCCGGGGCGGGCTTCGCTGCCGCCGGCACCGGCGGCCGCCGTGCCCGCGCTACCGCCGGGAGTCACCACGGTGACTTCGAGCCGCGTCTTGTCGGTCTGGCACTTGGCGTCGTCTTCGGGCGAGATGTCCGGACCGAAGACGGCGCAGGCGGCCACCACGGGCAGGACGGCGATGAGGAGGAGCGAGCGGCGCACGACGCCAGTCATAGGCGGACAGTCTCGAGATGGGCGGCGGCGTCGAGGGCTGTCGTCAAGGCCTCGAGGCCGCGCGCCAGCTCCTCGGTCGCCATGCCGAAGGCGACCCGCACGTGCTGCGGATGGCCGAAGAATCGGCCGGGGACGACGGCCGTGTGATGCTCGATCCGCAGGCGATCGACGAAGGCGTCGACGTCGGCGACGCGCAGCAGCCGCGGGAACGTGACCGTGCCGGCGGCGGGCGGCTCCCAGGCGAGGTCGTCGCGGCCCGCGAAGGCGCGTTGGACGTGGATCCGGTTGCCGCGGATGATCCGCCGGGCGCGGCCGGCGAGCAACGACAGATCCGCGAGCGCGCGCAGCGCCAGCCGGCGCGACGGCTCCGGCACGGGCGCCATCACCGCGCCCGCGGCGCGCATGCGGGCGGCGATCCCCGGCGCGGCGAGGGCCCAGCCGCACCGCACGCCGACCAGCCCGAACGCCTTGGTCAGGCTCGCCGTCGAGATGAAGCGGTCGCTCACCAGCGCCGCCGGCGCCTGCGACCCGCCGTCGAGGGTATCCAGGTACACTTCGTCGATCAGTACATGGATCCGGCTGCGTTCCGCAATCTCGGCGATGGCTTCGAGGGTCGGCCTGTCGATCAGGCTGCCGGTCGGGTTGTGCGGGCGCGACAGCACCACCAGCCGGGTGCGCGCCGTGACCGACGCGGCGATGGCGTCCGGCTCGATTCCGAACCCGCGCTCGGGGCGCCGCCGCAGCGCGATGACCTCGGCGCCGAAGCGCCGCGCCGCATCTGCGAGGGGGGCGTGGCCGGGATCCTCGACCAGCACCGCGTCGCCGGGCCGCACCAGCGCCGCGAGGGCGAGGAAGTTGGCGCCGGACGATCCCACCGCGGTCACGACGTGGTCAGTGGCGACGCCGCAGTGCGAGGCGATGGCGGCGATGAGCGCCGTCTCGACGGCGTCGGCACCGCGGGCGTCGGCGTGGGATTCGTCGCCGTCCTCACCGATCAGGGCGGGCCAGTCGTGCGCGGTCACCGGGAGCAGATCGCTCGCGGCCAGATCGTAGCGCGCCGCGGGACGCGTGCGCGCCCAGCCCACGTACGGCGCCGCCGGCCACGCGATCATGGACGGTAGCTTATCAGTTCGCGATCGCATCGACGCCCCGCCCGAGTCATGGCCGCGGTGGCTCTGTCGTCACGCCGTTGTCGTGTGGCTGCTCGTGGTCGAGCCGGTCGCACTGGCGCTGACGCTCGATCGTGCACTTCCGCGCATGCCGATCTTCGGCGCCGCCGCCTGGACACTGGTCGCAGCACGGATCGGCGTCGTCGCCGCCGGCATCGCCGTCGCGCGCCGTCTCCGCACACGCGACGACGCCGCCTGGACGGCGGTCGCGCTCTGGGCGTGCGCCGCGATCGGTGCAACGCTGCTCGAGCGGGCGTGGCCTGAACTTCCGACCGGCCTCGCACCCTCCGAGGCGCGACTCATCGCGCGCGCCAACATCGCCCGCGACGCGACGCTCGCGATCGCTGCCGCCTGGCTCGCCCGCAGGAGCCGCCGCCGCGCGGCGCCATGACGCGCTCGCCGCGATTCATCGTGATCGCGGCGGCAAGTTGTTGCATAATTCGCGCTGTGAGTGTGTCTCCTGTGAGCGCGAGCTCGCCGATCTCCAATGTCATGCCAAAGACGCTGTCCGTCGTCGGCGACGTGGCCGCGTCCGAAGATCTGCTCGTCGAAGGCGTCATCAGCGGCACGATCGACATGCCCGGCTTCGCGCTGACGATCGCCGCAAGCGCCCGCGTCGATGCCCGCATCCTGGCCCGCGACGTCACCATCCTCGGCCGTTTCTCGGGACGCATCACCGCGACTGAGATCATCGACGTGCGCGAAACGGCACGCGTCACCGGCGAGATCGCCGCGCCCAAGGTCACGCTGGCCGAGGGCGCCGAGATTCAGGCGCGGGTCGAGACCAAGAAGGTCGACGCCGCCGTGCACGTCGCCCGCTATCGCATGACGCGCGCGGCGACTTCATGACCGCTCGGCAGCGGCCAGGAGCCCACCCCATGCCCATGTCCTACACCGCCATCCGGGCCACTCGCTCCTGACACCATGGCATCGACCAACACCACGATTGGCCGCGGGCGCTCGGCGACCGACGTCGGCGAAGGCTGGAGCATCACCGACGCCACCGAGCTCTACGAGATCTCACGCTGGGGCAAGGGCTATTTCTCGATCGGACCGCAGGGCCACGTGCTGGTTCATCCGGAGAAGGATCCGGCCCGCGCCATCGACCTCAAGCAGCTCGTCGATCGCCTGCAGGTGCGCGGGCTCGGCCTGCCGACGCTGATCCGGTTCCGCGACATCCTGAAGCACCGCATCCGCGACATCCACGACGCCTTTCAGAGCGCGATCACGCAGCACTCCTATCAGGGCCGCTACATCTGCGTGTATCCGATCAAGGTCAACCAGCAGCGCCAGGTCGTCGAGGAGGTGTTCGAGTTCGGCAAGCCCTATGGCTTCGGGCTCGAGGCCGGCTCGAAGCCCGAGCTGCTCGCCGTCGCCGCGCTGGCCGACAACGCCACGCCGATCGTCTGCAACGGCTACACGGACGCCGAGTTCATCGAAATGGCGATGCTGGCCCAGAAGATCGGGCGCAACGTCATTCCCGTCGTCGAGAAGTACACCGAGCTGGCGCTGATCCTCGAATACGCGGCCAAGGTCGGCGTCCGGCCACAGATCGGCATGCGGGTCAAGCTGGCGGCGCGCGGCGGCGGCCGCTGGCAGTCGTCCGGCGGCTACCGATCCAAGTTCGGCCTGACCGTCACCGAGATCCTGCGCGGCCTCGAAGAACTGAAGTCGCGCGGCATGGCCGACTGTCTGAAGCTGCTGCACTTCCACCTGGGCAGCCAGATCCCGAACATCCGCATCGTCAAGGGCGCCCTCAACGAGGCGGCGCGCGTCTACGTCGAACTGGCCCGCAACGGCGCCGGCCTGCAGTTCCTGGACGTCGGCGGCGGCCTCGGCGTCGACTACGACGGCTCGCAGACCAACTTCGAGTCGAGCATGTCTACACCCTGCAGGAGTACGCCAACGACGTGGTGTATCACATCCAGCAGGTGTGCGACGAAGAGAAGGTCGAGCACCCGACGATCATCTCCGAGAGCGGCCGAGCCATCACGGCCTACCACTCGCTGCTCGTCTTCAACGTGCTCGGCACCAGCGGCTTCGGTGAAGAGCAGGTGCCCACGGTGGCAAAGGACGAC
>JANOIR010000218.1:0-4320 GCA_031407765.1 Vicinamibacteraceae bacterium
GCCCGGCTGGCAAGGCGCGAGGAGTGAGGATATTGGGGATATCTGAGCGACGAGCAACGCCGCCAGGCGGGATGCCCCGCCCGGGAATTCTGCCGCGAATCACGCGGACAGGACACTAGCAGCCCGTGGTAAAGCCAGTTCTGCAGCCAGCCCGTAGGCTTCCCGTCACGCGCGACTCGCGTTCTACATGTTGAGGGCTGGCACGCATGACGGCGCGGGCCGCGACGCCGAAGGTGTGGAGGGCGGAGAGGGTGGGATTCGCGCCATCCCTGATTGTTGACAACACAGGCTTAGCGGATTTCAGCTTCCTCCGGATCGGCCAGCCTGAAACGCGGCCGTCACGCCGGTCCACTAAGGTGCCTCGACGCACAGGAGGTACTCGATGAAACGCGTGGCCGCTGCGGTCGTGTTCGTGCTGCTGGCTGGGGGCGTGTGGAAGGCCGTCGACAACTTCCGCATGAAGCACCCCGTCTCGGGGCGGGAGATCTCGATACCTGGACAGAACGGTCCCAACGCGCTGCTGGTGAGCGGGTGGAAGACCACGCCCGCCGGCCGGCACCTGCGCTCGGGCGACATGATTCTGAGCGGTCAGGTGAGCCCAGACGGCACGCTGTTCGCCTTCACGAACACCGGCTACACGGGCCACGCGCTGCATATTCTCGACCTCGCCAGCGAGAAGGAGATCATCACGTTCCCGCTCGAGATGGCGTGGAGCGGACTCGCCTTTTCGCCGGACGGCAAGCGGATCTGGGTCTCGGCCGGCGCCGGCTATCCCCTCAGTGACATCCTCTATTTCGATCGCTGGGACAATGGGGGCTGGAAGGCAGGGCGCTCGGGCTACACGCTCCTCGGCGCGGCGAAGGACAAGACCGCAGTCTCGTCCCTCATCGTGTCGCCCGACGGCACGCTGCTGTACGCGCTCAATAACTCCGACGAGCACCTCTACATCCTTGACACCTACGCCGGACGCGCGGTCGCGCGCCTGAAGGTGGGCAATCATCCCTTGTCCGCCCGGCTCTCGAAGGACGGCCGGACACTATACGTCGCAAACCTTGGCAGCGCGAACGTCGCCGTCGTCGACGTCAGCGATCCGAGCCGGCCATCCCTCACCGCGACCATCGCCACCGATCCGCATCCGAACGACATCGCGGTCACCGATGATGGACGCCTGTTCGTCTCGTGCGGCAACACCAACAATGTGATCTCCTTCGATCTGAAGACCGGCCAGCGCCTGGAGGTCATCAACACCGCGCTCGGTCCGAAGGCGCCCGCCGGCAGCACGCCGAACTCGCTGGCGCTCTCGCCTGATGGGGAGATGCTGTATGTCGCCAACGCCGACAACAACTCGGTTGCCGTTGTCGAGATCGAGGCGCGCGGCAAGAGCACGCCGCTCGGCTTCATTCCGACCGGCTGGTATCCGACCTTCGTCACCGCTACGCGCGATGGCAAGCGGGTCATCGTCGGCAGCGGCAAAGGGACCGGCACCGGGCCCAGCCGCGTGAAGCGGCCGATCGACTCGGACGCGCCCGCGGTCAGCTTCCAGCACCACGGGAATCAGCTCAACGGACTCGTCTCGTTCATCGATACGCCGGACAGGAAGCGGCTGGCCGAGATGACGAAGCAGGTCTACGACAACTCGCTCTATCGGGACACGCTCCTCGAAACCTCGGGCGCAGGCGCGGAATCCGTGATCCCGACGAAGGTGGGACAACCGTCGCCGATCAGGCACGTGCTGTTCATCATGAAGGAAAACCGCACCTACGATCAGGTGTTCGGCGACCTGCCGCAGGGGAACGGCGATCCGAGCCTGACCCTCTTCGGCCGAGAGGTGACGCCGAACCAGCATGCGCTCGCGGAACAGTTCGTCCTGCTCGACAACCTGTATTGCAGCGGCGAGGTTTCGCAGGACGGCCAGCCGTGGACGACGTCGGCCTACGCCACCGAGTTCACGCAGCGCGCCTGGACCCTCGGCTACTCGCGGCACGGAAGCCTCGACACGAGCGGCGGCATTCAGGAGCCATCCACGCCGTACATCTGGGAGCTCGCGCGCCAGCACGGGCTGAAGGTCAAGACGTTCGGGATGGGCAATCGCCGCGGCGTCGCCGACGTGCGCAGCACGCACTTCGACCAGCGTCCCGCCGATCCGCAGCTGACCCGCGCCCGTGACTACGAGCGCGCCAATCGCTTCGTCGAGGAGTTCCAGGAGATGGACCGCGACGGCACGGTCCCGAATTTCATGTTCATGTCGCTCGGCGAAAATCACACGAGCGGCACCGCGCCCGGCGCTTACACGCCGAAGGCGCAGGTCGCCTCGAACGACGTGGGAGTCGGCAAGATCGTCGAGGCGATCACGAAGAGCCGGGTCTGGTCCTCGTTCGCAATCTTCATCATCGAGGACGATGCGCAGAATGGGCCCGACCATGTTGACTCACACCGCACGGCCGGCCTGGTGATCAGTCCCTATGTCAGACGACGGGTCGTCGACAGCACGATGTACTCCACGGTCAGCATGCTGCGCACGGTCGAGCTGCTGCTCGGTCTGCCGCCGATGACGCAGCACGATGCCGCGGCGCCGCCCATGGTCGCGAGCTTCATGACGAAGCCGGATCTGTCGGGCTTCACAGCGCTCCCGGCGAGAATCGATCTGATGACGAAGAACCCGCCGCACGGATACGGCGCGGTCGCGTCGGCTCGGATGGACTTCCGCGAGTACGATCGCATCGACGAGGACTCGCTCAACCGCATCCTGTGGCACAGCATCAAAGGCGTCGAGACGCCCTACCCGGCGCCGGTGCGCCGGGCGCTGCCCACACCGTACGGGCTATTCCGGTTCCCCAAAGCGGACGTCGACGACGATTGATCAGCGCCCGTGGACACGCGACTAGACTCGAGCGCTGCCTAGCGTCGCCGAGACAGCTGAGCAGTTCCTCAACGACGCTTCCGCTATCGAGTTCGTGGCTCGGCGCACAGAACTCGTACGCGATCGGATCTTTGGGCGCCTGCCGCGGGCCGAAGGATGCCGCGGCGACCAGGCCTCTAACGAATCGAGCGCCTGCGCTCGAGAAGGAGGCCCTTCATGTTGAGAAAGCTGCTGGTACCTGTACTCGTCCTGACGACGTCTACCGTCGCGTCGGCCGGTCCCTTGCGCGAATCCGCCGAGCGTGCCGGCCGCGAACTGGCCGCCCAGAACGCCGCGGCCTCGCGCGGACGCGGACGCACCTGGACAGGCATCGCCTTGCTCGGCGGCGGAGGCACGCTGGCGATCTTCGGCGCACTGGAGCGGCGCGAGGACGGGAACGAGGGTGACGACGCGGACGACACTCCGGGCGCGAAGGACTCGAATGCCTGGGAACACGTGATGCTCGGCGGCGGTATAGCCGCCGCGGCGCTCGGCGGCTTCCTGCTCGCCACCGGACGCCGTGGCGCCAGTCCGAGCATCACGATGCGCGGCGGTCGCCTTGCGATAGCGCAGACCCTGCGCTTCTAAGGCTGCATGAGCCGAACGGGCGACAGGGCCGCGTGACTACCGGTCCAAGCCGCATGGAGGATTCGACGCCGGCCTCGCACAGCCGGCGTCGAGGACGTGGACAACAAACACCACGTCGTCCCGCGCCGCGCAGACCACAGTTCACGGCGAGGGCGAAAGCACACTTCGCGTGTGCCAGCCTTCTTCCCATGACGCCCACAATGCGGAGCGACGCCCACGTCTCGGGCGCGTCGTGGATCGACCTCAGGAGACGAAACGCGCGGGGCCCGCCGCGGTCGTCGAGGGCCCTTCGCCGACACCAAGCGCGCGGCCTTCACGGAGCACGACATCCGTTTCACTCGCAAGGGCGATACGGTGTACGCGATCGCGCTGGCGTGGCCCGCCTCTGGAACCGTGACTCTCGAGGCCCTGGCTGCAAACGCCCCATCGGCATCGCGCGAGATCGCGTCGGTCGACGCTCTGGGTGTTCCCGGCGACGTCAAGTGGACATCCGTTGCGAGATCGCGGCGGCTGGTAGATGATCACGGCCCGTTCCATTCAATGAGGTGAGCCGTGGCACTAACGTCGCTTCTGCCAGTTTCCATTCGCCTTTCCGCACGTCCGGGCGCAACGGCTCACCAGGACTTTGTGATCAAGCCTCCCAACGGCGTGCTGACTGCCACAATCGTCGGTGACGGCTCGCTCGTCCGGCTCAGCGAATTCGTCGCGTTCGATCTCGTCAAGGAAGCACTGAGCGACGACGAGTTCGAACAGCTGCCGCCTGCATTGCGCAACGAGGAACATCGCTTTTCGCTCACGTTCGTCTAGACCGGCCGCGTCGGCGCCGGGACCCA
>JANOIR010000270.1:0-11505 GCA_031407765.1 Vicinamibacteraceae bacterium
GCCGCGAATAGCATCCGCCGCGGCGCCGTAGCCAAGTGGTAAGGCAGAGGTCTGCAAAACCTCCATCCCCGGTTCAAATCCGGGCGGCGCCTCCATTTTTCAAGCCTAATTTCGTTCGGTTGTCCGTTAACGGCACAATCAGCCGCGCGTAAACTGTCTCGAATTCCCACCCACTGACAGTGACTCGTCGGCGCAAGTCGCTGACTCGCTGCGAGTTGCCAGACGGAACACGGAGGAGGGCAGAGGTTTATAGGACCTCCACCCCGCGCTAGGAGGCCAGGACCGACGGCCGACACTATCGCTTCAGCAGGGCCGGCCAGTTAACGACCACCGTGATGGGCGGCGCGTCGGGATCGTGGGCGCGCTCGGCGATAAGGAAACGTCGGCCGTCGGCGGTGACGACGAACGGGCTCGACGACGCGATGAGCGCCGGGTCGCTGGAGGCGAGCGTCGGGATCCGGAACAAAGCTCGGGCGGCTTCGACGCGTGGTCCGCCGTCCCCCGCGGTAACGCGGGCAGCCATCAACTGGCGGTCGGGGGAGACGAAGAACAGTTCATCGCCAGCCCACTGTGGAAAATCGCCGCCGACGGTCGAGACCGGGCGCTTCACCGTGCCAGATGGATAGCCGGCGACCCACACTTCAGCGCTCCCTGATTCGTCGGTCGTGTAGGCGATCGAGCGTCCGTCGGGCGAGACCTTGCCCTGCATCTCGTTCGACTGCGTGTTGAACCAGAGGCGCTCGGCCGGGCCGCCGGCGACACGCTGCAGCCAGACGTCGCTGTGGCTCGGGAGATCGGCGTTGCGCACGAAGACGATCGCGCGGCCGCCGGGTGTCCAGCTCGTCGCAAACGTCGCGCGTGGCGAATCACCGATGAGCGTTTCTTCGCGATTGTCTCTCACCGACTTGACGCGCACTTTGGGACTCGGGCTGAACGCAAAGCCGGAGAAGGCCAGGCGCAGACCATCTGGCGACCAGAGCGGCAGAAAGGCCGCGCCGTTGGACGTCATCTGCATCTCGGTGTTGTCGCGGAGGCTGCGCACCCAGAGGTCCACGCCGCCCAATCTCGCGATTCGCGCGAAGGCCAGCCGTTCACTGTCGGGCGACAGCGCGAATCCACGATATCGCGCGGGCCCGGAGACGGCGGCCGACGAGCGGCCGTCGCGTTCGAACCAGCTGAGGACGGCGGGCGCGCCCAGGGGACTCGTCCAGTAGGCCAGCACGCCAGACGCCGACACCGAGAAGGGCGAACGGGCCGGAATCCCGGCGGGTACGCCGGTGACAATCCGCCGGGCGTCACTCGTGAACTCGAGCCGGCGCTCGTCGAATGGACGCGCGAAGAGTACATTGTCCTGCACGAAGAAGACGTGGCCTCGGCCGAAGCCCACGGGCGAGGTCCCCACGTTGAGCGCCATCACCGTGCGGGGCTGCCCGCCATCGAGGCTGGCGACCTCGATGGCGCTTCGACTGGTGGCGCTATAGATGAAATGCCGGCCGTCCGTGAGGAACTGCGGAGAGTGCAGATGGCCGAATTCCACCGCCAGGCGCGACACCGGACCGCCATTCGCGGACACGCGTGACATTCCCAGGCGCAGTCCAGGGAAAACGATGTCGTCGCGGGCGCCCCACGAGGCGCCCCCGCTCGTCGCCACATCGCTCGCGATGGTCTGTGTCACGCCGGTCGAGGCACGTGCCTTGTTCAAGCCGTTCGCCGCAAAGAAGCCGATCCACTGACTGTCCGGCGACCAGAAAGGCGTATTGGCGCCCTCCGTCCCCGGCAGCAGCCGCTCCCCACCGGAATCGAGGGACCGGAGCCAGAGCTGGCGGACGCCGTCGCCTCCGGCGGCGACGTACGCGAGGGTCCGCCCGTCGGGCGACGCTGCGAACGGCGTGGAGAAATCCGCCAGGCTCGCGCCGCGCGCAGGCGTCACCGAGAACACGACCGGCGGAAATGGCTTCGCCTCATCGGCGAGGCTCGGCCCACTGCGGGAAAACCAGACCACGCCAGCCACAACGGTCGCGGCGATGAGTCCGATCCACGCGCTTCGCTCGATCCATGGAGACCGCTTCGGCGTCGGCGGTCCGGCAGCGACGGCGCCAGACCAGGTGGTCAGCGACCGCAACTGAAACAGCAGGTCGCTGGCGGTCTGCCACCGCTCGTCGGGCTCCTTGGCCAAGCAGCGCGACAGCGTGCGCGCGAGCGGAACCGGAATCTCGGGCGCGAGCTCCGCCATCTGTGTCGGCTCGTCTCGCAGGATGGCGCCGATGAGTGCGGCCTGACTCTTCCCTTCGAACGCGTGCATCCCCGTCAGCATCTCGTAGGCCACCGCGCCGAACGCAAAGATGTCGGTCCGTGCATCGACGGCCAGTCCCTGAAGCTGCTCGGGCGCCATGTACTGCAGCGTCCCCACGATGGCGCCTTCGGCCGTCAGCATCCGCGACTTCACCGCGGTCAGGTCGTCGCCCGCCGCGGCACCCCGGGATCGGCGCGCGGCCAGACCGAAGTCGAGCAGCTTGACCCCCGACTTCGTCCACATGATGTTGCCCGGCTTCAGATCGCGATGCACGATGCCGCGACGGTGCGCCCGGTCGAGTGCGTCGACGACCTGCGTCATCGCAACCACCGCGTCCACGACCGGAACACGCCCGCGCCGAATCCGGTCGTCGAGCGTCTCTCCCTGGATGTACTCCATGACCAGGTAATCCGCGCCGTCGTGGACGCCGACGTCGTAGAGCGTGCAGATGTGCGGGTAGTTCAGGCTGGAGATGATCTTCGCTTCGCGCTGGAACCGCTAGCGGCGATCGGGATCGACGGCATGGCGCTCGGGCAGGAACTTGATGGCGACGATGCGATCGAGCCGGGTGTCGCGGGCGCGATATACCTCGCCCATGCCGCCGGCTCCGACCAACGACTCAATCTGGTAAGCGCCGACTGCCGTGCCGGCCAAACGGCCGGGAGTGAGCGGCAAACCCGCGCGCCGCACGGCGTCGGCGACCGGTGACCGCGGCGCGTCGACGTCTGCCTCGATGAACTGTCGCGCGTGAGGCTCGTACTCGAGCAGCGAGTCGACCTCCGCCCGGAGCTCCGGGTCCCCCTTGCAGGCCGCTGCGAGGAACGCGGCGCGGTCGACCGGCGCGCGCGCGAGCGCTTCGTGGTAGAGGCGATCGACGTCGTTCCACTTCGCCGGCGTCATCACGGCCTCACCAATTCGCGAAGGAGCCACGTTTTCGCAAAAGTCCAATCCCGCGTCACCGTCATCGGCGACACATCGAGCACTTGGGCGGTCTCGTCGACCGTCAGTCCGCCGAAGAACCGCAGCTCCACCACCCGACTCTTGCGCGGGTCCATCTCCGCCAGCGCCTCCAGTGCATCGTCGAGCGCAACGAGCGTGCGCGTGGGCTCGTGGGACGTCGTCAGCGCCTCGTCAAAAGAGACGTGTATGGCGTCACCACCACGCTTGATCTTGTGACGCGCGCGCGCGAAATCTATCAGAATTCGTCGCATCAACTGCGCCGACACCGCGAAGAAGTGTGCACGGTTCTGCCACTTCACGCGGCTCGAATCCACGAGGCGCAGGAAGGCTTCGTTGACGAGCGCGGTGGTCTGCAGCGGATGGTTGGCGCGCTCGCGCGCCATGTAGTGATGGGCGAGCCGGTGCAGCTCGTCATGCACCAGCGGCATCAGCTGCCGGAGCGCTTCTTCATCGCCGGCGTTCCAGGCGAGCAATAGGTCCGTGATCTGCGGGGATGCGTCCGGCATGTTGGAGAGCCGCGGGAATGTTGCCATAAGAAATTCTCGCGAGGTGATGGTTTTCAGCCGGAAACGACGCCATATCTGGTGACGCCATGAAACCCGCCGCCATTCCGCTCTTCGTCGTGTGCGCATCCATCGCCCTCATTGGAGGCAAAGGTGCGAGTTCTACGCCCTTCCCGCCCCAGATCCCCCTGGTATGGGACGAGGCCGCGCTCGCCGAGTGGGCGACGCCGCTGGCCGGGCTCGAGGCCCGTCCCACCCACATGTCGCCGGCCGAGTACTACGCGACCCCAATCGACAACCTGAAGACGTATCCCGTCTACGCGCCGGGCCGTGAGCCTGCAGGCTACTGGGAGATGCTGCAGACGGTTGGGCCCAGGCCTTTGCTCAAACCCGAGACGTTCACCAGCGACAGCGACTGGATTGCGGCCGGCAAGCGCGTCTTCGAGGAGGCGGACGCCCTTCCGATTCGCACCCAGGATCCGGCACTCATCGCCGCGTTGCGCGGTCCCGAAGCCATGCGCCGTCGCGGGGCGGATGTGCTCGCTGACGGCACGCTGCCGGAACTGCGCTGGGTGCCGACCGGAAAGGGCGTCGCGCTCGGCGCGGCGACGTGCAGCAGCTGCCATGTGCAGTGGCATCGCGACGGACGCAGCATCCCCGGAGCACCGCCCGGCGGCCCCGGGATGTTCCGCCGGACAGGCCTCATCTCTCAGATGCATGTCGCCAACCGTGTCGTCCGCGGCCAGACACCGTTCGTCATGGCGTCGGATCTGCCCTCCGACGGGCTCTACCAGGCATGGAGCGTGCCGTGGCTTAAGAACGACGTACATCGTCAGCTAGAGAGCATGCCGCGCGAGAAGCTGGAGGCGCTGAACGCCGCATTCTCGCGAAGCGGAGGCTTCCCCCGTTGGAACGGCAGCGTCTTCTATCCGGCCAGGATGCCGGACCTCATCGGCATCAAGGATCGGAAGTACTTCGATCACACCGCGACACATCTGCATCGCAACATCGCCGACCTGATGCGATACGCCGCGGCCGTCACCTTCGCGGAGCCGGCGGACTTCGGGCCGTACCACGTGCTGGCGCCAGGGACCGCGCGCGTGGCCGTGCGGCGATCGGACGAGGCACTCTACGCACTTGCCCGATATCTCTATTCCCTCGCGCCGCCCGCCAATCCGAATCCCTTCAACGACGGCGCGCGCGCCGGTCAGGAGTTGTTCGAGCAGGAGGATTGCGGCAGGTGTCACACGCCACCGCTGTACACGAATAACAGGCTCACGCTGGCGGAGGGCTTCACGCCGCCCGCACACGTGCCGGCAACGCTCGACGTCATGCGCCGGTCGGTTCGGACCGACCCAGGTCTCGCGCTCCTGACGCGCAAGGGCACTGGCTACTACAAGGTGCCTTCACTGAGGGGCGTGTGGTACCGCCCCCGACTGCTGCACGACGGGGCTGTTGCGAGCCTCGAGGAGATGTTTGATTCCGATCGGTTGAACGAGAGCCACGTCCCTGGAGGATGGATTCCCTTTGGTCAGAAGACGCACGCGATACGCGGTCATCGATTCGGCCTGGATTTAACGCCATCCGAGCGAGCGCAACTCATCGCATTTCTGCGAACGTTGTAGGGCCTTCCGGACTGGGTCACCTGCGCGTCCTGGACATGGCTGATGCGCGAGCGGCGACGAGGTGGCGAACGGAGGCAGCCAGGTCATTGGATCGGCGGGTGTCGTGATGCTGGCTGGCTGGTGGTTGCGCCACGGCACCGGATGGCGTTCTCTCTCGCGGGCGATGTGATTGCGGCCTGCCTCACCGACGAATATCGCGCCGGCTATGGTGACGCGGTGCTTGCCAGCGTCAAGAGTGCCCTTGGGTGCTGGCACGGCACCGCCCAGGAAAGTCCGCCGCAGGAACGGTCACGACCGGACAGTGAGGTTTACGCCGAGCGAGCCCAGACGGCTTTGAAGACTCGAGACAGATTCGAGACAAATAACGCCCAAGCACCACGGAATACCGACCATCATCCGGGACCAGAGGACAAGGCCAGTCAACAAGATCGACAACTTCGCGAAATCTGCAAAACCTCCATCCCCGGTTCAAATCCGGGCGGCGCCTCCATTCCTCAGCGAATTCTCGATTGTCTTCACTGCGGCACCGGCGTGCGAGGGCCAACCGTAGCCAAAACGTTACTGTCGGCGCTACGTTCCGGGCCTACTCAAACTCGTTCGGCATCGGCCGGTTTTTGACGTCGACACGATGTCGGGGCCCTGGCCCGGCCCGTCCTGATCGACGGCGACATCATCCCGGCCACCACCACGCCGCCGTCGGCCGCGGTCCCCGAACCCAGGTCGTCCGGCAAGCTCCTTGGCGACATCCTGATGTTCGCCTGGCGCGCGAAGCGATGGCTGTTGTAGCGCGCTCGGGACGCGGCTCAGGGCAGGCGCGTCCCGGTTGCGTTCGTGCCGTTGCCGAAAATCTGTCCTCCCGGGCTGCCGTACATGGCGCGCTCGACCGCGATCGGCTGGCTCGAATCGACGACGGTACCGAACGTCTCGTCGACGAGCTCCGGCACCGCGCTCTGTGGGCCGGCCACAGCCAACGTATAGCGGCTCAACGCGGAAACCGCGACGGTCCGCTGCAGCGTCGTCCCGTCCGTGCGCAGGAACGTCAGCGTCACCGTTGCCGCCGTCCCACCAGGATTGGCGAGAAGGATGAACGTCTGGTAACTCGCCGGCGGGAAGCCGGCCGGGTTGCCGACGCGTCCTTCCGCGAGGCCCCAGCGGCGCGCCGTCGCGGTCACCCCCGCGCTGTTGTGCGCCTCGTACCACTGGCTCGGCGCGTAGGGCCAGTACTGCGCGCGCTCGACGATGATCGGCAGCGGCGTCGTGACCTGGGTCGCGACCCCCGCATTGGCCAGCTCGGGAGCCGCGGGCGACAGCGCCTCGATGTTGACCGTGACCCGCGCGCGCGCCGGGATCGTCACGGATCGCGTGACCGCGGCGCCCGACTGCGGCAGGAACTTCAGCTCGGCGGTGACCGGGCTCGCGTTCGGGTTGGCCAGCAGCACGAAGGTCTCGAAGAACGGACCGGTCGCCCCTTCGGCCAGGAACCAGCTGGTCGCCGGAGCGGTGACCCCGGCGGAGTTGTGGCCGCCCTTGAAGAGGACGTCCGGCGGCGCGCCGAAGTACATCGTCCGCTCCGCGGCGCCGGGCACGGCGAAAGTGACGACGATGCCAAAGGAGCGGCCGACCAGGGCGCCGTCGGCGCCGGCATCGATCGTCGTGCGCGAGTTCGGGGCCAGGTTGTAGGTCCGCTGCACCGGCGGTGCCCCCTCGAGCAGCCAGTCCACCGTCGCGACGTTCGAGCCTGGGTTGGGATTGGCCAGTAGGAGGTACGTGTAGAAAAAGCCCTGCGAGCCCTCGGCGAAATACCAGGTCGTGGCCGTCCCCGTCATCGCCTTTTCGGTGTGGGACCCGTATTGCCCTTCGCGGTCCCACCGCATGGTGCGCTCGACCACCAACGGCGTACCCGCTGTCGACGTCACCACGGTGGACAGCGCGCCCGGCGCCATGCCCTGCAGGTCGTTGACGCGAATCGTCGCGCGCGACGTCGCCGGCAGCGTCAAGCTCTGGTTCGTCACACCGCCCCCCTCACCCAGGTAGGCGATCTCCACCGGCGCGGACGTGCCGTTCGGGTTGGCAAGCGCGATGTCGAGATCGAAGAACGCCCCCGTCGCGCCTTCCGCCATGTAGTAGGAGAGCGTCGACACGTCCACCGTCAGCGTGTCCGTCGCCGTCCCCGCGGGGCCTGCCGCGGTGACCGTGATCACGTTCGTGCCGGTCACGAGCGGTACGTCGGCGGCGAACCACGGCGTGGTCCCGGCCGCGGCGCCGCTGAACCCGCGGTCGGTCGACCAGCCGATGCTCGACACAGTGCCGCCGCTCGTGCCGCTCATGGTGATCGACGCCCCCGGGGCGGTGACGTTGGGCCCCGAGGTCGGCGAGGTGATGGTGAGGGTCGGCGGCAGGTTCACCGAAATCCCGGTGCGGATCAACACCACCTGGTCGGCCTCGGTGCGGAAGGCCAGGCCGTCGGTGCCGAACGCGACCAGGCCGGAGAAGGGAAAGGGCCCTGCCGGCGGCACGGTCACGCCCGTCAGCGCATCCTCCTCGACCTGCAGGAAGGTGACCGGATCGAATCGCCGCAGAACCATCGCCTCGAAGCGCGCGAGGGTGACGAAGTGCACCACACCGATCCCCGAGTTTGGCGCCACCATCGCGGAGCTGTTTCCGAGGGGAAACGTCCCCAGCGGGGTCCGCGCCTCGGCGTCGATGACCCGTCCGTCGCTGCCATACATCCGCCCGTTGTCGAACCGGATGTCGGTAGAGAACCCCTGGAACAGACCGTCGGCCTGGTCGTTCAGCATCACGCCGGCTGCGTCGACGGTGAGCCGGCTGTAATCGAACCCGGTCGATTCATCGTTGTAGCCGTACAGGCGCGAGGGATTCGTGGTCGAGAACTCGAGCTCGGTGACCGACTGGGCGCTGGTGACGACCGGGCGCGCGACGCCCGCGTCGTAGATGGCGACGCCGCCCGTTCCGCTGATGCCGGACCGGCTCCGTACGACGGCGAGGACGTTCGGATTGCCCGGCTGGACCGCCAACTCTCGCGGGTAGTAGGGCCCGAAGAACGGGTCGTTGCCCAGCGCGAACTGCAGGTCCACGGTGAACGTGGCGAGGTTTATGCGGACCACCTGGGCGGCGCCGTCCAACCCGACGTAGAGGTGCGATCCCGTATCCGCCATCGCCATCCGGTTCGGCTGACTGCCGACGAACAGGCTGCGCAGGAGCATGCCCGTGAACGGGTCGATCTCCTGCACGGTGTTGGTCGCCGGCGTCGTCGCATACAGCCGCTGCGTGAGCGGACTGTAGGCGAGATCCTTCGTCGCGAGCGAGACGGTGGACCAGGTTTGCGCTGCCGCGGAGGACGCCCAGCCGAGCAGACACACGAGCAGCAATACACGACGCGTCACTACGCCTTCTTTCTCCAGACCAAGTAGGGACCGTATCATAGCCGAGTCGGCTTGGGCGCCCAGCGGAGACTGCGCGGAGCGCCAGACGGTCAGCGCGCCCCGTCAGGCTTCGGACGCCATGACGATGCCGCGGACATCGCCGAGGCCGATGGAGACGAAGCCGTCGCGTTCGGCGCGCGCGCGGATGATCACCTCGTCCCCGTCTTCGAGGAACGTGCGCGTACCGCCCGATGCGAGCGCGATTGCCCTTCGGCCTCCTTCCGTGATCTCGAGGAGGCTGCCGTACCCGTCCGGAGTGGGCGACGAAATGGTCCCCGAACCCAGCAGATCACCCGGGCGCAGATTGCAGCCGTTGCTCGTGTGATGCGCGATGAGCTGCGCGACGGTCCAGTAAAGATGACGCGCGCTGGTCACCGACAGCGACTGCGCCGGCAGTCCCTGCACCTGCAGGCACGGCGTCGCCAGCAGCGTCTCGATCGTGATCGCCAGCGCGCCCTTCTGCTGGTCGGCGTCGCTCGAGAGGTACGGCAACGGCGCGGGGTCGTCGGCAGGCCTGATCTGCTGAGGCACGCGAAACGGCGCGAGCGCTTCGGGTGTCACGACCCAGGGGCTGACGCTCGTGGCGAAGCTCTTGGCCAGGAACGGACCCAACGGCTGGTACTCCCACGCCTGCACGTCACGCGCGGACCAGTCGTTCAGCAGGCCGAACCCCGCCACGTGGTCGAAGGCTTCGTCGATGGGAATGGGCGAGCCCTGCGCGTTCCCGCCGGCAATCCAGATCGCGAGTTCGACTTCGTAGTCGAGCCGACGTGTGGGGCCGAAGACCGGCGCCTGCGCGTCGGCCGAAGCCCGCCACTGACCGACGGGGCGACGTACGCGGGTGCCGGACGGGCAGACCGACGACGCGCGGCCGTGGTAGCCGATCGGAACGTATTTGTAATTGGGAAGTAACGGATGGTCCGGCCTGAACTGCCGCCCGACGTTCACCGCATGGTGGATGCCCGCGTAGAAATCGGTGTAGTCGCCGATGGCCGCCGGAAGGTGCAGCGTGCACTGCGTCGCCGGGTGCAGCATTGCCTGCAGCGTGGACTGCTTGGCTGCCCCTTCGGTCAGCAACTCCGAGAGCCTGGCGCGAAGCGCATGTCGTGCCTCGGTGCCGGCGGCCATGAACGCATTGAGCGGGCCGTCGGTCGCCAGCGCGGCGGCATGCGCCGCCTCGCCGGTGAACAGGCCCGCGCGGGAAGCCTCCTGCAGATCGAGGATGCTATCGCCGATGGCCACGCCCGCGCGTCGCGCCGGCACGCCAGGGGGCGAGAACACGCCGAACGGCAGGTTCTGCACGGGGAAGTCCGGGTGCCCGTTGGCCGAGACAACCCAGCTTCGCCGTGCGGGATCGTGTGTGTCGTCGAGACCGACGCTGCGATCCTGCATCGCTACGGCCGGTCCGGTGTGAAGTGCTTCTGGAGTCGCCGCCCGTAGCTCTGGTACTCCCGCTGCCGCTCCTCGGCCTGCGCCGCGTACGCCGTCACGCGCTGCATGAACCGTGTTTCGAACATGAAGGCCATCGTCGCTTCGAGCCGGTGCGGTTTCAGCTCCACGCTGCTGGCCTTCTCGAACGCGTCCACGTCCGGCCCGTGCGGCAGCATCGTGTTGTGCAGCGAGATGCCGCCCGGCACGAACCCGTGCGGCTTGGCCTCGTACTGGCCGTAGACCAGCCCCATGAACTCGCTCATCACGTTCATGTGATACCAGGGTGGCCGGAACGTGTTCTCGGCGACGGCCCAGCGGTCCGGGAAGATCACGAGATCGACATTGGCCGTGCCCGGCGTCTCGGACGGCGAGGTCAACACCGTGAAGATCGACGGGTCGGCGTGATCGAACAGCACGGGCCCGACGGGAGAATACCGCCGCAGATCGTACTTGTATGGCGCGTAATTGCCGTGCCACGCGACGACGTCGAGCGGCGAGTGATCGAGCACGGTCGCCCACATCACGCCGCCCCACTTCACGAACAGCCGCGACTCGTCGTCGGTGTCTTCGAACGCCGCGATTGGCGTGAGGAAGTCGCGCGGGTTCGCCAGGCAGTTTGCGCCGATCGGGCCGCGATCGGGTAGCGTGAACGCGCCGCCGTAGTTCTCGCAGAGATACCCTCGGGCGGGACCGTCGCGGAGCTCGACGCGGATCTTGACGCCGCGCGGAATCACAGCGATCTCGCCGGGCTCGATCTCGATCAGGCCGAACTCCGTGCAGATCCGCAGGCCGCCGCTCTGCGGCACGAACAGCAACTCGCCGTCCGCGTCGTAGAAGTACTCGTGCTCCATCGAGCGCGTGACGAGATACACGTGTGCGCCCATGCCGGCCTGCGCGCCCGCGTCGCCCGCCGTCGTGATCGTCCGGAGGCCTTCGACGAACGACGTGGGCGCCGTCGGCATCGCGAAGGGACTCCACCGCATCGGCGCGATCGCTACGTCCACTTCGTGGCACGGCGCCGTCCGCCACAAGCCGATGTCGACCTGCTCGAACGGGCCGATGTGCGCCACAGTCGGGCGGATGCGATAGAGCCACGTGCGCTCGTTGGTCGCGCGCGGCGCGGTGAACGGCGATCCGCTCAACTGCTCGGCATAGAGCCCGTACGGGCACTTCTGGGGAGAGTTGCGGCCAATCGGCAGCGCGCCGGGCAGCGCTTCGGTTTCGAAGCCGTTGCCGAAGCCTGACATGTA
>JANOIR010000273.1:0-11820 GCA_031407765.1 Vicinamibacteraceae bacterium
CGGGTCATGCGCCGGTGATGGTGGCCGAGGCGCTGCGGTGGCTGGAGCCGGCGCGGGGCGGCGTGTTCGTGGACTGCACTCTGGGGCTGGGCGGGGGTAAACTCGGACGTATGCACCGGCGGAGTCGTCACACGTCAGGTAGACCGCTGCCGACTTCCATGTCGTATCGATGTACGAGCGGAAGGTGGTCGGGAGCTTGAGGCGCCCCTTTTCGTCAATTTTCGCCTGGTGACTACCCCTTAGCACCAACAGCTACTCCACTCAACTCCACTCTGGACCACTTGAGAGAGTAGGACTGGCCCCGGAATGTGTCAACGTCAATCTTCGTAACCCTGTCGCACACAAGGCGTTACGTGTTTTGTTCGCCGCCCTGAGTGGATGGGGCGGAAGACCAACCACCAGGGATTGTGTCCGTCCGGTGGCGGGAGCGGGGTAAGCTCCACGGCGTCCGATGCGCATCGTCGTCTGTGAAGCCCAGGTCCCCTTCGTCGAGGGGGGCGCCGAGTACCACGTGCGTGAGCTGATCCGGCAGCTGCGGCTGCACGGCCACCAGGCCGAGCTGGTCAGCGTGCCCTTCAAGTGGTATCCGAAGGACGAGATCCTGGCGCACGCGGCGGCCTGGCGGTTCCTCGACCTGAGCGAGAGCAATGGCACCCGCATCGACCTCGCGATTGGCACCAAGTTCCCCTCGTATTTCGTCCGCCACCCGCACAAAGTGGCCTGGCTGATTCACCAATATCGCGCCGGCTACGAGCTGGCGGGGACGGTCTACAGCGACTTCCACCACGTCGAGGGCGACGTCGGGCTGCGCGATCGGCTGATCGCGCTCGACCGGGAGATGCTCGGCGAATGCCGGCGGCTGTTCGCCAACGCGCGCAACACCGCCGGGCGGCTCGCCCGCTACAATGGCTTGCACGCCGAGGCGCTGTATCATCCGCCCAGGTTGGCCGGCGAGATCCGACCGGGCCCCTACGGCGACTACATCCTGTCGGTCGGCCGCATCGAGAGCGTCAAGCGGATCGATCTGGCGGTGCGGGCGCTGGCCCACGTCGACCGCGCGGTGCGGCTCGTCATCGCCGGTGACGGCACGCAGCGGGCCAACACCGAGCGGCTGGTCGAGACGCTCGGCCTCGGCGATCGCGTGACGTTCCTCGGCGCGGTCGACGATGGCACGCTCATCGACCTCTATGCCGGCGCACTCGGCGTCGTCTACGCCCCCTTCGACGAGGACTTCGGATACGTGACGCTCGAAGCCTTTCTGGCCCGCAAACCCGTGATCACCGCGACCGACGCCGGCGGCCCGCTGGAGTTCGTCGTGGACGGGGTCAACGGCGCGATCGCCGAGCCCGATCCCGAGGCGGTGGGCGCGGCCTTCGGCCGGCTCCACGCCGATCGCCGCTACGCGGCGCAGCTCGGCGACGCGGGGCTGGCGTCAGCGTCCGCGGTCACGTGGCATGGCGTCATCGATCGACTGGTGGGCGCGTGACCAAGCTGATCATCCAGATCCCCTGCCTGAACGAAGCCGAGACGCTGCCCGCGACGCTGCGCGACCTGCCGGCCACGATCCCCGGCGTCGACGTCATCGAATGGCTGGTGATCGACGACGGCTCGCGTGACGGCACCTCGGACATCGCCCGCGCCTGTGGTGTCCACCACGTCGTCCGCTTCCGCCGCACGAAGGGCCTCGCCGCGGCGTTCACCGCCGGCGTCGACGCCGCGCTCAAGGCCGGCGCCGACTACATCGTCAACACCGACGCCGACAACCAGTACGCCGGCGGCGACATCCCGCTGCTCGTGGCGCCGCTCATCGCCGGCGAGGCCGACATCTGCATCGGCGACCGCAACATCCAGGCGATCGCGCACATGTCGGCGTCGAAGAAGCTGCTGCAACGCCTGGGCAGCTGGGTCGTGCGGCAGGTGTCGGGCACGCAGGTGCCGGACACGACCAGCGGCTTCCGCGCCTACACCCGCGAGGCGGCGCTGCGCATGACGATCGTCTCGGACTTCTCCTACACGCTCGAATCGATCATCCAGGCCGGCAAGCGCCGCATGGCGATCGCGCACGTCGAAGTGCGCACCAACGCCGTCACCCGCGAGTCGCGCCTGTTCGACAGCGTCTTCTCCTACATCAAGCGATCGTCGGCGACGATCCTGAGAATCTACGCTTCCTACGAGCCACTGAAGGTGTTCTCGTACATCGGCGGCACCTTCCTCGCCGCCGGTCTCGCCATCTCGCTGCGGTTCCTCTACTACTACGTCAACGGGACGGGCTACGGAAAGCTGCAGTCGCTGATCCTGGCCGCGGTACTGCTCATCGTCGGCATCCAGGTGGTCCTCATCGGCCTCGTCGCCGATCTGATCTCGGGCAGCCGCAAGATCCTCGAGGACGTGCAGTACCGCGTGCGGAAACTGGAGCTGGACGCGCCCGCCGCGGGGAGCGCCGCGCCCGGGCCCGACGCGCCCGAGCGGACGCTGGTGGGGACGGCGACGCGGCATGGCTGATCCGGCATCGACGTCGGTCGTCATCCCGGCGTTCAACGAAGGCGCCGCCGTCGGCGAAGTGGTGCGGGCCCTGCGCCAGACCGGCGCGTGGCATGAGATCCTCGTCGTCGACGACGGCTCGACCGACGACACCGCCGGCCACGCTGCGGCCGCCGGCGCGACCGTCGTCCGGCATCCCTACAACAAGGGCAACGGCGCCTCGGTCAAATCCGGCATCCGCGCCGCCACCGGGGAGTTCGTGCTGATCCTCGACGGCGACGGCCAGCACAAGCCCGAGGACGCCTGCCGCCTGGTCGACGCGCTCGGCGAGTACGACCTCGTCATCGGCGCCCGCGATCCGAACACGCAGGCGTCGGGACGGCGCCGCGTCGGCAACGCCCTCCTCAACTGGCTGGCCGGCTATCTGGCCGGCCGCCGCATCCCCGATCTCACCTCGGGCTTCCGCGCCATGCGGCGCGAGTACGCGCGCGAGTTCCTCGGGCTGCTGCCGAACGGCTTCTCGTCGCCGACGACGATCACCCTCAGCTTCATCCGCGCCGGCCATTCGGTGCGCTTCGAGCCGGTGCAGGCGCGGCAGCGGAGCGGCCAGTCGAAGATCCGCTTCGCCCGCGACGGCGTGAAGTTCTTCCTGATCCTGCTGCGGGTCATCACGATCTTCAGCCCGCTGCGGATCTTCCTGCCGATCAGCGGCCTGTCGTTCGCGGTCGGTGCGATCTACGGCACGTGGAACGTCGTCTCCCAGGGCCACATCCCCAACGGCGCCGTCATCGCCGTCATGTTTGCCGTCATCATCTTCCTCGTCGGACTGGTCTCCGAGCAGATCTCGGCGCTGCGCGCGTCGCAGCGGGGCTGATGCGGCTGACCGGAGTGCGGCTGGCGATCGCCGTCGGCGTGCTGCTGCGGCTCGCCTTCGGCCTCGGCTACTGGACCGGCAAGCCGCTGACCCACGACGAGCGCGAATACCTGTCGCTCGCGACCAACCTGGCGCACGGGCGCGGCTTCTCGTCGGAGTTGCCCCAAGAGCTACCCGCGACGGAGCTGCCCCCGACGCCGCTGGGGGCGTCCACACCACCACCGCAGCGTTTCGGGCGTGCCCCCGGCTATCCGATCTTCCTGGCGCCGCTGACGTGGCTCGACGCCGATTTGCGCGCCGGACGCCTGCCCGCCGACGTGCCCACCGCCGTGCAGATCGTGCAGGCGCTCGTCGGCGGCGCCGCGATCGCCCTGCTGGCCGGCCTGGTCGGGCGCGTCGCCGGATCGCGCGCCGCCCTCGCCGCAGCGTGGCTGGCGGCGGTCTTCCCGCCGCTGGTCTGGATGCCGGCGTACGCGCTCAGCGAGGCCCTGTATTCGCTGCTCGCGCTGGCTTGCGCCTACGCCCTCGGCGGGATCACCGACGGCCCCCGGGCCGCCGCCGATCGGCGGACTGCGCCCTGGCCGCTGATCCTCGGCGCGCTCACGGCCGGCGCCGCCGCGCTGACCCGGCCCGCGATGCTGCTCTTCCTGCCCGTCGCCGCGCTGCTGCTCCTGCGCCGATCGCCGGACGTCCGCACCGGCCTGGCCCGTGCCATCGTCTTCGTCGCCCTGGCGGTCACGCCGATCGCCCCGTGGACCGCGCGCAACCTCGCCGTCCACGGCCGCTTCGTGCTGATTGCCTCGGAAGGCGGCGTCACCTTTTGGACGGGCAACCACCGCGAGGCGATCGGCGAGGGCGACCTCGCCGCCAACCCGCACCTCAAGATCCGCAACATCGAGTTCCGCGTCCGCCACGCCGGCCTGTCCGAGGAGGCGCTCGAGCCGATCTACTACCGCGAGGCGGTTGGGTTCATCACGGCCGACCCGTGGTGGTGGCTGGGGCTCGAGGCCCGCAAGTTCTGGTACACCTGGATGCCGCTCGGGCCGTCCTACCGGCTGCACGCACCGCGCTACTTCTGGACCTCGGCGCTGGCCTTGCTCCTGCTGCTGCCGGTCGCCGGCGCCGGCCTGTGGCGGGCCCCGCGCGGGACGCGGCCGGCTGCGCTGCTGGCGCTGGCGGCCTCGTCGGTGGCGGTCGGCCTCGTCTTCTTCCCGCAGGAGCGCTTCCGCCTGCCGGTCCTCGATCCGGCGCTCATCGCCTGCGCCGGCTTGACGGTGGCTCGCCGCGGCGACACCGTCGTGTAATCTGTGGCGCCAGTGCAGTCCGTCGCCACCACTCCCAGCTCCGCCGTATCCGCGCCGACCGCCGTCACCCCGACGACGCTGGTCCTCATCCCGACGTACAACGAGCGCGAGAACCTGCCGGGCCTGGTCCGTGACGTGGTGGCCCATCCGGGCTTCCGCGTGATGGTCGTCGACGATCGGTCGCCGGACGGCACCGGCGAGGTCGCCGATGCGCTGGCGCGCGAACTGCCCGGCCGCGTCGAGGTGCTGCACCGCACCGGCAAGAAGGGCCTCGGCCGCTCCTACATCGAAGCGCTGACCCTGGCCCGCGACCGCTCCGAGGACTTCGTCTGCCAGATGGACGCAGACCTCTCGCACGATCCGAAGTACCTGCCCGAGATGGTGGCGTTGGCGCTGAGCGGCCCCCACGACCTGGTCATCGGGTCGCGCTACCTGCAGGGTGTCAGCGTCGTCAACTGGCCGCTGCACCGCCTGATCCTGAGCACCTTCGCCAACCGTTACATCCGCGCCGTGACGCGGATGCCGGTCGCCGACTGCACCAGCGGCTTCCGCTGCTGGCGGCGCGAGGCGCTCCACCGCGTGCCGCTCGACCGCATCGTCTCCGACGGCTACGCCTTCCTGGTCGAGATGCTGTTCGAGGCCCACCGCAGCGGCTGCTCGATCGGCGAGGTCCCGATCATCTTCGTCGAGCGCCGGATCGGCCAGTCGAAGATGTCGGGCGGCGTCATCTTCGAGTCGGCCTACATGCCGTGGCGAGTCGTCCTACGGCGCGCTACGCGGCGAACGTAGGACGAGGTGATTGCGTCAACTCCCAACTTCCAACTTCCAACCACCAAGGCACTCCCAACTTCCAACTCCCAACCTCGTCGCGGCGCTGCCAGCCCGTTGGGCGTTGGGAATTGGGAGTGCCTTGGAGGTTGGAGGTTGGTAGTTGGAAGTTGACGCGGCACATCAGCGAGTCGCGCGCAGCAGAAGCGAGATGCCTGAAACCGTGGTCATGGTCGCGACGTCGTATCCGCGCTTCACGGGCGACATCCACGGTACCTTCATGGAGCCGATCGCCCGCGGCCTCGCGGCGCTCGGTCACGCGGTGCATGTGGTGCTGCCGTGGCACCCGAAGCTGACGCGCCCGCTCGAGGGCGGCGGCGTCACACTGCACCCGTTCCATTACGCGCCGCACCCGGCGCTGAACGTCTTCGGCTACGCCGAGGGCCTGAAGGCCGACGTCGCGCTGCGCTGGACGGCGTGGGCCTCGGCCCCGCTCGGCCTGCTGGCCGGGATCGGCGCGACGCGGCGGCTGGTACGGCAGGTCGGCGCGACGATCGTGCACGGGCATTGGGTGGTGCCGGGCGGCGCGATGGCCGCGCTCGCCGCAGCCGGCCGGCCGCTCGTCGTCAGCCTGCACGGCTCCGACGTCTTCGTCGCCGAGCGTCACCGCATCGCCGGCCTGGTGGCACGGCGGACGTTCGCGCGCGCTGGCTGGGTCACGGCGTGCAGCGCCGACCTGCGCGATCGCGCCGTCGGCTTGGGCGCGGATCGGTCGCGATCGTCGGTCATCCCCTACGGCGTCGACGCCGAGGGCTTCCCGCACGGTCCGGAGGTGCGCGCCCGCGGCCGCGCGCTGCTCGGCATCGCGGTCGACGTGCCGCTGGTCGTCACCGTCGGGCGGTTCGTCAAGAAGAAGGGCTTCGAGTACCTCATCGACGCGGTCCCGGCGCTGGTCGCGCGCCATCCGGCGGTGCAGGTCGTGGTCGCCGGCGGCGGCGATCTCGAGGCCGAGCTGCGCGCCCGGGCCTGGGCCGCCGGCGTCACCGATCACGTCCGCTTCCCGGGCATCCTGGCGCACCAGTCGGTCGCGCTCGCCTTCGCGGCGGCCGATGTCGTGGTCGTGCCCTCCGTCCGCGACGACGCCGGCAACGTCGATGGTCTGCCCAACGTGGTCATGGAAGCGCTGGCCTCGGGCACGCCCGTCGTCGCCACCCCGGCCGGTGGCATTGGCGCCGTCATCGCCGACCGCGACAACGGGCTGCTGGTTCCGGAGCGCGACGCCCCGGGCCTGGCCACGGCGATCGATCGGCTGCTTGCCGACCGCGGCCTGGCGGCGGCGCTGGGCGCCCGCGCGCGCAGCCGCGTGCAGCTGGAGCACGGGTGGGACGGCGTGGCGCGGAACTTCGAAGCGGCCTACGCCGCGGCGCGCCAGCGTCTTGTCGGGGCTCGGGACGACGGTCTAACATGACGGGCCGCCTGCCGCCTGCCCTCAGCCATGACGAACGTTCCCGGACTCAGTGTCTTCTTCCCGGCGTACAACGACGCCGGCACCATCGCCAGTTTGGTGATGACGGCGCTCATGACCGCCGAGACGCTGACGCCCGACTACGAGGTCATCGTCATCAACGACGGCAGCGCCGATCGCACCGCCGAGATCCTCGACGAGCTGGCCCGGGTCTATCCGCGTCTCCGCGTGGTGCACCATACCCGGAACCGCGGCTACGGCGGCGCCCTGCGCAGCGGCTTCGCCACCGCGACCAAGCCCTGGGTCTTCTACACCGACGGTGACGGCCAGTACGACCCGGCCGAGATGGCCGTCCTGTGGCAGCGGGCTGGCGATGACGTCGACCTGATCAACGGCTACAAGATCAGCCGCTCCGATCCGTTCCACCGCATCGTCATCGGCCGTGTCTACCACCACACGGTGAAGCTGCTCTTCGGTCTGCGCGTGCGCGACGTCGACTGCGACTTCCGGCTGCTGCGGCGGGCCATCTTCGATCGCGTCACGCTCGAGAAGAACAGCGGCGTCATCTGCCTGGAGATGATGAAGAAGATCACCGACGCCGGCTTCCGCATCGCCGAGGTGCCGGTGCACCACTACCACCGCACCCACGGCACCTCGCAGTTCTTCAACTTCCGTCGCATCGCGCGGACCGGAGTCGACGTGCTCAAGCTGTGGTGGGCGCTGGTCGTCCGCCGCGTCCACGTGCGCGCGCCGGGGGCTTCCGGCGCGGCCGACGTACCCGAAACCTCCCCGCTCGGCGGCCGGCCGGGCAGCGGGTCTCGGCGCCCATGAGCGTCGACTACCGGGACTTCTATCGCGGTCGCCGCGTCATGGTGACCGGCGGCCTCGGCTTCATCGGCAGCAACCTGGCGCGGTCGCTGGCCGCGCTCGGCGCCGACGTCCTGCTGGTCGACTCGCTGATCCCGGAATACGGGGGACACCTCTTCAACATCGACGGCATCGAGTCGCAGGTCCGCGTCAACATCGCCGACATCCGGCAGCGGACGACGATGAACTACCTGGTGCGCGATCGCGAGGTGATCTTCAATCTCGCCGGCCAGGTCAGTCACATCGACAGCATGCTCGACCCGTACAACGACCTCGAGATCAACTGCAAGAGCCAGTTGACCGTGCTCGAGGCCTGCCGGCGCAACAACCCGGACGCCAAGGTCGTCTTCGCCGGCACGCGCCAGGTCTACGGCAAGCCGGATCGGCTGCCGGTCGACGAGACGCATCTCGTCCGTCCGACCGACATCAACGGCATCAACAAGGTCGCCGGCGAGTACTACCATCTGGTCTACAACAACGTGTTCGGGGTGCGCGCCTGCTCGCTGCGCCTGACCAACATCTACGGGCCGCGGCAGCTCGTGCGCCACAACCGGCAGGGGTTCATCGGCTGGTTCATCCGGCTCGTCGTCGAGGACAAGGAGATCCAGATCTTCGGCGACGGCCAGCAGCTGCGCGACTTCGTCTATGTCGAGGACGCCGCCGACGCGTTCCTGCGCGCCGGTGCGACCGACGACGTCAACGGCCAGGTCTTCAACGTCGGCGGAGCCCAGCCCATCAGCCATCTCGAGCTGGTCGCGCTGCTGATCGAGACGGCCGGCACCGGCTCCTACCGGCTGGTCGAATGGCCGGCCGACAAGAAGGTGATCGACATCGGCAGCTTCTACGCCGACTCGACCCGCTTCCGCCTGGCCACCGGCTGGGTGCCGCCGACGACGCTGCGCGAAGGGCTGGCGCAGACGATCACGTACTATCGCCAGCACCTGCCGCGCTACCTGGCCTGAGCCGCCGGACGCGCGAGGCTCCCCGATGTCCATGTCCTCGCCTCCCCGTGTCCCGTTCCTCTCGCTCGCGCTCGGCGCCGACCGTCCGCTGATCGACGCAGCGATCGCCCGCGTCCTCGATCGCGGGTGGTTCATCCTCGGCCCCGAGCTGCAGGCTTTCGAGCAGGAGCTGGCCGCGGCCTCGGGCACCGCCGACGCGGTCGGCGTCGGCACCGGCACCGATGCGCTGTCGCTGATCCTGCGCGGCCTCGGCATCGGCCCCGGCGACGAGGTGATCACGACGCCGCTGTCGGCGGCCTATACCGCGCTCGCGATCATGGCGGTCGAGGCGCGGCCGGTGTTCGCGGACATCGATCCGGCGCGGCTCACCATCGATCCGCAGGCGATCGAGGCGGCGATCACGCCGCGCACCGCCGCGATCATGCCGGTCCATCTCTACGGCCAGCCCGCGGCGATGACCGCGATCCTGGCGATCGCCGACCGCCACGGCCTGGCGGTGGTCGAGGATGCCTGCCAGGCGCACCTGGCAACCTGCGAGGGCCGCCCGGTCGGCACGATGGGCGCGGCCGGCGCGCTCAGCTTCTACCCGACCAAGAACCTCGGCGCGCTCGGCGACGCCGGCGCCGTGCTGACCAACGATCGCGCCCTCGCCGATCGCATCCGCCGCCTGCGCAACGGCGGCCAGTCGTCGCGTTATCACCACGACGAGTTCGGCGTGAACTCGCGCCTCGACGAGATGCAGGCCGCGATCCTGCGCGCCCGCCTCACGCGCCTGCCGGCGTGGACAGCGCGGCGGCGCGAGCTGGCGGCACGCTACCGCGTCGGCCTGGCGCCGATCGTCGCCGCGGCGGCCGCCGGCCCGCGGGCGGTGCGCGTGCCGGCCGAGTACGATCCCGGGCACGTCTATCACCTGTTCCCGGTGCTGAGCGCCGAGCGCGACGCGCTCCGGACACGACTCGAGGCCGAGGGCATCGAGACGCTGATCCACTTCCCGGTGCCGATCCCGCGGCAGCCGGCTCTCGCCTCCGAAGAGCCCGCCGACTGCCCGGTCGCCACCAGGACGTGCAGCGAGCTGCTGTCGCTGGCGCTCTATCCCGACATGGCGGACGACGCCGTGGACACCGTCCTCGATGCCCTTGCGCGCGTCCTCGGACAGCAGCCGAGCAGTCCCCCGCCCCCATAGCCGGTTTTGCAGTCCCATAGCCGAGTTTTGCGGTAAGGTGAGCTGTGGTGGCTGTAGCGCGCCGGCTGGCCGGCCTGCTCGTCGTCGTGGCGCTCGTCGCCGGCGTGCCGCTCGCGGCGGCGCGGGCGAGCTGCGTCTGCGACCACGGCCACGATCATGGCCGCGGCGCCGCCGAGCCACACATTTGCACCGCCGCCTGCACCGCGGCCACCTGTCCGATGCACCGCGTCGCCGCCGCCAGGACCCGCGCCAATCACGCACCAGCGGCGAGCCGTGACGTCATGCGGTGCAGCTGCGCCAGCGAAGCGCAGGCGCTGATCGGTCAGGCCAGCGTCGCCGCCGTCCTGCCCACCCTCGTCACCGTCGACGCGCCGCCGCTTGCGCGGCTGTCGCGGCCGTCCGTCCCCGAGGCTCCGCTGAGCCTCGCGCCCCCCCCGCCCGCCCCTCCCCCTCGCGTCTGAGCCCTGGGTCGTTCCTGCCCTGTGGCGTTTTCGGCCATCAGGTGTCGACGGTGACGGGTGATCCGCCGCCGATGCCGCCTGACGTCCGTGTCTTCCTTCGAGGGATGAAGATGGTGTCCATGTTCCGTTCGTTCACGCCCGTCGCCGTCGCCGGCGCTGTCGCCGTCTCGGTCTCGGTCTCGGTCTCTGTCTCTGTCTCTGTCGCCAGGCTCGGCGCCGCTCCCGCGCCTGACGACGTCCCGGTGACCCTCGCGGTCGCCGGTCGGGTCAACGCCCACGTGTCGATCGCCGCCAGCCAGACGCTGGTCGTTGCCGCCTGGGGCGCAAGCCGTGATGGCGCCGCCGATGTCTACGCGGCCGTCAGCCGCGACGGTGGGCACTCGTTCGGCACGCCGGTTCGCGTCAACGTGACCCCGGGTGAAGCAGCGCTGGGCGGCGAGCGCGCGCCGCGTGTGGCCATCGCGTCACGGGCAGACGGCCCGGCGATCGCGGTGCTCTGGACGGCGAAGGCGTCGCCAGCGCGGGCTGCCGCCCCCTCCGGTGTTCGGCCGGCGGGACCGGTCATCCGCCTGGCCGAATCGACCGATCTCGGCCGCACGTTCGCGGCGCCGATCGATCTCTCGGGACGCGATGCGCCCGGAATCCGCGGCTGGGCCGCGCTCGCGGCCGGCGCCGACGGCGCCTGGTACGCGGCGTGGCTCGACGGTCGCGCCGAGGCCTCGAAGAAGGCGGCCGCGGCAGCCGCCGGGACACCCGCGGCCGGAGAGCCCGTCGCCGCTGGGCATCACCACCACGCCGGGTCGACCGGCACCGGACCGCTGCAGGAGGTGTTCTACCGCGTGGTCCGACGGGACGGGGAGACGCAGGAAGCGCTCGGCGCCACCGGCGTCTGCTTCTGCTGCAAGACCGCGATCCTCGGGCCCGCCGCGTCGGACACCGGGCGGCCCGCCACGCGCGACATGGTCCTGGCTTGGCGCCACATCTTCCCGAACTCGGAGCGGGACATCGCGATGAGCGTGCTCGACCCGGCCAGCGGCCGGCCGGGCCGGATGATGCGTGTCAGCGCGGACCGCTGGCAGCTGCAGGCGTGCCCCGACGACGGGCCCGGGCTCGCGGCGAGTGGCCGGGGCACGATGCACGTCGTGTGGCCGACCCTCGCTGAGCCTGGAGCATCAGACGGCGGGCCGGAGAAGGCCATCTACCACGCGCGGACGACTGACGGCCGGACGTTCACGCCGCGGCGCCGGCTCGATCGGCCGGGCAGCGGCGCGGCCCACCCCGTCGTCGCGGCGCTCGCGTCGGGACCGGCGGTGGCGCTGTGGGACGAAGTCGCCGACGGCGTCCGCCGTGTCGTCGCGCAGCCGATTCGTGAGCCGGCCGCACCGCAGGTGCTCGGCCCGGGCGTCTACCCGTCGGTTGCCGCGCTCGACGACGCCTTCGTCGTCGCCTGGACGG
>JANOIR010000312.1:0-5665 GCA_031407765.1 Vicinamibacteraceae bacterium
CCGGATCCCCCCGGCGCCGCGCGCCGCCATTCGTAGGCGGGTCTGGAGTTGTGCCGTGTGGGCGTCCGCTCTACCCACGTGGTCTGCCGAGGAATCATGGGCGCGCATCACGCACCGCGGACGGCACGCTCGAACTCGTCCGCGTGCGCCGCGCGCGCCAGCGCGTCCTTGTGCTCGACGAGGTGCTCCCGCACGAGGCGCGCCAGCGAATCCTCGAGTGCGATGGATCCCAGGCGCCGGGTGATGGTGATCTCCTGGTGGAGGTGCTGCAGCGCGTCCTTGCGGATGTGCTGGCGGGCGCCGTAGCCGATCATCAACAGCTCGACCGCCGGCACCCGGCCACCGCCGATCCGCGGCAGCAGCGTCTGCGTCATCACCGCCGACAGCGCCATCGACAGCTCCTGCCGGATGGTGTTCTGCCGCTCCGGCGGGAACGAGTCGGCGATGCGCGACACGCTCGACGCCGCGTCGGTGGTGTGCACGCTCGACAGCACGAGGTGGCCGGTCTCGGCGGCGGCGAGCGCGATCCGCATCGTCTCGGGATCGCGCATCTCGCCGACGACGATGACGTCGGGTGCCTGGCGCAGCGCGGCCCGCAGCGCGGTCGGGAAGTCGGGCGCGTCGATGCCGATCTCGATGTGCTCGACGAGGCTGCGGCGATGCGCGTGCTCGTACTCGGTCGGATCCTCGATGACGATGATGTGGCGCTCGTCACGCCGGTTGATCTCGTCGACCAGGGCCGCGAGCGTCGTCGATTTGCCGGACCCGGTCGGGCCTCCGATGAGCACGAGGCCGCGTGTCAGTCGCGACAGCGCCTCGATACCCGGCGGCAGCTGGAGCGATGCCAGGCGCGGGACCTCCGAGGGGAGGGCGCGGATGGCCGCGGCGGCGCGGCCGCGCTCGCGGTGCAGGTTGATGCGGAAGCGGCCGGCGTTGACGAGGCGGTAGGAGGCGTCGGCGATGCCGACGTCGCGGTAGTGCGCCGCGGCGTGCGGCGGCAGCGCGTCGAGGACGGCGGCCTCGATGGTGGCGCCATCGAGCGTCGGTCCACCGAGCGAGACGACGCGCCCGTCGACCCGGATCGCGGCCGGGGCGCCGGCGACCAGCAGCAGATCGCTCGCCCGCCGCGACACCAGCTCGCGCAGCCAGGTGTCGAGCCGGCCGTGATCGCCGCCGGCGGCGGGAAGGGCCGGGAGGCCGGCCGGGCCGACCGACGCGCCGGCCCGCGCCGGCGTCGGCTCGGCCGGTGCCTCCGCGTGCAACTCACGCAGAAGTGCCTCGAGATCCTCCGGCTGGTTCATATGTCCTCGCCCGAGCGCTGACGCCCAGCTGTCGGCCGGCAGTCACTTTGCACTGGCACCTCGGCAGCGGTCTGGACGCCTGCTCGGCGCGACCGGGTTACCGCTCCCTCGCGCCATGCGCATCGCCTCATCGCTCGCCGCCCTGCCCCGCCCCACATCGCTCGCGATGCTGGCGCAAACCGTGACGCGCTATGCATTTGTCACCACCGCTGGCGCCGCGCTGGCGATGGGATTCACCGTGCAGCTCGCCCGCGTCGAGGGCCACAGCATGGCGCCGACGCTCGCCAATCACGACCGGCTGGTGGTCGACCGTCTGACCTACCGCATCGGAAAACCGACACCTGGCGACATCGTCATGTTCCACGTGCCGGTCGCCCCCGACCGCCTCTTCGTCAAGCGCATCATCGCCGCCGAAGGCGACGTCGTCCTCATCCGCAACGGCCGGGTCACCATCAACGGCCGTCAGTTGGACGATCGCTACGTGCCGGCGGACTTCCGCAGCCACGAGAACTGGGGCCCTTACACCGTCCCGACCGACTTCTATGTCGTGATGGGTGACCACCGCAACCGCAGCTCGGACAGCCGGCACTGGGGTCCCGTGCCGCGCGAGGCCATTGTCGGCCGTGTCCAGGCGCGCTGGTGGCCGCTCTCGTCGGTCACGTTGTTTTAGCCGCGATCGCAGAAACGGCAAGGTGCTCGGAGCATGCTCCGAGCATGCTCCGAGCACGATTACTGTTCGCCTGGCATCTCCGAGTGCCGCAAGTCGACCGGCGTCGACTTGGCGCGGATGCGCATGTTGATGAACTCGACGCCGAGCGAGAACGCCATCGCGAAGTAGATGTAGCCCTTGTCGATGTGCTGGCCGAAGGCCTCGCCGACGAGCATCACGCCGATCAGGATCAGGAACGACAGCGCCAGCATCTTCATCGTCGGATGCTTGTGCACGAACGAGCTGATCGGGCCGGAGAAGGCCAGCATGATCACCGCAGCAACCAGCACCGCGATGATCATCACGGGGACGTGCGGCGTCATCCCGACCGCCGTGATCACCGAGTCGAGCGAGAACACGATGTCGACCACCATGATCTGCAGGACGACCGCCACGAGCGCGCCCTTGCCGCCGGCGCCGTGATGCTCCTCGGACCCTTCGAGCTTGTCGTGGATCTCGTAGGTGCTCTTGGCAATCAGGAACAATCCGCCGCCGAGCAGGATCAGCGCCTTGCCCGACAGCTCCCAGCTTCCGATCGAGAACAGCGGCTCGGTCAGCCGCATCACCCAGGCGATGCTGAGGAGCAGCAGAATCCGGGAGACGACGGCCATCGCGATCCCGAGCTTGCGCGCCTTCGCCTGCTCGCTGGGCGGCAGCCGCCCGGCCAGGATGGCGATGAAGATCACGTTGTCGATGCCGAGGACCACCTCGAGCGCGACCAGCGTCAGGAGCGAGACGATGCCGGCGGTACTGAACATGTCGCCGCTTGCCACGGCGGCGCCGTGACCGGCGGGATCGACCGCGGCCGCCACCAGCGGCGACCCGAGCAGCATCAGTAGAAACGCAACCAGCAGGGCAGAGACACGCGTCACAGGGCAACCACCTCGGCGGGGCATGTTATCAGCCCGGCGCACCGGTCGGGCCGCCGCGCTACAGGTCGCCCCGCCACCTGCCGATAGTCCTGCCGCAATGACGAGCGCCCCGGTCGCCGCAACGCCGGCCGAGCCGGCTCCTGCCGCGATCGATCCCCAGGCGCGGCGCCCGGCCCTGCCCAAGCTGCTGATCGCCCTGCGGCGATACTCCTGGCAGACCTTTGGGGCCGACCTGACCGCCGGCATCACCGTCGGGCTTGTCGCCCTCCCGCTGGCGATGGCGTTTGCGATCGCCTCGGGCCTGCCGCCCGAATCCGGCATCTACTGCGCCATCGTCACCGGCGCCATCATCTCGGTCGGCGGCGGCTCGATGGTGCAGATCGGCGGCCCCACCGGCGCCTTCGTCGTCGTCATCGCCGGCATCGTCGCCACGCACGGCGTCGCCGGGCTGTTCATGTGCACGATGATGGGCGGGGTCATGCTGATCCTGCTCGGCCTCTCCGGCATGGGCGGCGCGATCCGTTTCATCCCGCGGCCGGTGGTGGTCGGCTTCACCAACGGCATCGCCGTCATCATCGCGACCACGCAGCTGCGCGAGTTCCTCGGCCTGACGATGACGCGGATGCCCGACGACTTCATCGGGCGGATGTTCGCGATCGGCAGCGCGCTGCCGACGACGGATGCCACGACGGCGGTGCTCAGCGTCGCCACGCTGCTCGTGCTGATCCTCTGCGCGACGCTCCGCACGCGCATCCCCGGCGCCATCGTCGCGCTCGTCGCCGGCACCGGCGCGGTCGTCGCCCTCGGTCTGCCGGTCGCGACCGTCGACTCGCGCTTCCACGGCATTCCGAGCGGCTGGCCGGCGTTCGCGCTCCCGGCGTTTCGCATCGACCTCATCATCGGCCTGTTGCCGTCGGCGTTCACGGTGGCGATGCTCGGCGGCATCGAGTCGCTGATGTCGGCGACGGTTGCCGATCGCATGACCGGCGACCGGCACAACCCGAACGTCGAGCTCGTCGCGCAGGGCGTGGCCAACGTCGCCTCGCCGCTGTTCGGCGGCCTGCCGGCCACGGGCGCCATCGCCCGCACCGCGACCAGCATCCGCTCGGGCGCCAGGACACCCGTCGCCGGGATCGTGCACGCGTTGACGCTGCTGGCCATCGTGCTGTGGGCAGCGCCGCTCGCCGCGCTGGTGCCGATGCCGGTGCTCGCCGCGATCCTGGTGATGGTCGCCTGGAACATGGGCGACTGGGCGGAGATCCCAGACATCTTCCGCACCGGGCTCACCGACGCCAGCGTCTGGGCGGTGACGTTGGCGCTGACGATCTTCGCCGACCTGACGCAGGCGGTCGAAGTCGGCATGGCGCTGGCGGCGCTGCTGTTCATCCGCCGCGTCGCCAACACGACCGACGTCGCGCAGGTGACCGACGAGTGGGTTGCGCGGACGCGGTCCGACATGCTCCAGGACAAGGACATCCCGCCGTTCACCGCGGTCTTCCGCGTCACCGGTCCGCTGCTCTTCGGCAGCACCGACAAGCTCGACGTGATCCGCGATCGGCTCGACGGCCTGCCCCCCATCGTGATCCTGCGCCTGCGCTACATGACCGCGATCGACGGCACCGGCCTGCACGCGATCGAGGATCTGTCGCACGCGGTGCAGGCGACGAGCCGCATCTTCCTGGTGTCGGGCGCGCGCGAGCAGCCGCTGGCGCTGATGCGCAAGGCGCACTTCGATCGACGGCTCGGGGCCGAGCACATCTGCGCCACGTTCGACGACGCGCTGGCCCGGGCGCGCGAGATTCATGCGCAGCGCTTCAGCGGCGCCTGGCCCAACGTCGCCGCGCCGATCCCGGTGCCCGAGGACACGCGCCCGGAATCGGGCGACGAGCCGCCGCGGCCTGGCATGCCGGCATCGACGTAGCGGCTGACACGACCGGAGGGCGAGCGCGAGCGTGACAGCGCTGCTATCCGGCGAGGGCGTCGTAGAGCCAGGCCTTGGCGAACGTCCAGTCGCGCTTGAGCGTGGCGAGGGAGATGCCCAGCACCTCGGCCGCCTCCTGCTCTTTCAGCCCGCTGAAGAACCGCAGCTCCACGACGCGTCCGGCCCGTGGATCAACCGCCGCGAGCTGCGTCAGTGCGGCGTCGAGCTCGACCAGGTCGTCGGTCCGGTCGCGGGCCGCGTCGCCTTCGTCGTGCCAGGTCACGCGCACCGCCTGTCCGGGTCCACGCTGCGCGTTGCGAGCACGGGCGTGGTCGACGAGGATGCGCCGCATGTGGGTGGCCATCATCGCGTAAAAGTGGGCGCGGCTCTGCCAGTCGACGTCGATCGAGCCGAGCAGCTTGACGTAGGCTTCGTGCACGAGCGCCGTCGCCTGCAGCGTGTGATCCAGCCGCTCCCCGCGCATGTAGTGCGACGCCAGGCGCCGCAGCGACGGATAGACCAGCGCCAGCAGGCGTTCCTCGGCGTCGCGGTCGCCGCCGCGGACCGCGGCGAGCAGCGACACGACCGTCTGAGAGTCGGCGTCCACGGGGTCGCCTCGCAGTATATTCGCAGCACCCGGTCGCCAAGGCGGCCCCGCGGCTGGTCGTGAGAGGCCCAGCCGCAAGACCGGGAACATCCCGATGACCGCTCCGACACCGCCACGGCTCCGCGAGGTCTTCGACGCGGTGATCGACAGCCCACCGGCGGCGCGGGCCGCCCGCCTGCAGGAGCTCACCGCCGGCGATGCCGAGCTGCGGGAGGCTGTCGCCCGCCTGCTCGCGGCGCACGACGCGGCCGGCGG
>JANOIR010000336.1:0-12155 GCA_031407765.1 Vicinamibacteraceae bacterium
GACCAGCCTTACGTCATCGTGCGGCGACAGCGAGCGTGAACGGGAGCGGCAGCGACGCGACCTCGGCGTCGACGGCCCGACCCTCGGCGCGCGAGAGCCGACGCCACGTCTCGATGGAGACGGTCCCCTGCGCGCGGCGCCAGGTGCCGACGATGAGGCCGTCGACGAGCAGCGCGCCGGGCCAGACTCGCGACGTCCACAGGCAGCCGCGCTGCACCGCGTCGTCGACGAGCAGCGCCCTCTCGTCGAGCCGCTGAAAGAGGAAGTACGTATCGCCACTCGGCAGGAGTCGCGCGGGTGCGGCAGCGGCAGGGCGGCGGCGGACCAACGGTTCGTCCGACGCCAGGATCCAGGCGTCGCCGATCGGCGTGCGGACCGGCAGCAGCGACGCCCGAAGCTCGTCGAAGGTCGCCGCACCTGCGCTCGACGAGATGCCGGCCCACGCTGCGAAAGCCTCGGCCGTCGCGGGGCCGAACACGTGCAGATACCGCCGGGCCAGCTCGAGCCGCGCCCCGCCAGGTCCGATGCCGGGCGGCGGCGCCATCCAGAGAGTCGCCTCCTTCGCGCCGTCCCACCGCAAGCGCACCCGCCCTGTCAGCGTGGCGTAGCGCAGCCGGTTCGGCGGCTCACCGAGCGCCCGCGCGACAGCGCTGTGCGTCATGCGCGTGTCTCCCAGCAACGCTGCCAGTCGATCGGCGAGTGTCTCCGCCACGAGGCGAGTCGGGCCCGTGTCCGGCAGGCGAGCGATGGTGAAGATCGGGGCATCCCGCGCATCGACGACGAACGCGCTGTAGCGGGGCCCCCACAGCTGCACGAGGGATGGCGCCTCCCAGGTGGTCGGCTTTGCGCCCTCTACACGCGCGTGGAGGGACAGCAGCGCGGCTCGCGGCATGCTGTCCTGCAGGCCCGCCCACGCCGCCTTGCGGAGCGACGACGGGCCAGGCGGCAGCCGTTCGTCGAGCCCCTGGACCGCGCGGCGGAAAGCCAGGATCTGCGGGCGCGGCAGGTGGAGCCGTGTCTTCTTCTCGCGCATCGCTAGCGCAGGTCGTCGTAGCGGACCGCGATGATCTCGAGGCGCTCGGGTCCGCGCGGCGCGCGCAGCGTCACCGTGTCTCCGATCTTCGCGGTGAGCAGCGCCTTGGCCAGCGGAGAGCGCCAGGACACGCGCAGGTCGCCGCTATCGAGCTCGTCGACGCCGACGATCGTGACCTCGCGCTCGGTGCCGGTCTCGGGTTGAAACGTCACGGTCGCGCCGAAATGGACGCGTCCATGCGTCTTGCCCGAGTTGTCCACCACTACGGCCTGGTCGAGACTCTTCGACAGGTAACGGATCCGCCGATCGATCTCGCGCAGCCTTTTCTTTCCGTAGATGTAGTCGCCGTTCTCGGAGCGATCGCCGTTGCCCGCAGCCCAGGTGACGGTCGTGACGACCGGCGGCCGCTCTTCCTTCCACAGGCGAGTGAGCTCCTCCTGCATTCGCCGGAAGCCGCCCGGCGTGATGTAGTTCTTGATCTCGTCGCCGGCCATGCAATCACAGCGTAGCAGCTAGTGGGCCCCCCGGGTCTTCACCTTCCGGCGTGACAAAAGCATGCGATCCACTTGCCGCACCAGCACCGCCGGCGTGAAGGGTTTGGCCAGGAACGCCGCGCCCGGGCCGGCCAGTTCCTGCCAGTCGAGGATGTCGTGGACATACCCCGACATGAAGATGATGAGCAGGTCCGGGTGCCGCGCGCGCAGCCGCTCGGCGAGCTCCCGCCCGTTCATGCCCGGCATCACCACGTCGGTGAGCAGCAGCGCAATGGTGGAGGCCCGCTGGCCGAACCGTGCGAACGCCTCGTCGCCGTCGGCCGCCTCGAAGACATCGTAGCCGGCGCGTCGTAGAGCAGAGACCGCCAGCTCGAGGACTTCGGGCTGATCCTCGACGACGAGCAGCGTTGCGGCCACGCGCGTGACGCCGCCGTCCGCGGCCTTCGGCTCGAGCGGCTGCGGCGCGGCCTGGGTCGACGGGAGGTAGAGCGTGAACGTCGTGCCGTGGCCGACCTCGCTGTCGACATCGATCCAGCCGCCGCTCTGGCGGACGATGCCGTAGACCGTCGCCAGGCCGAGCCCGGTGCCCTTGCCTTCGGACTTGGTGGTGAAGAAGGGCTCGAAGATCCGCGCGCGTGTCTCGGCCGACATGCCCAGCCCGGTGTCGCTGACCGCCAGGATCACGCAAGGACGCGCCCCTCGGCCGAGTGCACCGGCCGCGGCCGGGAACCGGTCGGCGTTCCGCGTGCTGACGACGATCCGGCCGCCGTTCGGCATCGCATCGCGGGCGTTGACGACCAGGTTCACGATGACCTGCTGAATCTGTCCCGGATCGACCGAGAGGTTGAGGAGGTCGGGATCGAGCGCCGTCGCCAGCGCGATCTGTTCGCCGATGAGGCGGCCCAGCATCGATTCCACTTCGTGGACGATCTGGTTCAGGTTGACCACCCGCGCCTGGAGTATCTGCTTGCGGCTGAAGGCCAGCAGCTGGCGCGTCAGCGCCGCGGCCTGGTTGCCGGCCTTCTGGATCTCGTCGAGGGAATTCACGGCGTCCGCGGCGGTCAACTGGTCCGGCGCCTCCCGCAGCAGCTCACTGTGGCCTTTGATGACGGTGAGCAGGTTGTTGAAGTCGTGCGTGATGCCGCCGGCCAGGCGGCCGACGGCGTCCATCTTCTGCGACTGACGGAGATCCGCTTCGGTCCGGGCGAGCTCGCGCTCCGCCTTGCGCCGCTGCACGACGTTGCGGGTGAACGCGGCGATCACGATCGTCTGTCCGAGGATGAAGAGGGTGGTCACCCAGATCAGCAGCCGGTTCTCGCCGTAGAACGAGCGGGGCCGGCCGATGACCAGCGCCGCTGTGGGCAGCCGCGAGTCCTCGACGCCGTAGCGGACCAGTTGCCGGTAGTCGAACTGGTAGCCGATGCGGTTGAACGACTCGATCGGGACCTCGGACGGCGGCCGCCCGCGGAGCACCGCCATCGCGAGGCGGGCCGTGGTCAAGCCGTGCTCGAACCCGGCGTTGATGCCGCTCGCCGTCAGGCCCTGGCCGACGCCGGTCGCGAGGGGGCCGTAGGTCGGCGCCGTGGACGCTCGGGCAATCTGCGCGACCGATTCGCGGGCCGGGAACGAGCGGCCGGTGTGATCGCGCGTGAACGGCGTCGTCATCACCAGGTCGCGCGGAGTCGTGTCGCGGCGCAGCGTCGCGAGAATCTGGTCGAGGGTCAAGGTTCGGCCATCGAGGTAGATCATCTGCAGGCCGCGCTGCTGCTGGCGTGCGTAGGCTTGGAGACTCTGCCGCACGCTCCCGGACGTCAGCGTGGCGTCCGAGACGACGAAGACGCGCCGCGGCGCGTGCAGCGAGACGGCGACGTCGAGGGCGGGCGAAACGCTCATGACCTCGCGCACGCCGGTGAAGCGGCTGCGGGGCGCCTTGGCGACGAGCGCGTCGTTGCTCACGCCGCAGTAGACGACGGGCACCGAGGGCAGCAGATCCGCCGCGTGCTCGAGGAGGAACTGCAGCGCCGGGTCGTCGGCGGCGATGATGACCGCCGTCTTGGCCGGCGAGTACCGCGCAGCCAGCAGAGCACGCATCTGCGGGAACAGCTCCTCGCCGCGCCGCCGGGCATCCAGGAACTCGACCGACAGGTCGATGGGCGTGCCGTGGCTCTCGAGGCCGGCACGGACGCCGCGCGTCAGCTCGTCGGTCCACTCGTAGCCGACGTTGTAGGAGTTGATCAGCAGGACGCCGCGCGGTTCGACCTGCGACCAGGCGGGCGCAGGGGCAGCGAGAGCGGTCCAGAGGGCTAGCAGGATCGCCGGCGCCAGTACGCGGCGGGGCGTAGCGCGAAGCAGCAAGGGGGGCAGCTCGGCTGTCTGCCAGCCTACCACCGAACCGCTTCGCGCTAGCCTTGACGCGTGCCGTTCCTGCTCCTGCTGCTCGTGCTCCCGCTGGTGCTGGTCGCGCTGATGCCGCTGATCCTCGTCCAGCGCTATCGCATGGGCAAAGCGCGACGGATGGCGCGGCCCTGGGTCGTCACCCTCAACATCGTGCTGACGACGGTCTCGGCGATCCTCTTCCTGATCGCCGCAGCGGTCACGACCATCTGGGTCCCGCACGCGTTCAGCGGCGGGGCGGCGGGTATCGTGCTCGGCCTGGGCCTGGGCGTCGTCGGCCTCGCGCTGACGCGATGGGAGCCGACACCCGCGACGCTGCACTACACGCCGAACCGGTGGCTGGTCCTGATCGTGACCCTGATGGTCTCCGCGCGTGTGCTGTACGGACTCTGGCGATCGTGGCGGGTCGCCGAAGCCGGCGTCTACGGCACCCAGATGGTGCTCGCGTTCGGGATCCCCGAGTCACTGGCCGTGGGCGGCATCGTGATTGGCTATTACATCGCGTACGCGTGGGGAGTGCGGCGCCGCGTCAGCTCATGGCAAAGGCGGGCTTTGCGTGTGATGTGAGCGCCAGGGGCCGATTGTGACCACGGGCTCGGCGCGGAGCCTCGCCAGCAGGGCCGCTCTTTGCCATGGCTCTTGGCGGCTTCACAGGCGCAGCCCGACTCCGGCCGAGCTCAGGCCCGTGCCATCGCTCCGGCCAGGAGCTGACAGAGCAAGGCGCCGATCACGCTCATCGAGAGCCCCCACAGCAGTAGCTGCCTGAAGAGCGTGCGTGCCTCTGCTGGGTCGGACACCGTTGCCACGCACAGGGCACCGAGCGTGGACAGCGGCGACACGTCCACCATGGCCGATCCCACGTTGATGCTCAGGGCCACGGCCAGCGGATCGCCGCCGCCGACCTGCTGGACGAGGCCCGGCACCGTCGGCAGGAAGGTGGGCAGCACCACGCCTGACGTGCTGCTCCAGCTCGAGATCAGCCCGGTCACGAACGCCACCGTGCCGTTCAGTGTGGCCGGTGTCGCCAGGCGGGCCAGGAGGGCCGTGAACAGCGCCATGCCGCCGGTCTTCTCGAGCACGGCGATCAAGACCGTGACGCCGCAGACCATCAGGATCACGCCCCACGGCACGCGCCGCATCGCCTCGGCCTCGTCGGCGATCGCCATCAGCACCAGGACCGACGCGGCCAGGAAGGCGGCAAGGCCGACGTTCAAGTGGAGCGCGATCACGCCGGCGATCCACGCCGCGATCACCGCGACCGTCAGCCAGTGACGCAGCTCGAATCGCGGCGCGACGTCGGCCGCCGTTTCGGCCGTCAGGGTGGGCAGCCGCCAGCCGCCGAGGACGACATACGCCACCGCCGTCACCAGCAGGTGCGCCACGAGGTTGGCGATCCAGACCTTCGCCCCGTGGCCGCCGACGCCGGCTTCGGCCATCTTGGTGTTGGCGATGATCCCGATGGCGCTGATGGGCGAGAGGTTGCCGGCGTTCGCGCCGTTGGCCACGGCCAGCGCCGTGAGGAAGCGCGGCACGCCGGCGCGCGTCGAGGCGGCCATCCCCATCGGAATCAGCAGCGCGACCGCGATGATCGCGCCAGGCCCGACCGACGACAGCGCGAACGCGATGCCGAACAGCAGCACCGGCAGGAGGCGGGCCTGGCCGCGGGCCAGGCCCACCGCGCGGTGCGCCAGGCGATCGAGGGTGCCGTTGGTCTCCGCCAGTGCGAAGAGCAGCGTGACGCCGGTGAGCGTGAGGAAGAGCGACGATGGAAACCCCGCCGCCACCTCCTCGACACGCAATCCCGCCGCGTAGGTGCCGATCAGCCACGCGAACGCCATCGCCGCCACGCCGACGTTCAGCTTCGTCGCCATCGACAGCGCGATGGCGATGAGCAGCGCGATGAGCGACAGGATGGCGGGATTCACGCCGGGATGCATCGCCCGTCGAATGCCGTGGGACCTTCACCACGGGCTGCTAGGTCGCCTGAGAGCATGAGCGGGATTGTAGTGGCAGCGCGGTCAACGGGTCTCAATCGCCGCACTTTGTGCGGTCGTTACTGGACACTGCGGCGAATAGGCGCCATAATCACCGCACAACTTGCGGCAAATGGGCGCATACATCCACGATTTGGAAGATTGGCCGACGTTTCGCTGGGACGACCGGCGGCTGGCAACCCCTCTATCCGCAGTCCGACACCTGCAGGGGCGGCTGCTCGGCCGGATGGAAGCGCTTGGGTTCCGCGAGACAGAGCAGGTCCTTCTCGGCACCCTCACGGAGGACGTGCTGAAGAGCAGCGAGATCGAGGGCGAGCAGTTGGAGGCCGACCAGGTTCGCTCGTCGGTCGCGCGCCGGCTGGGCATCGACATCGGCGGGTTGACGCCCGCGGATCGGCGCGTCGAGGGCGTCGTCGAGATGATGCTCGACGCGACGCAGCGCTACGAGGAGCCGCTGAGCGCGGAGCGTCTCTTCGGTTGGCAGGCCGCATTGTTCCCCGCCGCGAGAAGCGGGATGCATCGCATCACGGTCGGCGCCTGGCGTGACGACCGCACGGCGCCGATGCAGGTGGTGTCCGGCCCGGTGGGTCGTGAACGCGTCCATTTCGAGGCTCCCGCCGCCGAGCGGCTCGACGCAGAAATGCGGCGGTTCTTCGAATGGTTCAACGGCGACGCGACGACGGAGCCGGTGCTGAAGGCCGCGCTCACGCACCTCTGGTTCGTGACGATTCACCCGTTCGACGACGGCAACGGTCGGCTTGCCCGAGCGATCGCCGACATGTCGCTCGCGCGGTCGGAGGGAAGTTCGCAGCGCTTCTACAGCATGTCCGCACAGATCCGCGAGGAGCGCGCCGAGTACTACCGCACGCTCGAGCGCACCCAGCGCGCCACGATGGACGTGACGGCCTGGATGGACTGGTTCCTCGGTTGCCTCAGTCGCGCGATCGAGCGCTCGCAGGCCGCGCTATCAGGCGTGGTCGAGCGGACGCGGTACTGGGAGAGGCTGCGCGAGGTGACACTGAACGAGCGCCAGCGGCTGGTGATCAAGATGATGCTCGAAGGCTTCGAGGGCAAGCTGACCACGTCGAAGTGGGCGGCCCTGACGAAGAGCTCGAACGACACCGCGCTGCGGGACATTCAGCAGCTCGTGGAGCGCGGCGTGCTGGTCCGGAACCAGGCCGGCGGCCGGAGCACCAGTTACTCGCTCGTTGCCCAGTAACCGGCGCCGTTTGCTCACGCGGGTGGCAGCACCAGCAGATGCTTCTGCAGCTTGCCCATCGCGTTCCTGGGCAGCGCGTCGACGCGGTGGACGGCGCGCGGCGTCTTGAAAGACGCGAGGCTCGCCGCGCAGCAGTCGCGCAGGGCGTCGAGGTCGACGTCGGGTTCGGTGACGACGTAGGCCACCGGCACCTCGCCGCGCCTCGCGTCAGGCTGGCCCACCACCGCGGCCTCGCGCACGCCGGGCTGCTCGAGCAGCACCTCCTCGATCTCGCGCGGATAGATGTTGAAGCCGCCAGAGATGATCAGCTCCGTGGCGCGGCCGCGCAGCGTCAGGCAGCCGGCGGTGTCCAGCTCGCCCAGGTCGCCCGTCTTGAACCAGCCGTCGGTGAAGGCGCGCGCGGTGGCTTCGGGATTCGCCCAGTAGCCGGGGGACACCGTCGGCCCCTTGACCCAGACTTCGCCGGGCTCATTCTTTGGCACCGGTTGCCCCTGCCGGTCCCGCACCGACAGCGAGACCCCCGGCAGCGCGTAGCCCACGGTACCGGCGCGGCGCTCGCCCTCCAGCAGGTTGGAGGCGAGCATCAGCGTCTCGCTCATCCCGTAGCGCTCCAGGATCGTGTGGCCGAACTTCTCACGGAACTGTTCGAGTACCTGTGGCGGCAGCGGCGCCGAGCCCGACACGAACAGCCGCGTCCGCGCCCCGATCGCGCGCGCCTCGTCGGCCGGCAGCTCCAGCAGCCGGACGTAGACCGTCGGCACGCCGAAGAAGAGCGTCGGCTGGAAAGCCTGGAACCACTCGAGCGCTTTGGTCGCGTCGAACCGCTCGACGAGGCGCATCGTGCAGCCCGAGGCCAGCCACGCGCAGATGCCGTTGCCCAGGCCGTGGACGTGGAAGAGCGGCAACACTGCCAGGTAGCGGTCCGCGCTCGTGATTCGCCAGCAGGTGACGAGCGCGGCGGCGTTGGCCGCGAAGTTGTTGTGGGTCAGCACCGCGCCCTTGGACCGGCCGGTGGTGCCCGAGGTGTAGACGATGGCCGCCGGCGCGTCGCCATCGATGGCCGGGCGAGGCACGCCGCCCGTCGCCGTCAACGCCTCGCGCATCAGCGTCTCGACGTCGGCCACCGGGATGCCCGCCGGGAACAGCCCGTGATTGCCCTCGGTGGTGACGATCAACTTCGGTTGGGAGTCCTCGACGATGTGGGCAATCTCGCGCTCCCGATAGAGGACGTTGATCGGGACCAGCACGATGCCGGATTGCACGCAGGCGAGGAAGAGATCGATGAACTCGAGCCGATTCTGAAGCTGCACCGCGAGCCGGTCGCCTGGTTCGAGTCCTCGCTGCCGCAGGACGGCCGCGGCTCGCGCGGCCCGGTCCGCGATCTCGCCGAACGTCAGCTCCCGCCGGCCGCCGGGACCCTCGCAAAGCAGGCCGACGGCGTCGGCGCGTCCGCGCAGGGACAGGTCGAACAGGTCTCCGAGGAGCATGCGGGATTGTAGCCGCAGGAACCCTGCGGTTCGGAGATGGGCGTCCTCGTCGGGCAGCCTGCTATCGACGCGTCGTGAGCACGATGCCCACAATCAGGACTACGACGCCGATCAGGTTCGTCGGCGTAGCGGGCTGCTTCGGCGAGCCCAACCAGCCATAGTGCGACAGGACCATCGCGCTGATCAGCTGACCACCGAGCAGCGCGTAGGTGAACGGACCGGCGCCAACTTGCGGGATCAGCGCCGCAATGCCGAAGACGAGCATGCCTCCCATCACCCCGGCGGTGAGCATGATCGGATTGACCGAGCTCAGGCCGCTGAGCGCTCCACTCTGCCAGCCTGTCGCACCGATGATCACGGCCGTGACGGCACCGATGCACCAGAAGAGGGCATTGCCGACCCGGGGATTGTTCAGTGCCGCGCCGACGAAGCCGTTCATCGCGAGGTGAACAGTGAGAACGACGCCCAAGAACATGCTCAGAAGCAACAGGGGAGTTTTCATCGAGGATTCCTCAGGCAAGACCAGAAGCGATGGTCTGGCAGATCAACGGATTGGGGGGAATGGCCGACGCCGCGGAGTGTAGTCCATCCCATCCATTTCCACTCGCTTGCCGAGTACGATAGCGACATCCCACTTGCCCGTGCCCGGCGCGCGATACCTGATAGCGCTCTCCCCCGCAGCGTGATGCGGCCGGACGGCCTGCTGCGACCGCAGTGATACGCTGCCCCCCCAACGTATGGAATGGTACGAAGCCGATGTCCGAGCGCTCGAACGGGCTCGCGCGACACAGCCGCTCCCGCCGAACCCGGCCGTCTTCTACGGCAGCTCGTCGATCACGTTGTGGCGCACGCTGGGTCAGGATCTCGCCAGCGCCAGGGCCGTCAACCTCGGCTTTGGCGGCTCGACGCTGGAGGCGTGCGTCTGGTTCTTCGAGCGTCTGGTGCCGCCGGTACGTCCTGCCTCGTTGGTCCTGTACGCGGGCGACAACGATCTTGGAGACGGGCGGACGCCGCGCGAGGTGAGGAGCCGGTTCGAGGCGCTCGCCGCCAAGGTCGCGCGCGATTTGGGGCACCTTCCGTTCGGATTCATCGCCATCAAGCCCAGCCCTGCCCGGCTTGGGTTGCTCGGGCGGATCGCTGAAGCCAACGAGTTGATCCGACGGACGCTCCCCCGTCACCCAGGCGCCTTCTACGTCGATGTGTTCACGCCGATGCTCGGTCCGGACGGGCGACCCCGCCCCGAGCTCTTCCTCGACGACGGCTTGCATCTCGGTGTGGCCGGCTATCGATTGTGGGCGGAGGTTCTCGGAGAGCATCGAGACCGCATATTTGCTCCAGAGTCAGGATTTGGTCACACCCGCGCCTTACCCTCGGGACGGGATGGTCCGTGAGTACCACAGATGGTTCAGCTCCGGTCTCGGTCGGGACATGGAGTTGCTGGTGTTCGGCCATGCAGGTGCGGCTGTGCTCGTCTTTCCCACCCGCGAGGGGCGGTTCTACGACTACGAGAATTGGGGACTCGTGCGAGCGATGGAGCAGGCGATCGAGCACGGACGCCTCACGCTCTTCTGTGTCGACAGCCTGGATTCGGAGGCCCTGTATTGTCGGTGCCGTCCGCCGCAAGGACGGATCGCGCGTGCCAGACAGTACGAGCGGTACATCCTCGACGAGGTCGTGCCCTTCGTCCGCTCGAAGGGGTCGACGGCGCCGCTCGTGGCCCACGGCTGCAGCATCGGCGCCTACCACGCGGTGAACGTCGCGTTTCGCCATCCCGAGTACTTCCGGAAGGTCGTCGGGCTCAGCGGTCGCTACGATCTCACGCGACAGCTGGGTGCATTCCCCGACTTGTTCGACGGGTACTACGATGAGGACATCTACTTCCACACGCCGAGCCACTTCATTCCCAACCTGACCGACGCGCGCCTGCTGGACAAGCTGCGTGGGCTCGACATCACGTTCGCGGTCGGCGAAGCGGATGCGTTCTGTGACGGCACGCGACATCTCAGCGGAGCGCTCTGGGAGAAGGGCGTTCCGCATCGACTGGACGTCTGGCCTGGGGAAGCGCACCGCGCCAGACACTGGCGGGAGATGGTGCAGGTCTATCTCTGACGACTCGGCGCCGTCGTCGTCATCATCTATGTCGTTCTTCAGAGGATAGGCACGCTCACGCGAGCAGGGCCTTCACCACCGTCCCGTGCACGTCGGTCAGCCGAAAGCGACGGCCCTGGTGGAAGTAGGTGAGCCGCTCGTGATCGATGCCGAGCAGGTGGAGAATCGTGGCGTGGAAGTCGTGGACGTGCACGCCGTCGGCGACGACGTTGTAGCTGAAGTCGTCGGTGGTGCCGTGGACGAGGCCGGCCTTGACGCCGCCGCCGGCCATCCACACGCTGAAGCAGCGCGGGTGGTGATCGCGGCCGTAGTTGTCCGCGGTCAGCTTGCCCTGTGAATAGCTGGTGCGGCCGAACTCGCCGCCCCACACGACGAGCGTGTCGTCGAGCAGGCCGCGCTGCTGCAGGTCGGTGACGAGCGCCGCGCTCGCGCGATCCGTCTCCCGGCACTGGCGGCGGATGTTGCGCGGCAGGTTGTCGTGCTGGTCCCAGCCCTGGTGATAGAGCTGGATGAACTTGACGCCCTGCTCCGCCAGCCGTCGCGCCAGCAGGCAGTTGGCCGCGAACGTCCCGGGCGTGCGCGCGTCCTCGCCGTAAAGCTCGAACGTGGACGCCGGCTCGTTCGAGACGTCCATTACGCCCGGCACGCTCGTCTGCATGCGATAGGCCATCTCGTACTGGGCGATGCGCCCGTCCACCTCGGTGTCGCCGTTCCGCTCCGCCGCATGCTGCTGCAGATCGCGGAGCCGATCGAGCAGGGCGCGTCGGCTCTCGTGCGTAACACCAGAGGGATTCGCCAGGTAGAGCACCGGCTCCTTGCCGCTGCGGAACTGCACCCCCTGGTGCTGCGACGGCAGGAAGCCGCTGCCCCACAGCCGCGCATAGAGCGGCTGATCAACCTTGCCGGGCGTGATCAGGACGACGAACGCCGGCAGGTTGGCGTTGTCGCTGCCGAGCCCGTAGTGCACCCACGCGCCCATGCTCGGGCGTCCGGCGATCTGCGACCCGCTCTGAAAGAACGTGATCGCCGGGTCGTGGTTGATTGCCTCGGTGAACATCGAGCGGACGATGCAGAGGTCGTCGACGATGTTGGCGGTCTGGGGCAGGAGATCGGAGACCCAGGTGCCGCCGCGGCCGTGCTGCGCGAAGCCGAACTGCGCTCCGGCGAGCGGCAGCGACGACTGATTGCCCGACATGCCCGTGAGGCGTTGGCCCTGGCGCACCGAGTCGGGAAGTTGTTCGCCGTTGCGCGCCTGCAGGAGCGGCTTGTGATCGAACGTTTCGAGCTGCGACGGACCGCCGGCCATGAAGAGGTAGATGACGCGCTTCGCCTTGGCCGGCCCGTGGAGCTGACCGCCGAGCACGCCGCGATCGGCCTGCAGGCCGGCGGCCCCGGCCGGCCGCAGGCCCGCCGACAAGGCATCCG
>JANOIR010000371.1:0-2320 GCA_031407765.1 Vicinamibacteraceae bacterium
CCGGCGAGGAGTCGCGCTCGAATTTGAGCGTGCTGTTGAGGATCAACATGTTCACGCCGACGTTCGTGGAAGTCAGCTTCTTTTGTCCGCTGACGAGTCGGGTCCAACTCGGATGACTGACTGGAGGAATCATTGGAGCGCTTTTCGCAGTGCGATACGTGCAGAACGTGGAGCTGTCGCTGATCACAGATGCGACAGGTCCAAGTGCCAGGGACTGCCGTCGCTGACCACGAACTCCTGCGGCGACTTGTAGGTGTACGTGATCTTTTCGATGTCGACGTTCTCAGGCAGGACGTTGACGATGACCGAGCCCGTATCGAGCGGGATGATGCGTGTTCGCATGCCCTCCCGTTTGACGAACTGGTTGCGCCTCGCCTCGACCGAGAACAGGTAGCCTGCCACGCGCGCCAGCGCGCCTTCGCACGCCTCCACGGTGCCGACGAAGTGGCGCCTGGAATCTCCGTCGTAGAGCTGCCGGTGGATGACGTGGAGCTTCTCGCCGGACTTCAGAATCGAGTCGTGCACATGGCCTCCTGAATGCTTCAACCGTTGGCGCCCCTACGCGATGCGCCGCGCTGCCTGCGCAGGAGCGATGACCGACGCCACCCCGAGCGGCCTGACCGCCATGACCGGGCACGGTGCCGTCCGCAGGACGCGTTCGGTCACGCTGCCGAGCAACAGGCGTCTCAGCGGCCCGAATCCGTGGGTACCCATCACGATCAGGTCGGCGCCGCGCGTGCGCGCGAACTCGACGATCTCGCGATGCGCGCAGCCGCTCACGACGGTGCGGGTCACGCGTGCGGGGTCGATGTCGCGTGGACTCACGAACCCGGCGATGTGCTCCGTCGCTTCGATCGCCCACTCTTGGGCCAGCACCTCCATGTCGACCTCGGCCTGCCCGGCCCAGGCCTGATGCAGCGGCTCAGCGCACACGTGGACGAGGTGGAGGGCGCTGCCGCTCATCCGCGCGAGGTCGCAGGCCGCTCGCCACGCTTCGTGTGAAGCCGGACCGAAATCGACGGGCACGACGATTGTTTCCAGGAACATGGAGACCCCCTTTTTTACCCAACCGATGGCCGCGGAAGGCCGGCCGCTGGTGCTGCCCCGCGCCCGGGGCCCTGCCAACTGGGAAGGGCAACTCTCGCGCCAGCCTGAAGCCCGAAGCGGAAAGGCCGTACTCACGGATTCGGCCGGCCGAAATGAGAGAAATCTCGCAGGCTGTGGGGAATTCCCGCGTGTCGATCTGGGAAGTCGGCGCTTGCGCTGGCTCGAAGCGAGGCGGCGGCTGTCAGGGGGTTGGCGAACGATCCGAAGCCGGTGCCAATGGCAGCTCGACCGTCACGCGGGTCCCGCCAGACGGAGGGCAATCGACAATCAGGCGTCCCTTGTGAGCTTCGACGAGGCGCTTCGATGTCGGCAGGCCCAGCCCCGACCCGCGAGCCTTGGTGGTGAAGAACGGCGTGAAGATCTTCTCCCGCACCTCGGCCGGCATGCCGGGCCCCGAGTCGGCGAAGGTCACCAGGCAGATCGAGTCGACCTGCCCGATGGACACCCGGATCTGCCCCTTGCCCCGCATGGCCTGCGCCCCATTCACCAGCAGGTTGTGGAAGACGATCTGGAGGAGATTCGGATCGCCCGTGACAGCAGGCGCATAGCCTTCCACGTGGACCTCGAGTTCTCGAAGCGTTGGGTCCTTCGACAAGAGCTCCGCCGTGACCGCGACCAGCGCGTTGACGTCGACGAGGCCGACCCGTGGCGCGGGCGGCCTCGCGAACAGCAGTAGGCTCGCCATCATCTCGCCCAGCGCGTCGATGCGCCCGATGATCTCCTTGACGATCGAGGCGTCGGTCCCGGGCGGCAGCCGGCCACCGATGATCTGAATGGCACCGCGAATGCCCGCCAGGGGGTTCTTCACTTCGTGTGCCACCACCGCGGCCATCTCGCCAAGGCGGGCGAGAGCCGCCTGCTCGCTGAGCTGCTGCTCGACGGCCGTCCGGGCGGTCAGATCGTGCAGGGTCCCGACGAACTTGCGGTCCCCTTGCAGGGACATCTCGCCAACCGACAGGTGTACCGGAAACGTGCTGCCGTCGCGACGGAGGGCGACCACCTCGCGTCCGAGTCCGATGATCTTCTTCTCGCCGGTCGCGAGATAGCGCGCCAGGTGCGCGTCGTGCTGCTCCCCGTACGGGGACGGCATGAGAACGTTGACGTTCTGCCCCACCACGTCCTGCTCCGCGTAGCCGAACAGCCGCTCGGCGGCCGGGTTGAACGCCTCGATGCGCCCCCGAGCATCGATGACGATCATGCCGTCCACCGCAGA